>DATHPF010000131.1:0-52820 GCA_035484155.1 Streptosporangiaceae bacterium
CAACATTGGCTATACCGGCGGCTACAGCTGCCCTGCTTACGGCGCCGGTTACGGCGTGGGTCGGCTGGGTGGCTACGGTGCCGTGCCGTACAGCACCGTGACCGCGACCTCCGGCAGCGGCTCCCTCGGGTCGTATGCCCCGCTCGTGCGGACCATGTACGAGGCGCGCCGGCAGGCTATCGCCAGGATGACCGCCGAATGCCAGGAACTGGGCGGTCACGGCGTCGTCGGCGTCCGGCTTACGATCGGCAGCTTCCCGGCGGGCGGGCTGGAGTTCAAGGCAATTGGCACGGCAGTGCGCGCGCCCGGCGCCGTCACGCTGCGCCAGCCGTTCACCTCCGACCTGTCCGGGCAGGACTTCGCCAAGCTCCTGATGGCCGGGTGGGTGCCTGCCGGACTGGTGCTCGGCATCGCGATCGGGGCCCGGCACGATGACTGGGTCACGGTGACGCAGACCCGGTGGGGGTCCGGCAACACCGAGGTGCAGGGCTATACCGACCTGGTCAACGCCACCCGCCACGACGCGCGTCACCAGCTGGCCCTGGATGTCGCCCGGCACGGCGCCGACGGCGTCGTGCTCCAGGAGATGGAAATCCGGGTCGGCGAGCATGAGTGCCCGGTCCAGGAAGGGCGCCGCGACCACGTGCTGGAGGCGACGATCGTCGGCACGGCGATCGCGCGCTTCGGGGGGCGGGCGGCCCCCCCGCCGCCGCTGGCGATCATGTCACTCGACCCGCAGCGGCGACAGGCCGCGCGGGTCCGGCTGGGCCCATGAGACGCCCTTGCCTGCAACAACAGCTGCGAGAAAGTAAGACTCAATCTGAGGGAGCGCAATGAGTGACCAGCAGGGCACCAATCTTGAGGTGCTGGGAGTACCGCAAGACGCGATGCGCAGGCTGGCCGAGCTGCGGCCCGGACAGCCGGGCTCGATTTTCACCTCGGACCTGTCCGTCAACGAGTTCCTGCTGGTCCGGGAGGTCGGCTTCCGCCCGGTCGGCCTGGTGCTCGGCAGCTCGATCTACCACGTCGGGCTTCAGTTCGGCAAGTGGGGCCAGAGCCAGGAGCTGGACGTGCTCTCCACGGCGATGTACCACGCCCGCGAGCTCGCGATGACCCGGATGGAAGCCGAAGCGCAAGCGCTCGGAGCCGACGGCATCGTCGGCGTGCGGCTGGACGTCGAATTGAAGGAGTTCGGCGCGGACATCGCCGAGTTCATCGCGATCGGCACCGCGGTCGTGGCTGAGCCAGGTGCTGGCGGTGGCGGGGTGACCAACTGGCGCAACAACAAGGGCATGCCCTTCACCTCTGACTTGTCCGGGCAGGATTTCTGGACGCTCATCCGGGCGGGCTACGCGCCACTCGGCATGGTGATGGGCACGTGCGTCTATCACATCGCGCATCAGCGGTTCGGCAGCAAGATGGGCAACATCGGCCGCAACGTCGAGCTCGAGCAGTTCACGCAGGCGCTCTACGACGCGCGCGAGCTTGCCATGTCCCGCATGCAGGCCGAGGCTGAGGAACTCGCAGCCGAGGGCATCGTCGGCGTGCAGCTTCGCCAGCACAGTCATACCTGGGGATCGCACACCACGGAGTTCTTCGCGATCGGCACCGCGGTGCGGCCGCTGCGCGAGGACCACATCATCCAGACGCCGACGATGGTCCTGAGCCTGGACTCCTGAGGCCGATGGCGACGGACGGCCCGCCTGGTCGCGATAGTCCGGCCGAGGGTGTGCCGCCGGCGGCCGCTGCCCGGCTCGACGAGATGCGAGAGACCCGCACCTGGGGCTCCACGCTGGCGGTCGACGAGTTCGCCGCCATCTCCCGGGTCGGCTTCCAGCCCGCGGGGCAGGTACTGGGCGCCGCCGTCTTCAACGTCGGCGACGCCGGCGACGAGGAGTGCCCGTACGGGCTGGCCGTCTACCGCCGCGAAGGAACCCCGGCCTACCGTCCGCCCGGCAGCGGGCCCCGGATCACCGCCGGGGCGGTAGCCCCAGTTGGCGCCGCGGCGATCGGGGCGGCCAGGCCGCTCGTCGCCACGCTGTACCGGGCCCGTCGCGCCGCGATCAGCCGGATGACCGCAGAGTGCGCCGCGCTTGGCGGCCTCGGCATCATTGGCGTGCACCTGACCGTCGGCCCGTTCGGGGACGACGAGGACATCCTGGAGTTCCGCGCGATCGGCACCGCGGTGCGGGCGCCAGGCGTGACGAGCCGGGCCCAGCCCTTTGCCTCCGACCTGTCCGGGCAGGATTTCACCAAGCTAGTCGCGCACGGCTGGGTGCCGGTGGGCCTCGCCATGGGGGTTGCCGTCGGCTACCGGCACGATGACTGGCTGACCCGTGGTCAGACCAGATTTACGGCCGGGAACGTGGAAGTTGACGGTTACTCCTATCTTGTCCGGCAGATGCGCACCGATGCGAGAAACGAGCTCGAGCTCGACCTGGTCCGGATGGGCGCAGAGGGCGTCGTCGTGCGCGAGATGGAGACGCAGATCTCCGAGCGCAGGTGCCCGATCGTGCCGTTCGGGAAGGATCATGTCGTTCAGTCCACCATCGTCGGCACCGCGATCGCGCAATTCGCCGAGATGGCGCCGCCGCCCATCTACGGGATCCGCAAGCTGGACGGACGCCGGCCCGAGCCGCCGCCGCAGCAGCGGGTCTCCGTCGGCATCGGCGGCGAGGCCGAGACCAGCGACGAGCCCGACGCGACGCCGGGCCAGCAGGAGCCGGGGACCGACCAGCCCGACCGTGGCTAGTCGCCCGGTGATCCGCTGACGGCATCGAGCAGGCGGGCGAGCCTGGACCGCAGTCGCCGGTCGTAGGGTCCGGTGGCGTTGGACCCTGTGGTGCGGGAAGCTGCGGCGATCGACGAGCTCACCAGGTGTTGCGCCGCGTCGAACGAGACCGGCGCGGTCGCTGCGCTGACAGGCAGCGACTCGTGCGCCAGCTCGTCCAGCTCGGGGTCGTCCTGATCGAGCGCGAACACAGTGGCCCCGGCCCGGCGCACGTCGTGCACGCGTTCCAGCAGCTCGGCCGGGGCGGCCTGGCCGCTGACGACCAGCAGGGTCTCGGCCCGGGTGGCGGCGCGCAGCCGGTCGATGCCGACTGACAGGTGCGCGGGCGCGTCGGGCGCAGGCGCCCACCGGACCAGGGTCGGCGCGAGCTCGGGTATGCCCGCGTAGCTGCTCTCGTCCGCGAGATGAGCGGTCATGTGCCAGGGCTCGTCGTCAGCGGTGCCGACGATGAGCAGGCCGTTCGGCGTCCGGGCGCTGCGCCGCAGTGCCCGCGCGAACGAGGACGTGCGCTCCAGCCAGCCGGTGGGCGCCAGCAGCGCCTGCAGCGTGGCGACCTGGTCGGCGTTCATAGTCCTCATGGTGCCGGACCGAACGGTCCGCTGCGAGGCGAACCGGCGGCCAGCAGTGCCGGACGCGCGCACATCTGGCAGGATCGTGCGCATGACGGCTGACCCCACTGGCCCCGTGCAGACAAGCCGCCCTGACGACCTGTCTGGTCTGGTGATCGGCATCCTCGGCGGGACTGGCGACCAGGGCCGCGGGCTCGCGCGCCGCCTGTCCATGGCGGGACACGAGGTCATCATCGGCTCGCGTGATGCTGGCCGGGCCAAGGCAGCGGTGGCCGACCTTGGCGGCGGTGCGCTGCTGACCGGCGGGCTGAACCACGAGGCTGCCGCCGAGGCGGACATCGTGATCGCCGCGATTCCCTGGGATGGCCACGCGGACTTGCTCAGCGAGCTCGCCGGACCGCTGGCCGGCAAGATCGTTATTGACTGCGTCAATCCGATCGGGTTCGACGCACGCGGCGCGTACTCCATCGGCGTGCCGGAGGGCAGCGCCGCCGAGCAGGCCGCATCGGTGCTGCCTGGCAGCACCGTAGTCGGGGCGTTCCATCACGTGTCGGCGCAGCTCCTGCTGGATCCCGACGTGGACAGCATGGACCTCGACGTGCTGGTGCTGGGCGAGGACCGCGCGGCCACCGACCTGGTCATTGCGCTCGCCGGAGAGATCCCCGGGATGCGCGGCGTGTACGGCGGCCGGCTACGCAACTGCGGCCAGGTCGAGGCGCTGACGGCGAACCTCGTGTCCATCAACCGTCGTTACAAGGCACACGCCGGGATCCGCATCACCGACGTCTGACCAGCCGTGTGTAAGGTCACTGATTGTGACGGACCGAGCACGCATGGGCGATTCCGCGGCCGGCCAGGGTCCGCACAGCCCGGCAGTCAGCTTGCCATCGCGCCGCCCCGGACCGCTGATTGCCGTCCTGCAGCGGGCGGCCATCGCGCTGGGCTTGCTCGTGCTCTCGACCGCGATCGTGTACCTGGGCCGCTATGGCTACAAGGACTTCGCCAGGCCGGGCCAGCCGCTGAACTTCCTCGGCGCCGCCTACTACTCGGCGGTCACGCTGTCGACGACCGGCTACGGCGACATCGTTCCCGTCAGCTCGTCGGCCCGCCTGGTCAATACCGTGGTCATTACCCCGATCCGCGTCATCTTCCTGATCGTCTTGATCGGCACCACGCTGGAGGTGCTGGCCGAACGGACCAGGGCAAGCTTCCGAGTCGCGCGATGGAGATCAAGGATGGCTGGTCATACGGTCGTGGTCGGATACGGCACCAAGGGGCGCAGCGCGCTGCTGACCCTGCGCGAGGCGGGTGTGCCGCAGACATCGCTAGTGGTTGTGGATCGGATACCGCAGGTCGTCGCCGAGAGCAACAGCGCCGGGCTGTCCGGGGTCACGGGCGACGCGACCCGGCGCACGGTGCTGGCCAGTGCGCAGATCGAGACGGCCGAGCAGCTCGTCATCGCCGTGGACCGCGACGATACGGCCGTGCTGATAGCGCTCACAGCGCGGCAGCTCAGTCCCGGCCTGACGATCATCGCCGCGGTCCGCGAGTCCGAGAACGAGCCGCTGCTACGCCAGAGCGGGGCTAACCACGTCGTCGTGTCCTCCGACGCGGCTGGCCGGCTCCTCGGACTGGCCACGATCGACCCTGGCGTCTCGCAGGTCATGGCGCAGCTACTCGACCGCGGGCGCGGCCTGGAGCTGACCGAGCGCCCCGCCGCGCCGGGCGAGCTTGGCCGCCCGGCCGCGCAGGCGTGCGCCGGCGTGATAGCGCTACTGCGCGCCGGCCGGGTGCTGCCGCTGGACGACCCGGGCGCGAGCACGCTGGAGGCTGGCGACCGGCTCGTCCTCCTATCGGGCGTGCCGCAGGCGCGTTAGCGGTAGGAGTACTCCGGTGTCGGGAAGCTGCCGCCGGTCACGTCGGCCGCAAATGCCTGGGCCGCGTCGCGGAGCACGCCGCCGATGTCGGCGTAGCGCTTGACGAACTTGGCCGTGCGCGGCGAGAGCCCGGCCATGTCCTGCCAGACCAGCACCTGGGCATCGCAGTGCGGCCCGGCGCCGATGCCGATAGTCGGGATTTCGAGGCTCGCGGTGACGCGCTCGGCCAGCTCAGCCGGCACGCACTCGAGCACGACGGCGAAGGCCCCGGCCGACTGGAGTGACTTGGCGTCGTGCAGGAGCCGCTCGCCGTCCTCGCCGCGGCCCTGGACCTTGTACCCGCCGAAGGCGTTCACTGACTGCGGAGTGAGGCCCAGGTGGGCCATGACCGGGATCCCGGCCGCGACCAGCTCCTCGACCTGGCGGACGACGCGGTACCCGCCCTCGAGCTTGACGGCCTGCGCCCCGGTCTCCTTCAGAAACCTGATCCCGGTCTCGAGGGCTGCGGCGGGGGAGGCCTGGTAGGAACCAAAGGGCAGGTCAGCGACGATGAGGGCGCGGCTGGTGCCGCGGACCACGGCGGAGGTGAGCGGGATGAGCTCCGCTACGGTGACCGGAATAGTGGAGTCGTGGCCGTAGACGACCATGGCGGCTGAGTCGCCGACCAGCAGGACGGGGATGCCGGCCGCGTCGAATACCGACGCGGTCAGGGCGTCGTAGGCGGTGAGCATGGGCCATTTCTCGCCGCGGGCCTTAGCCGCCGCGATGTCGTGGATTGTCAGGCGGCGGCCGGCCTGGCCGCCGTACAGGGGCTCTGGCGTCCTGGCTGTGCTGGCTGGCGTGACTGGGGTGGCTGGGGTGGCTGAGGTGACGGGCGCAAGCTGGCGGCCCTGGTCAGCAGTCATAGCATCCTCCGCGTCTCGTTGCGCCCTTGTGGCGTCCCCGGACCATCTGATGATTGCACGGCCAGCCGACTGGTGACCAGGGCACGTTCCGCCTCGTCTCGCCCGCCAGGACCGCGTGGCGGAGTCTGGCAACGATGCCCCGATTTGCGATACGATCTTGTCTCGTATCGATTATTCGGCGGGCCATTAGCCAGAACGTCCGGGACCGGGCGCGCGCTTCCCGAGGGCAGGCATGGATACCACGGCAGTTCACCGGCGCCGCTGGATCATCCTCAGCGTCCTGATCATCAGCCTCACCGCGATCGTGCTGGACAACACGGTCCTGAATATTGCCCTCAAGACCATCGCGGAACCACGGTCCGGGCTCGGCGCCAGTCAGAGCCAGCTGGAATGGGCCATCAACTCCTACACGCTGGTCTTCGCCGGCCTGCTGTTCACGTTCGGCGTCGTAGGGGACCGGATCGGCCGCCGGCGGATGCTGATCATCGGCATGGCCCTGTTCGGCCTGTCCTCCCTGGTCTCCTCGTATTCGCAGACGCCGGATCAGCTCATCTGGGCTAGGGCGGCCATGGGGCTCGGCGGCGCCGCCGTGATGCCGCAGACGCTGTCCATCATCACCAACGTCTTCGACCCGAAAGAGCGCCCCCGCGCCATCGGCATCTGGGCCTCGGCGGTCGGCGTGGCCATTGCCATCGGCCCGATCGCCGGCGGACTGCTGCTCGATCACTTCTGGTGGGGCTCGGTCTTCCTCATCAACGTTCCGCTGACAGCGATCGGCATCGCCGCGATCGTCGTGCTAGTCCCGGAGTCCAGGAGCCCGAGCCCCGGCCGGGTGGATTACCCGGGCGTGCTGCTGTCAGTGGCCGGCCTGGTGCTGGTCGTCTACGGGATCATCCAGGGCGGGGACACCGGCTCCTGGCTGCGCGGTGACGTCCTCGGACCGGTGGCGGCCGGCCTGGTCGCGCTGGCCGTGTTTGGCTGGCACGAGGCCAGGACCGATCACCCGTCGCTGGATGTGCGGCTGTTCCGCGATCCGCGGCTGTCGTCCGCGGCGGCCGCGATCGCGCTGGTGTTCTTCGCGATGGGCGGCGTGTACTTCTTCATCAGCTTCTACACCCAGAACGTCCGTGGCTACAGCCCGCTGCACGCCGGGCTGCTGACGATCCCGCTGGCGGTCGGCCAGTTGCTGTTCGCGACCCGCAGTGCGCGCCTGGTCCGCAGGTTCGGCGCCAAGGCTGTGTGCACCAGCGGCCTGGTGGTGATGTCCTGTGCGCTGGTCGGCTATCACTTCCTCGGCACGAGCACGCCGGCCTGGGTACTCCTGCTGACGTTCTTGGTCCAGGGTTCCGGCATGGGCCTAGTCATGCCGGCCGCGACCGAGGGCGTCATGTCGGTCGTGCCGCGCGAGCGCGGCGGCGCCGGATCAGCGATCACCAACACCTCGCGCCAGGTGGCAGTGGCCCTCGGCGTCGCGGTACTCGGGTCTGTGCTTGCCCAGGTCTACCGGGCCCGGCTGCAGCCCTTCCTGACCGTTCTGCCGGCCGCCGCCCGGCCGGGTGCGACCGTTTCGATCGCGCAGACGCAGGTCGTTGCCGCACATCTCGGTCCGGCGGGAGCGCGGCTGATGACAGCGGCGAGCTCATCGTTCGTGGCGGCCATGCACGTGACGGCGCTGATCTCCGTCCTGATCGCGGCGGCAGGAGCGGTAGCGGTGGCGATCTGGATGCCGGGCCGGGTCCCGGCCAGTCCGGTGGCCGCAACGCCGGTGCCGTCTGCCGGGGCGGCGGACGTCATCGCGGGAGCCGTCGATGCCTAGCCGCCATCCAACCGCGGTAGTGCCTGCGCAGCCCGCAGATAGCCCGGTCGCCGGCCTGCCGCCCGAGCCGCGCCGTCCGGGCCGGCCCCGCAGCGAGCGGGCCGATCAGGCGATTCTGTCGGCCGCGCTCGACCTGTTCGCCGAGTGCGGCCCGGATGCGCTGTGCATCGAGCAGGTAGCGGCCAAGGCCGGCGTTGGCAAGGCGACGATCTACCGCAGGTGGCCCGGTAAGGAGGACATGCTCGTCGACGCGATCGCCGGCCTGGCCACGCCGCTGCCGGTGCCGCAGGGCAGGTCCGTACGCGCCGACCTGGTCGCGCTGCTGGACGCGATCTGCCGGGACGCGGCGGACCCGCGCCGGGCCAGGCTGTTCGCACTGCTGCAGGGAGAAGGCGCGCGCTACCCGCGGCTCATGGCCAAGTACATCGAGACGGTCGTGCAGCCACGCCGCGAGGTCGTCAGGTCCGTGCTTCGCCGCGGCGTGGCCACCGGCGAACTGCGCGAAAACACCGATGTCGAGGCGGCCACGTTCCTTCTTAATGGTGCGGTGCTCGCCAGCATGTACGGTCACGGACACACCGACGCGAAATATGCGAAGCGAGTCGTGGAGGAACTCCTGCGCGGCCTGGCCGCACGCTGACCGGTACGCTCGCCTCATGCTGCTCACGAAGCTCGGTCATTCGTGCGTCCGGCTGGAGAAGGACGGCGCCCGGCTCGTCGTCGACCCCGGCATCTGGGCGGGCCCGGACGTCCTCGCCGAGGCCGCCGCCGTGCTCATCACGCACGAGCACCCCGATCATTTCGACGAGGAGGCCGTGCGCGCCGCGCTGACCGCCGACCCTAGCCTGCGCTTGTGGGCCAGCGAGAGCGTGGCCGGCCAGCTGGCCGACTTCGCTACCCAGGTCCGCGCTGTGCACCATGGGGAGGCCTTTGACGCGGCTGGTTTCGACGTGCACGTCTACGGCTCCAAGCACGCGCTGCTCGACCAGGCCATCCCGATCGTGCCGAACACCGGCTTCGGCATCGACGGCGAGATCTTCCACCCCGGTGACTCTTTCACCGTGCCGGAGGACAAGATCCCGACGCTGCTGGTGCCCGTCAGCGCGCCGTGGCTGAAGTTCAGCGAACTCGCCGACTACATCCGGACGGTCGCGCCAGACCGCGGGTACTGGATTCACGACGCCCTGCTGAACAGCAAGGGCGCAGGTCTGCTGACCAACCTGCTGAACGTGGCCCCGGCCGCCTCCGGTCCGGCCACCTTCCTCGTGCCGGGCACGACGATCGAGCTGTAGGGAGCGCAGCCGGTCACTGCACTAGCCAGGCCCGATCAGGTCGACGTTGATGACCTCGGTTTTCGCGACGGCCCGGTCGCGGTCATCGGCGAGAACTACCCGCCGGCTGTCGGTCATGTAACCGCTAAGGGCGGCGGCGGACGGGAACTCCAGCAGCTGGATCTCCAGCGGCTGCCCGTCCGCGCCGCTGCTCCGCGCGCGATTCAGCACCCTGCCGCCGTGCTCCGGAACGAGGGCCAGGACGCGATCTTCATAGGCGATCAGCGCATCGTCGGCGTCCGGCTGCGCCCAGAGCAAGACACACATCGTGATACTCACGACACGACCGTATCGCGCCGCATCGCTCACCGGACGGACGCGTAGAGTAACTGGACTATGACCGTTAGTAGCACGAGTTGTCGCCTGTCTGACCTGGCCGCGACCAGTGACGAGAGGCGAGCATCGGGGCGGGCTGCTCGGCAGAAGGCCCGTCGGGGTGGCCTCGGCGACTGGTCGGAGGCTGACCGCGGACACGACGCGCTCGCCACTATCCTGGCCCAGAACCAGATCAGAGTTGCTGAGCTGACTCCGATCCGGCATCACCGCATGGCGGTCTCGCCGTGGAACTATTACCGCGGCGCTGCCGCGGTCATGGCGAGCGACCTGGCCGCCCAGCCGGATAGCGGACTCATCGTGCAGCTATGCGGTGATGCGCATGTACTGAACTTCGGCCTGTGGGCGACACCCGAGCGGCACCTGTCGTTTGACCTGCGCGATTTCGACGAAACCCTGCCGGGACCATTCGAGTGGGACGTCAAGCGCTTCGCTGCGAGTCTGGTAGTGGCGGCGCGCGAGAACCGGATCAGCTCGGCCAGGGCCGCCGCCGCGGTCACGGCCGGAGTCGAGGCCTACCGCAGGCGCATGCGCCGGTACGCCCGAACGGCTGAGCTCGACATCTGGTACGACGGCGTGCGCGTTGAGGGCCTCATGCGCTACTTCGAGCCGGCTGACCGTGGGCGGATATCGATCCACATCGAGAAGAAACGCGAGCGCCGCACAAGTCGCGGCGCGTTCGCCAGGCTGACGACGATGGCGCACGGGCGGCCCCGGATCACTGTAGATCCTCCGCTCCGGGTGACGATCTCGGATGACGAGCAGGCTGAGCTCGTCGACCAGCTCCTTGCTGAGTACCGGCTCACGCTTCAAGCGGACCGGCGGACACTGTTCGACCGGTTCACCGAGGTCGATACTGTCCGGCAGGTCGTCGGCGTGGGCAGTGTCGGCATGCGCGTCTACCTGGTCCTGCTCGAAGGTCGGTCTGGCGCCGATCCGCTGTTCCTCCAGGTGAAGCAGGCTGGACCAGCCGTGTACGAGGCGCACACCAAGGCGAGCCAGTACGGCAGCCACGGCGAGCGGGTGATCAGCGGCAAGAGGCTGGTGCAGAGCGCGACGGACATCTTCGTCGGCTGGGGATCGCTGCGGGGCCACGACTACTACGTCCGGCAGTTCCGTGACATGAAGATCATCCCGACCACGGAGCTGATCGCTCCTCGCCTTGCCGAATTTGCGACCGCCTGCGGCGACACGCTTGCGCGCGCGCATGCCCGTACGGGGGATCCGGTCGCCATCGACGCCTACCTCGGGCAGGGTCCGGGCTTCACGGCTGCGATGAGCCGGTTCGCCCGCCGGTACGCCGACCAGAACGCGCGCGATCACGCCCAGCTCGTCGGCGCGATCGAGCACGGCACAGTCGACAGCGCGCCCGGCTGACCGCGGACGGGCGCCCTAGCCGAGCCGGGGCTCGCGCCAGCGGCTGGTGATGGGCAGCCGCCGGTCGCGGCCGAAATTCTTTGCGCTGATCTTCGGCCCTGGCGGATACTGGCGGCGCTTGTACTCGGCCCGGTCGACGAGCTGGATGACGCGCTCGACGAGGGCGGGATCATGGCCTGCCGCGACGAGCTCGGCCGAGCCCATGTCCTTCTCGACGTAGTCGTCGAGCAGCTTGTCGAGGACGGGGTAATCCGGCAGCGAGTCGGTGTCCAGCTGGCCGGGCGCTAGCTCGGCGCTTGGCGGCTTGGTGATCGAGTTCTCGGGGATCGGCGGCGTCTGGCCGCGCTCGGCTGCCTGCTCGTTCCGCCAGCGGGCGAGGGCCCAGACCAGCGTCTTGGGCACGTCCTTGATCGGCGCGAAGCCGCCGACCGAGTCACCGTAGAGCGTGGAGTAGCCGGTCGCGAGCTCGCTCTTGTTGCCGCAGGCCAGGACCAGATGGCCGTCCTCATTGGATAGCCCCATCCAGATCGTGCCCCGGATCCGGGCCTGGAGGTTCTCGTAGGCCAGGCCGTGCAGATCCAGTCCGGCAGCGAAGCCGTCCATCATCGGCTTGATCGCGATGATGCGAGCGTGGATGCCCTGGCGCCTGGCCAGGTCTTCGGCGTCGGCGACGGAGTGCTCGGAGGAGTAGGGACTGGGGTTGAGCACGACGTGCACCCGGTCGGGCCCGAGCGCGTCGGTCGCGATGGTCGCGACGAGCGCCGAGTCGATGCCGCCGGACAGGCCCTGGATGACGGAACGGAAGCCATTCTTACGGACGTAGTCGCGGACACCGAGCACCAGCGCGCCATAGATCTCGGCGAGATCCGGCAGCCGGGGCCACACCATCGGGGCGGCGAGCGGCGCGTCGGGCTCGGGCGCGGGCAGCGGGGCCAGCTCGATCCGCTCGATGGTCATCGTGGTGCCGTCGGCAGCGTTGGCGCGTTGCCGGCCGGCGGGCAGGCCTGGATTGGCGGCGGGCAGGTCAAGGTCGGCGAGGACGAGTGCTTCCTCGAACTGCGGGCCACGGGCCAGCAGCGAGCCGTCGGCCGCGACGATGATCGAGTCGCCGTCGAACACTAGCTCGTCCTGACCGCCGACCATGTTGGCATAGGCGAGCACGGTCCCGGCCTCGCGGGCGCGGCGCTGGCAGAGGTCGAGCCGGGCGTCATCCTTGTTGCGCTCGTAGGGCGAGGCGTTCGGCACGACGAGCAGGCTCGCGCCGGCCTGGCGGGTGACGGCGACCGGGCCGCCGTCCTGCCAGAGGTCCTCGCAGATCGCGACCGCGACATCGACTTGGTCGCCGCCGCCCGTGGTCAGCCGGAACACCGGCAGTGTGTCGCCGGGCACGAAATAACGGAACTCGTCGAACACGCCGTAGTTGGGCAGGTGATGCTTGGCAGACGTGATCGAGACAGCGCCGCCATGCAGGACGGCGGCGGCATCCAGCGGCGCTCCGGCCGGGACGCCGACGCGCGGCTGCTGGCCGGAGCGCCGGTCCAGGTAGCCCACGACCACGGCGACGCCGTCCAGGCCCTCGGCGGCCAGGTTGCGCGCCAGCCCGTGCAGCGACGCGATGGAGGCGTCCACGAACGACTTGCGCAGGGCAAGGTCCTCGACCGGGTAGCCGGTCAATGCCATCTCTGGGAAGACAACGATGCGCGCGCCCTGCTCGGCAGCGCGCATGGTCCACTCGATCACCTTGTCGCTATTGCCCGCCAGGTCACCCACTGTCGCGTTGACCTGAGCGAGCCCGATCCGAAGCTGCGCCACCTCCTCAGCCTAATCGGAGCGGCCTGGTGCGCATCGCCGACATCCGCGGCCGCCCGTGCCCCAATCTCCGAGTCTGCTTGACGCAACTGCTCGGTTGCCATAATGTAGCAACCGAACAGTTGCTATCTGATGGAGGCTGCCATGACGTTCCCTGATCGCATCGAGCGTGTCATCGAGATCGCTCACCCGCCGGCAACGGTCTGGGCCGCGCTGACCACTGCCGAGGGCCTGGCCAGCTGGTTCGGGGATCAGGCGATGATCGACCTGCGCCCCGGCGGCTCGGCGCGGATGACATTTGGCGGTGACCACACCGCTGACATGCGAGTCGAGCGAGTCGAAGAGCCGACGGTCTTCGGCTACACCTGGAACATCTACGGCCTGCCCGATGACGATCCGCGCCGCACGTACGTCGAGTTCACGCTCGTGCCGGTTGGCCAGGGCACCCGGCTGACCGTGGTCGAGTCCGGCTTCGCTCAGCTGCCGGACGACGCCCACCGGACGGCGTACGAAGGCAATACCAGTGGCTGGGCCAGCGAGCTTGGCGAGCTGGTCGACTACCTCGATGCCGCCTGATATCGAGGGGATCGCCGAGCAAGTGTTCGTCGCGCTGGCTGACCCCACCCGACGCGCCATCCTGGCGGCGCTCGCGTCGGGCGGTCCCGCCACGGCCACCGACCTGGCCGCGCGCCTGCCGATCTCGCGGCAGGCAATCGCCAAGCACCTCGCGCTACTGACCGACGCGGGCCTGGTGACGGCCGAGCCAGGCGAGCGGCGCCGGGTGCGTTACCGGCTCCGGTCCGCTCCGATGCAGCTAGCCCAGCAGTTCCTCGCCGCGCTGGCCCGTGACTGGGACGGACCGCTTGACGCGCTCCGGGACCGCCTCAGTCGGTGAGTTCGCGCTCCGGCACCGCGAGACGTGGAGGTACAGATGAGTGACAACACCTTGGCCACCGGGCTGCGGCCCAATGCGGCCGCGACGACCGTGGCCCTGGCGGCGACGCTCGGGCTGGCCGCCGGATGCTGGATCATCTCGGTCCGCCAGATGAATGGCATGAACATGGGCGTCGCCACGCGCCTCGGCTCGTTCGCCTTCTTTGCTGCGCTGTGGGTGCCCATGATGGCCGCCATGATGCTGCCAGGCGCGCTCCCGGCTGCCTTGCGACGCGCTAGGGCCAGCGACGGCTTGCGCCTGGTGCCGGCCTTTGTCCTGTCGTATATCGCGGTCTGGGCGCTGGTCGGCGTCGCGGTGTACTTCCTCTACCGGCCACATGGGTCGGTCGCCGCGGGGGCGCTCGTCATCGCGGCGGGCTGCTACGAGCTGACGCCGGTCAAGCGGGCCTGCCGGCGGCGCTGCCGCGAGGATCCCCGCTCCGGCTTCCAGTTCGGACTGTGCTGCGTCGGCTCGAGTATCGGGCTGATGCTGATCCTGCTGGCGCTGGGCATGATGAGCATCACCTGGATGGCAGTGGTTACCGGTGTCGTCCTGGCGCAGAAGCTGCTGCCCGCCAGAGTCGCGATCGATCTGCCCATCGCGCTGGCAATCGTCGGCCTCGGACTGCTGATCATCATCGCGCCGGCGTCGATTCCCGGGCTCACGCCGGCGATGTGACCGCACTCACGACCCGCAGCTCACAACCCACGAAGGAGAGAAGCAATGACTAGTCACAAGACCGGGACACGCGCGGACTGGCTCAGTGCCCGGCTGGAACTGCTCGACGCTGAGAAGGAGCTGACGCGGCGCAGCGACGAGCTCGCCCGGCGCCGGCAGGAACTGCCCTGGGTCCGGATCGACAAGGACTACAGCTTCGAGACGGACGACGGCATGGCCTCCCTCGCCGACCTGTTCGGGGGCCGCTCCCAGCTCCTGATCTACCAGTTCATGTTCGGCCCCGACTACAGCGGCGGCTGTCCGTCCTGCTCGGCGATCGCCGATGGCTTCGACGGCTCCGTTGTCCACCTCGCCAATCACGACGTCACGCTCTGCGCGGTGTCCAGGGCTCCGCTGGCCAAGCTGCAGGCGTATAAGCAGCGAATGGGCTGGAGCTTCCCCTGGGCCTCGTCGCTTGGCAGCGACTTCAATTTCGACTTCCAGGCGGCGCACAGCAGGGAACAGGAAGAAGCCGGACCGATCGAGTACAACTTCCGGGCGAGCAACTGGCGGCCGGCGGAGGAGCCCAGCCCGGACGATCCCTGGGTCGCCGCGATGGCCGGCCCCACCGGAACGGACTGGGCGACGTATCGCCTTGAGTCTCCGGGCATCAGCGCGTTCGTGCTGGAGGATGGCGTCGTCTACCACACCTACTCGGCCTACGCGCGTGGCCTGGATGGCTTGTGGGGCATGTACCAGTGGCTCGACCGCGCGCCACGCGGGCGCAACGAGACGGGGCCATGGTGGCGCCGCCACGACGAGTACGACGGCCAGTAGCAGGCGCCCTGGAGTACGGCCCAGTAATAGGCCTCAGTAACAAGCAGGAAACATAGGCCGGCCACACTGTGTCGGTGGATAGGCAGGAAGAGTTCGTGCTGCGCACGCTCGAAGAGCGTGATATCCGGTTCGTCCGGTTGTGGTTCACCGATGTGCTGGGTTACCTGAAGTCAGTCGCCGTGGCGCCGGCCGAGCTGGAAGGTGCCTTCGCCGAGGGCATCGGCTTCGACGGGTCGGCGGTGGAGGGCTTTGCCCGCGTCTACGAGGCGGACATGCTCGCCAAGCCGGACCCGTCGACGTTCCAGCTCATGCCGGTCGGCAACGACTCGGCCGGGACTGGCCGGATGTTCTGCGACATCATGACTCCCGACGGAAACCCGTCCTACGCCGATCCCCGCCATGTACTCAAGCGAGCGCTGGCCCGGGCGGCGCGCCTGGGCTTCACCTTCTACACGCACCCGGAGATCGAGTTCTTCCTGCTACGGGAGAAGCCTGAGCCGGGTGCCCGGCCGCGGCCCATCGACGCCGGCGGCTACTTCGACCACACGCCGCACGGCATCGCGCACGACTTCCGGCGCGAGGCGATCACGATGCTGGAGGGCCTCGGCATCTCGGTGGAGTTCAGCCACCACGAGGGCGCGCCCGGCCAGCAGGAGATCGACCTTCGCTACGCCGACGCCCTGACCACGGCCGACAACATCATGACCTTCCGGCTCGCGATGAAGGAAGTGGCGCTGCAGCAGGGCGTGTTTGCCTCGTTCATGCCCAAGCCCTTCACCGAGCATCCGGGCTCGGGCATGCACACCCACATGTCGCTGTTCGAGGGTGACCGCAATGTGTTCTACGAGCCGGGCGGGGAGTACCAGCTGTCGAAGGTGGGCCGCGCGTTCATCGCCGGGTTGCTGCGCCACGCGGCCGAGATCACCGCGGTATGCAACCAGTGGGTGAACTCCTACAAGCGCCTGTGGGGCGGCACCGAGCGCATCGCCGGCGCCGGCGGCGAGGCGCCCGCCTACATCTGCTGGGGACACAACAACCGGTCTGCGCTCATCCGGGTGCCGATGTACAAGCCGAACAAGGGCAACGCGACAAGGATCGAGTTCCGCTCGATCGACCCGGCCTGCAATCCCTACCTGGCGTTCGCCGTCATACTCGCGGCCGGCCTGCAGGGCATCGAGAACGACTACGAGCTGCCGCCCGGCGCTGAGGACGACGTCTGGGCGCTGACCTCGACCGAGCGGCACGCCTTGGGCATCGCGCCGCTGCCGCAGAACCTGTCCGAGGCGATCACCGTCATGCAGAGCAGCGAGCTCGTGGCCGAGACCTTGGGGGAGCAGGTCTTCGACTTCTTCCTCCGCAATAAGCGCGAGGAATGGCAGGAGTACCGGCGCCACGTCAGCGAGTTCGAGCTCGACCGCTACATCGGCGTGCTCTGACCGGTACACGGGGGCGCCCAAGCTGGCCGCGATTGGCTAACGTGCTGGGGTGAGCATGCCGCGCGGGACCCTGGCCGGGCAGCTCGCGGCCATGGGCTTCGCCGACACCGCGCGGGCTCAGCAGCTGCTGGCCGGGCTCGGCATTGACACCGCCGCCGGCGATCCCGAGGACGGCAGCCCCGACCGGCCGCTGCTACAGGCGCTGGCATCCGCCGCTGATCCGGACCTCGCGCTCGCTGGCCTCTCCCGCATCGCGCCGGATACGGAGCTGCGCCGGGCGCTGCGCACCGATGCCGGGCTGCGGGACCGGCTCATTAGCGTGCTCGGCGCGAGCGCGGCGCTTGGTGATCACCTGGCCAGGCATCCGGGGGACTGGCGACTGCTGGCTGAAGACACCCCGTTCCCTGCTAAGAGCGGGTCGGGGGACCTGCGAGCCGACCTGCTGGCCGCGGTCGGCGCGGGCGGCGGCCAGGACGCCGCCGGTGCTGCCGGCGGACCGGGGCCGGTCGCGGACCTGGCGCTGGTCGACGGTCGTGATCCGGCTACCCGGCTGCGGATCGCCTACCGCCGGCGCCTACTCCAGCTCGCGGCGAGGGACCTGACCGGCGCGGATCCGCTCGAGGACACCATGGCCGGGCTCGCCGACCTGACGACGGCGGCCCTGGACGCTGCCCTGGCGATAGCCCGCGCTGACCTGCCGCCGGGCTCGGCGCCCGCCCGGCTGGCCGTCATCGCGATGGGCAAGTGCGGTGCGCGGGAGCTGAACTACGCCAGCGACGTCGACGTCATCTTCGTGGCGGGCGGCACGGGCGACGACACCGCCAGCCCTGATGTTGCCGCGCTCCGCACGGCGACGGCGCTGGCCAGCGGGCTCATCCGGGTGTGCACGCAAAGCACACCGGAAGGACCGCTCTTCCCCGTCGACGCGAATCTGCGGCCGGAGGGCCGGGATGGCCCGCTCGTTCGCACGGTGGCCAGCCACAAGGCGTACTACGAGCGGTGGGCCAAGACCTGGGAATTCCAGGCGCTGCTGAAGGCGAGGTTTGCCGCCGGCGATGCTGAGCTCGGCGCGCAGTACCTCGCCGCCGTCACCCCCTTCGTCTGGCAGGCTGCCCAGCGGGACGGCTTCGTGGCCGACGTGCAGGCGATGCGGCGGCGAGTGGTCGCAAGCTTGCCGGCCGCCGAGGCTGGCCGGGAGCTGAAGCTCGGTCCGGGCGGTCTGCGTGACATCGAGTTCGCCGTGCAGCTGCTCCAGCTCGTCCACGGCCGGGCCGACGAGTCGCTGCGCGATCCGGCCACGCTCCGGGCCTTGTCAGCGCTCGCCGCAGGTGGCTACGTCGGCCGGGCTGACGCGGCCGCGATGGCGTCGGCCTACCGGTTCCTGCGCCGGGTCGAGCACCTGGTCCAGCTCCGCCAGCTGCGGCGCACGCACCGGCTGCCCGAAGATCCCCGGATCCTGCGCGAGATCGGCCGGGCGCTGATCCGGATGCAGACCGATCCCGCCGAGGCGCTGGCCCGATCCGGTGATCCGGCCGCTGCGCTGGCCGCGCAGTGGCGGCTGCACGCGAGCCAGGCGCGACAGCTGCACGAGAAGCTGTTCTACCGTCCGTTGCTGGACGCGGTCGCCCGGCTGCCCGGCGAGGCGACCCGGCTGACTCCGGAGGCGGCGCGCGACCGGCTGGAGGCGCTCGGATTCGCCGACCCGGCCGGGGCACTGCGGCACATCGAGTCCCTGACTGCTGGCATGTCGCGAAAGGCGGCCATGCAGCGCACGCTGCTGCCCGTGCTGCTCGGCTGGCTGGCGGACGCGCCCGAGCCCGACGCTGGCCTCCTGGCGTTCCGGCAGGTGAGTGAGGCGCTCGGCGGATCACCGTGGTACCTGCGGCTGCTGCGTGACAACGCCGTCGTAGCGCGGCGGATGGCCCGGCTGCTGGCCTCGAGCCGGTACGCCACCGGTCTGCTGCTGCGGGCGCCGGAGGCTGTCGCGATGCTCGGCGACGACGCGCAGCTGACTGGGCGTCCGGCGGCGGAACTGCTCGCGGAGGCGGCCTCGGCCACCCGGCGGCACGATAATGCGGCCGACGCCGCTCGCGCCGTGCTCGCGATCCGCCGCCGGGAGCTGCTGCGGACCGCGGCGGCCGACGTGCTGGGCCTCGCTGGCATCGAGGCGACGGGGGCGGCGCTGACGACGGTCGCGCAGGTGACGATCGCGGCCACGCTCCGCGCCGCGGTCGCCGACGCCGAACGCGCCAGCGGTCCGCTGCCGACCCGTGTGGCAGTGATCGCGATGGGACGGCTCGGCGGGCACGAGATGAGCTACTCGAGCGACGCGGACGTCCTGTTCGTGCACGACCCGGTACCTGGCGCGAGCGATGAGGCGGCGACCAGGGCCGCTCACGCCCTGGCCGAACACGTGCGCGCGCTGCTGAGCCGGCCAGGACCCGATCCGGCCCTGGTGATCGATGCTGGCCTGCGGCCCGAGGGGCGGCAGGGACCCCTGGTCCGTACGCTCGCCTCCTACCGGGCGTACTACCGGCGGTGGTCGGTGGCGTGGGAGGCGCAGGCGTTGCTGCGAGCCGAGTTCGTCGCCGGTGACAGTGACGTCGGCGCGGCGTTCATGACGATGGCTGACGAGATCAGGTATCCCGACGGCGGGATCGACCAGGCGGCCATCAGGGAGATCCGTCGGATCAAGGCGCGGATGGAAGCCGAGCGGATGCCGCGTGGCGTAGAGCCGGGCCTGCACCTGAAGCTAGGGCCCGGCGGGCTGGCCGATGTGGAATGGGTCGCCCAGCTGCTCCAGCTCAGGCACGCACGAGCGATACCGGAGCTGCGCACGACGCGGACCCCGGCGGCGCTGGCTGCGGCGACTGCCGCCGGCCTGATCTCCGCGGCCGACACCCGGACGCTCACCGCCGCGTGGCTGCTGGCCAGCCGAATCCGGGATGCGGTGATGCTAGTGCGCGGGCGCCCGTCCGATACGCTGCCCACCTCGCCGGTCGATCTGGCCGTCGTCGCCAGGGTGCTCGGCTATCCGCCCGACGGGTCGCAGGACCTCGCCCAGGACTGGCGCCGGTCGGCGCGGCAGGCTCGGGCCGTGATGGAGCGGATTTTTTACGGGTAACGGGGTGTGCTGTATTGCCGCCGCCGGGAAGCGAGGACAGCCGCGTGGCGGAGGACTTCGAGCAGGCCGCAGCCGCGGTGCCGCAGGCGGCGGAGGTGGTCGCGGCGGCAGCGGCAGCGCTGGGCAGGCCGCTGGCGGAGCCGGTCGAGATGCCGGGCGGCGGCGACTGGTCCATGGTGCTGCGGTGCCAGGACCCGGCCGACGGCACAGTGATCGTCAAGGCCTACCCGGCAACCTCGGAGGGCACGAGCAGCTTCGCGGCCGAGGCAGCGGCACTGGAGATCGCGACCGGCAGCGGGCTCACGCCAGGCCTGCTCGCCGTCGACGAACGCAGCCGGACGCTGGTCATGTCCGATCTCGGCTCGGGCGGCAGCCTGGCCGACACCCTCCTGGCCAGCTCGGCGGCGGCAGCACGCGCTGCCTTGCTGGCGTGGGCCGCCGCCTGCGGCCAGCTGTCCGTCGCGGCGCGGGCGCGCAGACCGGCGTTCGAGGCCGCACAAGCGCGGTACCTGGCTGGCCGTCCGGACGAGCGGCACGGAGTCGGCCTGCCTGGCCGCGTCCTGGCGGCTGCGGCGCAGGCGGCGAAGGTCGGGGTTTCGCCGCCCGCCGGGCTGGACGCTGAGCTCGCTCTCATCGCGGCTGCTGTCTCGACTGATCGGCACGCGGTCTTCTCGCCCGGCGATGTCTGCCCGGATAACAACCTGCTGACCAGCGACGGGATCCGCTTCATCGACTTCGAGGAGGCTGGGTACCACTCGGCCTTCCTGGACGCTGCCTACATCCGGATGCCGTTCAGCACGTGCTGGTGCGTGTTCCGGTTCCCGGCCGACCTGGGTGCTGCGGCTGAGGACGCCTACCGGGCGCAGGCGAGCCTGGTCTGGCCAGACCTGGCCGACGACGCCGTGTGGGAGCCCGGCATGCGGCTGGCGGTGGCAGCATGGACCCTGTCCTCGACCTCCTGGCTGCTGCGCCGGTCGCTGTCCGCGGACGTGCCGATGAACCCCGACGCCGAGTCGCCGCATACCCGGCAGCTCATGCGGTATCGCTGGCAGGTCCTGGCGGCCGAGCTAGAGCCCGTCGGCGAACTCCCGGCCGTCGCCAAGTTGATGCGGTTCCTGCTCGCCGCGACAAACAGCTGGCAGGCACCTGAACTGCCGCTTTATCCCGCATTCCGGGCCCGGTAAGCGGCCAGCAGGGCGTCGCGCTGATCGGCGGGCAGCCACTTGACTGCTTCCCGGATGGTGACGCCGGAAGCCCGGCTTGCGCGCGGGCCGAGCCACGCGCTGACCAGCTCGGGCTGGCGCTTGGCAGTCTCACGCAGCACCCAGCCGATGGCCTTGCGGATAAAGAACTCGCGCTCGGCCAGCATCGCGTCGGCATAGCCGGCGAAGCGCTCGAACTGCGCCGGCTCGCCGCGGCGCAGCGGCACCAGCAGCGCCAGCATCGCCGACCTGCGTATCCAGAAGTCGTCATCGGCAGCCCAGCGGTCAAGCGTGGCCAGCAGTTCGGGGAACCGCTCGACCAGCGACCCCATGACGTCGGCTGCCAGGCTGTCGACGAGCGCCCAGGTGCCCGAGGTTCGGAGGAACTGCTCGATCAATGTCACGTCATGCGGTTCGAGCAGGCCGCGCCGGTCCGTGAGCAGGATGACGGCGGCCAGCTTGCACTCGAACAGCGGCCCGTCCCACAGCGCGGCCGCGAGGCCGGTCAGCCGGGAGCCAGTCAGGTCCGGATGGGCGCGTCGCCACGCGGTGACGATCGCCCGCGTGGCCGGGACTGTCGTACCGCTGAACTCGAGCGTGCTCTTGAGATAGTTCTGCTCGCTGGCGGCCCGCTGCGCCGATCCGGCCGCGCGCAGGTTGGCCGTGATCTGGACGGCGTCGGGGTCGGCGCTGAAGCTCACCCGGCCAGCGTGCCGGTCGGCGGGCAGCGGCGCAATCCTCCACGTCATGCACACACCTTCGGCAGCCGGGCTGCACAGGCGTGCGGTCCACTAGGACTAGATCGGCGGCGGACACGCGGGGGGACAATCAGGGGCAAGCGCGCCACCGTATCGGAGAGGTAGCTGGGCGGTGCCCGCCTCGGCAGGCGAGCCTGTCACCTGTGCGCCGGGGGGCAGCACAGGTGGTCGGGGGATCATCGGGGGCCCTGCCGGCCACGCGGTATCGGCCTGCGGGCACCGCCAGCACCAATCCGTTTTCGCGCTCGCTTGAGCGGCGGCTCAGCATTAGACTTCCCTGTAGCTAGCGGGGAGCAGCGATGTCCGGCGAAGAGCCTGAGCACGTGCGGCCGCCGCGCGCTGTGCTCAGCGCAGTCCGGCTGATGTACGCCGGCGCCGCGCTTGAGGTGCTCGCCATCATTGTGGCCGTGCTTACGATCGGCAGTCTGCGGTCGGCGATATTCAGGGCGCACCCTGACTACACCACAGCGCAGCTCCATACGGCCGAGGCCGCTCGGACCCTGCCGCTCATTGTCGGCGCGGCGATCACCATCGGATTGTGGCTCTGGATGGCCTGGGCGAACCGCAGCGGACGAAGCTGGGCCAGGGCAATCTCGGCCGGGTTCTTCGGCATCAACACCGTGGACCTGCTGATCTCGTTCTCCCTAGCGCACGGTACCGCCACGCTGATCATGGCCCTGCTGATTTGGCTGGTAGGGCTGGCCGCGATCGCGCTCATCTTCAGCAAGGGCTCCGGCCCGTTCTACCAGCATCAGCCGACGTAGGCCTAACGATCGGCTTGCGTGCTGGTGAGCGCAGTGGCCAGCTCTGGTGAGTGAGGATGACGTGACTGTTTACGCCTGCAAGATGCAACACCAGGGGAGGTTCTTGACCCAGCTGCACGCATTCGCCGCGCAGCTCGGCACCCCCCGCCAGGGGTTCGAGTCGGCTAGCTCAGCGGGTGAGCGTTGAAGAAGTCCCACATCAGCGCGTTGGCGCTGACCGCGTCGCGCTGCGGGCCGAGGACGCTGGTGATGGCTGAGGGCATCGCTGGGCCGCCTGGCCATTCGTGGCCTTCGCCGGTGATCGCGTACAGCTCGACCTGCGTGCTTCCGGAGCACCCTGTGTAGCGGGTGAGGCGGTAGCCGTGTCCGGAGGTGTTCTGCGGGCTCGCGTCGCAATGGTCGTGACTGGCCCACAGGTGCGCCGCCGTCGGTACCGAGTAGGTCCAATAGCCGAGGCCGAACCCGCCAAACGGGTCGATGGTGTCCGCGGTTCCGTGGAAGGCGATGACCGGAACCGGCCGGGAAGCCGGGCATGGGTCTGGATAGCGCAGGCCTGCCACCGGGGCGATCGCGGCGAAGACGCTGCTGGCGTCGCAGGCGAGCTGGCTTGCCATCCGGCCGCCGCCGGAGACGCCGGTCGCGTAGACCCGGGTGAGGTCGATGCAGTACCGGCCCGCGAGGTCGCGGACCAGGGTGGTCAGAAACGTGACATCACTGGGCGCGCTGGCGGGCGGGTACTTCCCGTTGACCATGGGCTCGCCGGGGATGTTCCAGTCGTAGCCGGCTCCGTCCAGGATCAGGGCCTGCGGGTAGGCGACGATGAAGTGATCCGCACCGGCCGTAGCGTCCATGCCGCTGAACTGCTCCTCCGCGCTGGCTGTGCTCTCGCTGCCGTGCAGGTTGAGGACCAGCGCAAGCTTGCTCTCGCCGGTGTAGCCGGCCGGGACGTGGACGATCACGGTGCGCCGGTGACCGCTGACCGTGAGGTTGTATTGCAGCGACCCGCTGGCCTCGTGGTGTCCGCAGCCCGACGTTCCCGACGGGGGGCGCAGGGTGCCAGCATTGGCTGCCGCTCCGTGGTTGCCGCAGCCGGCGATCGCGGCGGCGAGGAGCAGTGCTGCCGCAGTAGCTGCGATCAGCCGACCGCACGCCGCGGTAAGTACGCAACCTGGTTGCATATTTGCTACGCTACGGGTCCGTGACCACGAACGCAAACGCCTACCGCTTCGGCGACTTGCTCGCGCTCGCCCGTCAGAGCTGGGTCCACCGGATGGCGGCTGAGCTTGAGAACCGCGGGTTCGCCGACTACCGGCTCACCGATGCCGCCACGCTGCGCCGACTGCGGCGCGGTCCTGCCTCGGTGGGTGAGCTGGGCGTGCCAATGGGGGTGACCCGGCAGGCCGCGCGCAAGGTCGTGCGCGGGCTAGAGGAACGGGGTTACGCCAGCACGCAGGCTGATGCCGACGACGCGCGCAAGCTGAAGGTGATCCTCACCTCAGCCGGCCGCGCCTACGCCGAGGCGATCATCGAGGTCATCGCCGAGCTCAATCGTGCTGTAGCGGCTCGGGTCACGCGTGACCAGCTCGCGACGGCCGACGCGGTCCTGCGAGCCTCCATCGACGACGAGGGCGTCGCCCGCCTCGCGGCCTACATCACTCCGCCGCCGTCATGGCCGGTCTGATATGACCTCGGCAAGGTCTCGGTAACTCCTGCCAGCCGACTGCTAGGCGGCGCACTGGCGCAGACCATCTGCCCCGAGGAGCTCTCCGCCTAGTCAAGAACCCCAGGCGCGACCCGCTCTCGGCGCTGACGTGGCCCTCAATCCAGGATCACGCGGGCTTTCTGAGGGCACTGACCTGGCCGCCGCGGAGTCTGGCCAGGTCGGCGCCCAAAGACCCCTACACGTCGTAGTAGAGCTCGAACTCGTGCGGGTGCGGGCGCAGCCGGATCGCGTCGATCTCATTGGACCGCTTGTAGTCCAGCCAGGTCTCGATCAGGTCTGGAGTGAACACGCCGCCCTCGAGCAGGAACTCGTGGTCGGCCTCCAGGTTGTTGAGCACGGCCTCCAGCGAGCCCGGCACCTGCGGGATCGCCTTGGCCTCGTCCGGCGGCAGCTCGTACAGGTCCTTGTCGACCGGCTCGGGCGGCTCGATCTTGTTCTTCACGCCGTCCAGCCCGGCCATCATCATGGCGGCGAAGGCCAGGTATGGGTTGGCTGACGGGTCGGGGACGCGGAACTCCAGCCGCTTCGCCTTCGGGTTCGGGCCCGTGATCGGGACCCGGATGCAGGCAGAGCGGTTGCGCTGGCTGTAGACCAGGTTGACCGGCGCCTCGTAGCCGGGCACCAGCCGGTGGTAGGAGTTCATCGTCGGGTTGGTGAAGGCCAGTAGCGACGGAGCGTGCTTGAGCAGGCCGCCGACGTAGTGCCGGCCCGTGTCGGACAGTCCGGCATAGCCGACCTCGTCGTAGAACAGCGGCGCGCCGTCCTTCCACAGGCTCTGGTGGCAGTGCATGCCCGAGCCGTTGTCGCCGAACAGCGGCTTCGGCATGAAGGTCACGGTCTTGCCTGCGGCCCTGGCCACGCTCTTGACGACGTACTTGTAGAGCATCAGCTTGTCGGCCATGGTCAACAGCGTGTCGAACTTGATGTCGATCTCGGCCTGCCCCGCCGTACCGACCTCGTGGTGCTGCATCTCCACCGTGATGCCGCAGTCGATCAGCTTGCGGACCATCTCCGAGCGCAGGTCGGTGTAGTGGTCCATCGGCGGGACCGGGAAGTAGCCGCCCTTGTAGGCGGGCTTGGCACCGAGGTTGCCGCCCTCCTCTTCGCGGCCGGTGTTCCAGGCGCCTTCGATTGAGTCGATATGGTAGAAGCCCTCGTTCGAGCTGGTCTGATACCGCGCCGAGTCGAAGATGTAGAACTCGGCCTCCGGCCCGAAGTACACGGTGTCGGCGATCCCGGTGCCACGCAGGTAGTCCTCGGCCTTGCGGGCGACGTTGCGCGGGTCCCTGGTATAGGGCTCGCCGGTCAGCGGGTCGTGGACGAAGAAGGTCAGGTTCAGCGTCTTGTGTGTCCGGAATGGGTCGAGTACCGCGGTGGTCGGATCCGGCAGCAAGAGCATGTCAGACTCGTGGATCTGCTGGAAGCCGCGTATCGACGAGCCATCGAACATCCGGCCCTCGGTGAAGACGTCCGCATCGAACGTCTCGGCCGGCACGGTGAAGTGCTGTACGGTGCCGGGCAGGTCGCAGAAGCGCACGTCGACGAACTGCACCCCCTCGGATTCAATGAACCGCAGGACCTCATCGCCGCTTGTGAACATCAGCTCTCCTTAGGCGCAGCCGCGGTGGTTGCCGCGGGCGCAGTGCTAACCGCAGGGCTAACTGCCAGGGGCGATTGTGAGGCTATCGCCGGACAGTTTCCTGGCCGTGTCCCCTATGTTTCGCCGGTGTTACGCAGGACCCCTCAATACCTCCACGATGCCAAATCGATGCAAGCGCCGGGTCGCCGCCCCGTGCTGGCAGCCCCGTGTTGGCAGCACGGTGTTGGCAGCACGGGGGCACCGGATACCTTTAGCTCCGTGAGCAACCAGCAGGCGGCCGCCAACGGCGCGTTCTATCCCGGGCAGAATTACGGGCTGCCGGAGTTCGGATCAGGCTCGGTGGCAGGCTGGAGCAGGCGCTTCGGCGCACTGGCGATCGACTGGCTCGCGTGCAGCATCATCGCCATCGCGTTCCTCTACCACTCGCAGAGCGCTCACGGCGCGAGCGTGCTCACGGAGCCGAGGCTCTGGACGCCCGTAGTGTTCGGCGTCGAAGATTTCCTGCTCACGGCGCTAACGGGGACCACTATCGGCAAGCGGCTCCTCGGGCTGCGGGTGGTCCGGCTCGATCGCCGCCCGGTGGGCCTCTGGGCGCTGCCGCGCACGCTGCTGCTCATGCTCGTGGTGCCGGCCATGATCATGGACCGGGACCTGCGCGGACTCCAGGACAAGGCGGCCGGAACCGTCGTCGTTCGCAATTAGCAGTCGCCGCCCGGGGCTAACAGGCCGCCAGGCTTAGCGCGTCCGCGGCCTGGGCGCCTTGGGCATGCGCGCCGAGCGCGGTATCGGCCCCTTAGGCATCTGGAGCTGCTGCGGTAGCATGCCGAGCCGGAAATTGAGGTCAGCGACGTCCTGGCCGCGAAGGTTGCGCGGCAGCTTCATGATCTTCTTGTTCAGCTGCCGGATCGGGATCTGCCCCTCGGCGTCGCCGACCTGGAAGTCGTAGATCGGGACCTGGTTGGCGATCCGCGCGATCCGCTTCTTTTCTGTTGCCAGCAGGCTTGGCAGCCGGCTGGGCGAGCCCTCGCCGACGAGGATGACGCCCGGCTTGCCGACGGTGCGGTGCACCACGTCCATATTGCGATTGGCGGCGATGGCCGGCGTGGTCGTGAAGCCGCCGCGCAGGCTCTGCAAGATCGCCGCAGCGCCGCCCGGCTGGCCCTCTACCGCCGCATACTGTGCCGCCGTGGCGAACCGGCCGAACAGCACCATCGCTGCCAGCAGCCCGGTCAGGATGCCAAGCGGGATGAACAGGTAGATCAGGCCGACGAAGAAGCCGATCAGGATCACGATGGCCGCGGTGCCAAGGCCAGCCAGCGCGACCAGGGGCAGGGCTTTGGGGTCTCCCTTGCGCACGATGCCCGCGACCATGCGGATCTGCTTGATCCGCCCCATCGATGCGGGGTCGGTCGGGTTCGTCGGCTCAGCGCCGGACTTTTTCACCATGATGGCGAGGATACCGGGCCGGCGCGCCGTTCCATTGCCTGGCGGTACAGCCGGCCTGCTCGGTATGACGAGCGAACCAGCGGTCCGGACTGAACCCCGGCGAAGCCGAGCTCGGTCGCCTCCTCGGCCAGCTCCGCGAATTCCTCGGGCCGGACCCACCGGTCGATCGGGTGGTGACGCACTGACGGCCGCAGATACTGGGTGATGGTGAGGAGCTCGCAGCCCGCTGCGCGCAGGTCTGCCATGGCCTGGCTGATCTCGGCGCGGTCCTCGCCCATCCCGAGGATGAGATTCGATTTGGGTACCAGGCCGCCCTGGCTGGCCATCGTGAGCACCTGCAGTGATCGCTCATAGCGAAACCCGGGCCGGATCCGGCGGAAGATCCTCGGCACGGTCTCCAGATTGTGCGCGAGCACCTCTGGCTTGGCCGAGAACACCTCGGCGAGCTGGTCAGGATCGGCGTTGAAGTCTGGGATCAGCAGTTCCACGCCGCAGCCCGGCACGGCGTGATGGATCTCACGGCAAGTCTGCGCGTACAGCCAGGCGCCGCCGTCTGGCAGGTCGTCCCTGGCTACTCCGGTGACAGTCGCGTAGCGCAGACCCATGGCCGCCACGGACTCAGCAACGCGCCTGGGCTCGTCGGTATCCAGCGGTCCAGGCTTGCCGGTCGCAATCTGGCAGAAATCGCAGCGCCTCGTGCACTGGTCGCCACCGATGAGGAAGGTCGCCTCGCGGTCCTCCCAGCACTCGAAGATGTTGGGGCAGCCTGCTTCCTCGCAGACCGTGTGCAGTCCCTCGCTCCGGACAAGCTGCTTGAGCTCGGTGTACGCCGGTCCGGTGCGCAGCCTGGTCTTGATCCACGGCGGCTTGCGCTCGATCGGGACCTGGCTGTTGCGAGCCTCGAGCCGGAGCAGCCGGCGGCCTTCGGGTGCTAGTACCACGGATTCAGCCTATTACGGCTGGCCAGGCGCACGTGCATCGCTGTCCTGACGAAATCCACAGGGAACCCGCAGGCTGGGCTCAATCGATCGGCAGGTAACGGTCAGGAACGCGCAAGGGGTGCCTCAGCGCCCAGCCCGAGTATCTAACTGTACGCACAGCGAAGCGACGTAGCAGAGGCTTCCGAGGGGACAGGTTCTGATGACCACCGAGCATGGCCCGCAGCGCCAAGATGGCGAGCAGACTCCGAATACCGAGCACACCGACGGGGCGGAGCAGACCCCGCACCCCCCGTACGGCGGCCAGCCTTCCTACGGCGGCCAGGCCCCGAACGGCGGCCAGCCTCCCTACGGCGGCCAGCCCCAGTACGGCGGCCAGCCCCAGAGTGGCGGTCAGCCCTCCTACGGCGGTCAGCCCTGGTACGGCGCCGTGCCTCCGCCGCCACCACCGCCGCCCGCCATGTGGCCTGCGCCGGGGATGCCAGGCGGCTACGGCGGCCCTGCGCACGCAGCATCCGGGCCCACGAAGCGCAGGTCCCGCCGGACGCTCATGGCTGCTGCCGGTGTGGCGGCCGTGGCCATCGCCGCTGGCGGGACCGCCTGGGCGACGTCTGGTTCCAGCAGCACCACCCTGACGACGGCACAAGTCACAAGCCAGACAGACCCGGGCCTCGTGGACGTCATCTCGACGCTGGGGTATCAGCACGGGACCGCCGAGGGCACTGGGATGGTGCTGACTCCGACGGGCGAGATTCTGACTAACAACCACGTGGTCGCCGGCTCAACCTCGATCAAGGTCAGGGATATCGGCAACGGCCGGACTTACACCGCCAGGGTCGTCGGGTACAGCGACAGCAACGACGTGGCCGTCCTTCAGCTCAACGGCGCCTCGGGGCTGAGCACCGTCACGATCGGCAACTCCGATACCGCGACGGCGGGCCAGAAGGTGGTTGCGCTCGGGAACGCGGACGGCAAGGACGGCACCCCGTCGGTGGCGACCGGCCAGATCAGCACGGTCAGCGCGTCGGTCGACGCGCAGGACGAGGGCTCGGGGACCGTGGAGCACCTCACCAACATGATTCAGACCAACGCGAACATCCAGCCGGGAGACTCGGGCGGCCCGCTGCTGAACGAGCAGGGCCAGGTCATCGGGATGGACACGGCGGCGTCGACGGGCAACTCCGGCGGCTTTGGCACGACAGCGTCGATGACGACGACGGCGTTCTCCATCCCGATCAACAGGGCGATCTCGATCGCTGACCAGATCGAGGCGGGCCAGGCGTCGACCACCGTGCACATTGGCGCGACCGGATTCCTCGGTGTCGAGGTGGCCCCGCCCAGCGCGGGCGGCCTCGGCCAGACCAGCTCGGGCGTGCCCATCGAGGGCGTGGTCAGCGGTACCGCAGCGGCCACCGCGGGCCTTGGCGGTGGCGACACGATCCTCTCGGTCGGGGGTCAGCAGGTCGCCTCAAGCTCCGCGCTCCAGACCATGATGGAGAGCCACCACCCCGGTGACAAGGTGTCGATCACCTGGTCTGACGCATTCGGCCAGACGCACACCGCCACTGTCACGCTGACCGCCGGGCCAACCGGCTGAGCCGACTCCGGTATACCCGGTAAGTCCGTTTCGCGGACGGCCCGATCGGGCGATACCAAAAACGCGTGTGCGTCCGGTACGAACTCTTCGTACCGGACGCACACGCGTTTGCGTGGGCCCGCTGGTCAGGATCTGTTCCGAGGCGTTCGGCCGCAGTTTAGAGATATATCTTGTCTTCGCCGCGTGAAGCGATATATCTTGACCGCGCTAGCTAACCGCGATGTGAACGGGAGCACCGCAGTGACGGAAGCGATCAGAGCCGAGGATCTCGTCAAGAGCTTCGGCAAGACCACCGCGCTGGCTGGCGCGGACTTGTCCGCCGAGGCTGGCACTGTACTCGGCGTGCTGGGCCCGAACGGGGCCGGCAAAACGACCGCCGTGCGTATCCTCACCACGCTGCTGCTACCGGACGGCGGTCGCGCCGAGGTCGGCGGTTATGACGTCGTGAAGGACGCGCACCGAGTGCGCCAGCTCATCGGCCTGACCGGCCAGTACGCGTCGGTCGATGACGGCCTCACCGGCACGAACAACCTGATCATGATCGGCCGGCTGCTCGGTCTCAGCCGGCCAGCGGCGAGGGCGCGGGCGGCCGAGCTGCTCGCCAGGTTCGAGCTGTCCGAGGCCGCCGGGCGCCCGGTGAAGACGTACTCCGGCGGCATGCGGCGTCGCCTGGACCTGGCGGCCAGCCTGGTCGGCCGCCCGCAAGTACTGTTCCTCGACGAGCCGACCACGGGACTCGACCCGCAGGCGCGCAGCGATGTGTGGGGCATGGTCAGGCTGCTGGTAGCCGACGGCGTGACGGTGCTGCTGACGACTCAGTACCTGGACGAGGCCGACCAGCTTGCTGACGACATCGTCGTCATCGACCACGGTCGCGTCATCGCGACCGGCACGCCTGACGAGCTCAAGGCCAAGGTCGGGGGACAGGTGCTCGAGGTAGTGCCGGCCGATCACAGCCGCCTGGGCGACGTCGCGGCGGTGCTGGCGAGCTGGACCGGCGATGACCTGGTCACCGAGCCCGGGGCCCGGCAGATCACCGCCCAGGTGCCGAGCGCCGCCATGCTGCCCGGCATCGTGCGCCAGCTCGATGAGAGCGGCATCGAGCTCGCCGAGTTCAGCATGCGCAAGAGCAGCCTGGACGAGGTCTTCCTGACACTGACCGGGCACCGTGCCCAAGACGACGCGGCCCAGGACGGTGCAGCCCGAGACGATGCAGGCCCATACGCAAAGGCAGGCGGGCCGGACGTGGCCGCCATTGACATCCCGGAGACGGTGACCCGATGACGACGGCGACTCTCGACCGACGCGCACCAGCCCGGCGGCTTAGCGCGGTGGCAGGCCTGCGGAACTCCTTCACGCTGACCTGGCGAAGCGTCCTGAAGATCAGGACCAACTCCGAGGATCTGATCGGGCTCAGCCTCCAGCCCATCATGTTCCTGCTCCTGTTCACGTACGTCTTCGGCGGCGCGATCGCCCACGGCAGCACGCACAAGTACCTGCAGTACGTGCTGCCGGGCATCCTGGTCCAGACAGTCTTGTTCGCGACGCTGGGCACGGGGCTCATGCTGAACCAGGACATCTCCGCGGGCATCTTCGACCGGTTCCGCAGCCTGCCGATCGCGCGCTGGGCGCCCCTCGCCGGTGCGATCCTGGGCGACGTCACCCGGTATGTCATCTCGGTCGTCGTCACGCTCGGGTTCGCCATGGTGCTCGGCTTCCGCATTACGACGAACCCGCTCGCCGCGGTGGCCGGCTGCCTGCTGGTGCTGGCATTCGCGATGGCGATGTGCTGGGTCTCCGCCTTGATCGGCATGCTGGTGAAGAGTCCGCAGGGCGTCCAGACGTTCGGGTTCACCGCGATGTTCCCGATCGTGTTTGCCAGCGGACTGCTGGTGCCGATCCAGACGATGCCCGGCTGGCTGCAGGCGTTCGCGAAGGCGAACCCGATGACGCTGCTCGCCGCCGCGTGCCGCGGGCTGATGGACGGCGGCCCGGTTGCAGTGAACGCGGCGGAGTCGATGCTCTGGGCCCTTGGCATCCTGGTGGTGTTCGCGCCGCTGGCCGTACGCGCTTACCGCCGCCGGACGTGACCTGCGGACCACTCTGAGGAAGGATCACCGTGACCGAGGAAAGCGAGGACACGCCGTCGCTGGTCAGCCAGGCGTATGCCGTTGCGCGGCAGGCGGGTTTCCCGCTGACCCGGCACGAGGCGGGCCCAGACCGGGCATCGGCGTGCCTGCCCGGCGTGGGCCGGTTCCTGGCGATGCTGGCGGCCGGCTGCCGCGGCGGCGTGATCGCCGAGCTCGGCACTGGCGCGGGCATCGGCGCCGCCTGGCTGGCCAGCGCGATGCCGGCCGACTGCACCCTGGTCACGGCCGAGCTCGATCCGGGCCTGGCCGCGGCGGCAGCCGGGCTGCTCGCCGGCGACGCCCGGATCCGGGTGCTGGCCGGTGACGCGGGCACGGTGCTGGCGGCGCAGGCTCCCTTCGACCTCATCTTCGCCGATTGCGGCGTCCGGGACGCGGCAGCCTTCGCCGCCCTCTGCGGCATGCTGAAGCCAGGAGGCCGCATCGTCATGGATGACGTGACGCCCGTGCTCGCGCTGCCGGCGGACTCGTCGCTGCGCCAGTTCGACATCAAGCGGAGCCTGTTCGCCGGCCAGCGGAGCCTGACGTGGACCGAGGTAGTGCTGCCTGACCTGGCGAACTCCTTGCTGGTCGGCACGCGCCGAACCGCCTGAGTCACCTGCCGGCCGGCGGGCCGATGTGACGAACGGGGCCGTCATCGGCGACCATAGGCACATGCCGAGCCAGTTCGAGCCGCCCTCAGGCACGCGTGATTTCCTCGCCGCTGATGTGGAGCAGCGCGAGCATGCGTTCACCGTGATCCGCGACGTGTTCTCCCGGTACGGCTTCGAGCCGCTCCAGACGCCCGCCTTCGAGCGGGTGGACGTGCTGCTCGGCAGGTACGGCGAGGACGCCGACAAGCTGGTCTTCAAGATCCTGCGGCGCGGCGAGCATGAGGCCACCGGCGAGGCCGACCTGGCGCTCCGTTATGACATGACAGTGCCGCTGGCGCGCGTCATGGCGGCCTACGGCAGCCAGCTCCGGATGCCCTACAAGCGCTACGCCCTCGGCCCGGTATGGCGGGCCGATCGGCCGGGCAAGGACCGTTACCGCGAGTTCGTCCAGTGCGACCTGGACACGCTTGGGTCGCCGTCGCTGCTCGCCGACGCCGAGGTGCTTAGCGCGCAGCACGACGCGCTGGCCGAGCTTGGCCTGCCTGGGCTCACCATCCAGCTGAACTCCCGGCGCGTGCTGGCTGGCCTGCTGGAAGCGTTTGGGGTACGGCCGGACCTCGGAGCCAGCGTGCTGATCTCGCTGGACAAGCTCGACAAGCTCCCGGCCGCCGAGGTGGTCGCCGAGCTCACCGGCCGCGGCCTGGGTCAGGACCAGGCCGGAGAGCTCGTCACCGCGCTGACGGCGCCCGACTCTGTCGATCGCGTCCGGATCGCCCTGGCCAAGACGGACGAGGGCACCGCCGGACTCGACGAGGTCGACACTGTGCTGTCCCTGCTGTCGGACCACGTGCCAGCCGGGCGCATCGTCTTCACGCCTCGGATGGTGCGCGGGCTGAGCTATTACACCGGGCCGATCTGGGAGCTTGTCGCCCCTGGCGTGGCCGGGTCGATCGGCTCAGGAGGCCGGTACGACCACCTGATCGAGCACCTCGGCGGCCCCGATGTGCCCGGCACCGGGGGGTCGATCGGCGTCGAGCGGATCCTGGCGCTGCTGCCGCGGGCGGCCGACCAGGCCCCGCGCCTGGATGTTGCCGTCACGGTGATGCGGCCGGACCTGGAGCTGCAGTCGTTCGGATTCGCGGCCGCCGCACGTACGGCGGGGCTGCGTGCCAGCGTCTATCTGGGCTCCTCTGGCAAGCTGCGCAGCCAGCTGAAGTGGGCCAGTGACATCGGCGCCCGCTGGGTCGTGATCTACGGCGAGCAGGAGCATGAGGCCGGCGTGGCGACGGTGCGGGACATGCGCAGCGGCGTGCAGGCCGAGGTGCCGGCCGCTGATGTCAGCGACTTCCTCGCGCGGGCCGCGAGCGAGGACAGCTGAGCGCATTGCCACCTGAGGGCTTTGTCGAGCCGGTGACCTGGCATGCCAGCCTGCCCGGCGTGATCGTGAGTGCGGGCGCGCTGATCGGTGATGGCGCCGGGGGAGTGCTGGTCGTCAAGCCGAACTACCGCGACTACTGGACGCTGCCCGGCGGGATCTGCGAATTCCGCGAGGCACCGCGCGCCGGCTGTGCGAGAGAGGTAACCGAGGAGCTCGGCATCGACCAGCCCATCGGCGCGCTGCTAGCGGTGGACTGGCAGCCGTCGCAGGACATCTACGGGCCGACGGCGCGGCCGGTGGTCTTCTTCATCTTCGACGGCGGCTCCCTGGCGAGCACGGCGAGTATCCGGCTCCAGGCCGCGGAGCTGGACGAGTGGAAATTTGTGCAGGCCGACGAGCTCGACGGGCTCTTGCTCCCGGCGGCGGTGCCGCGGGTGGCAGCGGCGACCGCGGCGAGGGCGTCCGCGAGCCTCCGGCCCGGGCCTGGCCTCGCCGCAACAACAGCAACAGCAGCAGCAGCCGCGACCCCGCAGTCTGAAACCCCAGCCAGGTAAGCCGCGAGCGCGCCGGTCAGCTGGGCGCGCTTACCCCGGCGAGTGCCGCAGGCAAGCCGGTGATCTTTGCGATGCTGGTCGCGTCCAGCACCCTGGCCAGCTCGCGCTCGGCGACCGGCAGCACGTCCGCCACGGTGATGCGGCGGCCGGCCTCGGCGGACAGCGACGTGACCGCGGCGTCGGGAATGCCGCACGGCACGATCCGGTCGTACCAGGACAGGTCGCAATCGCAGTTCAGCGCAAAGCCGTGCATCGTCACGCCCCTGGCCACGCGGATGCCCAGCGCCGCGATCTTGCGGTCCGGGCGGCCCAGCCCGTCGCGGCCCTGCCCGTCGCCGAGCAGCCAGGCGCCGCTCCGCCCGTCGACCCGCACGGCCGACACGCCGAACTCAGCGCACACCCCGATCATGGCGTCCTCAACCAGGCGGACATAGCTGACAACGTCGATTGGCTCGCCCAGCGCGACGATGGGATAACCGACTAGCTGGCCCGGGCCGTGCCAGGTGATCTTGCCGCCACGGTCGACGTCGATGACCGGTGCCCCAGGATCACCGACCGGCCGGTCGAGCGGGCTGGTGCGCTTGCCGGCCGTGTAGACGGGCTGGTGCTCAAGCAGCAGGCACGTGTCGGGGATCTCGCCCGCCACGCGCCGATCGTGAACCTGGCGCTGCAGGTCCCAGGCTTCGTTGTAGCCGACTGCGTCGGCGCCCATCCCCAGCCGCGCGAACACAAGCTCACTATGCACAGCGCCAGCTTAACTCGCAGCAGTACGGCCAACAGACGCGATATAGCTTGACACTGAGACGCGATAGTACTTATCGTCAGGTCGACCGGCTCGCGACGAGGGGAACGCCCATGGACGCCACGCAGATCTTCATCGCCCTGAGCACGCCTGCGGGCCGGGCCGATCCCTATCCGCACTACGCGGCGCTGCACGAGCTCGGGGAGGCGATCAGCCCCGCGCCCGGCACCGTGCTGGTCGTCGGCTACGACGCGATCAGCGCCGTCCTCCGCGATGCGAGCTTCACCGTGTCGGACGAGGCGGAGCTTGACCAGAGCTTCCCAGGCTGGCGGGCGAACCCGATCTTTGCGCAGGCCATGGACTGGATACTCAACCTGAATGGCCCAAAGCATGCCAGGATCCGCAGCCTGATCGCGCGGGCGTTCACCGCGCGGCGCGTCGCCGGCCTCGAGCCAGCGATCGCCAGGGTGGCCGACGAGCTGCTGGATGCCATGGCCGACCGCGGCGCGGAGGGCTCGGCTGTCGAGTTCATGCATGACTTTGCTTACCTGCTGCCGGTCACCGTCATCTGCGAGCTGATCGGGATCCCTGAGGCCGACCGGGAGAACTTCCGGCCGGCGGCCCGCGTCCTCGCGGAAGTGTTCGAGCTCGGCGACGCGGAACGCCTGCCCGTCATCAACGCCGCCGCCGCTGAGCTCCTGGCTTACTTCACCGGGCTGGCGGCCCGGCGCCGAGCCGAGCCGCGCGACGACCTCATCAGTGATCTGCTGGCCATCGCGGACTCCGCCGACGGCAGGCTGACTGACGCCGAACTGCTGCACAACCTGACACTGCTGCTCGTCGCCGGCTTCGAGACCACGACGAACCTGCTGGGCAACGGGCTCCAGATCATCCTCGACCAGCCGGCGGCGGGCGCGGAAATCCGGGACGGGTCCGTGCCTGCCGAGGCGTTCGTCGCCGAGGTGCTGCGCTACGACTCGCCGGTGCAGCTCACGACCCGCCGCGGATACGAGTCAAAGATCGGCGACGCAGTGGTGGCCGACGGCGACACTGTGATGACGATGCTGGGCGCCGGTAACCGGGACCCGCGGCGCTTTGCCGAGCCGGACGCCTTCCGGCCCCTGCGCCCGGACGCCGGCCCGCTCAGTTTCGGCGGCGGCGCGCATTTCTGCATCGGCGCGGCGCTGGCCAGGCTCGAGGGCAGCGTCGCGTTCCCGCGCCTGGTGCGCCGGTTCCCGAAACTGGCCGCGGCTGGCGAGCCGGTGCGCCGCGAGACGTTCCTGCTCCGCGGCTACGACGAGCTCCCGGTTAGCGTGAGCTAACGGCACCGGGTCGCCAAACCGTGATCATCTTCGGGCGCTTGGGACGCAGGTAAACGGGGCACAAAATGCGGGAATGCGCAGCGCCAGGTCACGGCTAGCGTCAGCAGGAGGTGCGTGCCTTGTACGACAGGGACGAACTGCGCCGCATGACTCCGCAGCAGCGGCTCGAGCTGAGGCGTGCGCTGGCCGATATCGACAGCGAGGCCATGGCCATCAGGTCGCGGGATCGTCGCCGGGCCATCATCCTCGCCGTGATCGTGGTCTGCTGCATCGTCCTCGCGGCCTGGACCGGTGTGCTGGCGACGACGCTGCCGAGGTACTACCGGTCTGGCGGCTGGCGCGGCGCGTGGGTCGGCTTTGATATCGCTCTGCTGGCGGCGTTCGCGGCGACCGGCTGGGCCTCGTGGCGGCGTCGGCAGATCCTGATCCTCTGCCTGGTGGTGCTGGCGACGCTGCTGTGCTGCGACGCGTGGTTCGACGTGGTCCTCGATGCGCATACCAAGGGCTTTCAGGACAGCCTGCTGTCGGCGCTGCTGATCGAGCTTCCGCTGGCCGCGCTCGCCATCCTTGGCGCCCGGCGCCTGCTGCGGATGACGAACGCGGTGATGCTCCGCTACCGCGGGATGACCGGGCCGGTGCCGAGGCTGCGCAAGATCCCGCTGGTGGGGGTGGAGCCTGGCCGCCCGCTGACCGACCTGCTCGCTGAGCCCGAGTCGCACCTGCCCCACGTGCCGGGCGTCGACGAGCCCACCGCGACCGGCACCGAAGTCGACTCGGGCCGGCGCCGCCAGTAACCAGTCGCCAGACTGACCGTCGGCGCAGGGAAGGTTCTGGCCCGGAACGGGCTCGCTCGCGCCAGACCCTAGCTGGCGATCGCAGCGGCCACAGCTGGTCCGATGGTCGGATGCTGGAAGGTGAAGCCCGCACCCTCGAGGCGGGCCGGCACGACGCGGCAGCTGCCCAGCAGCTCGGCCGACAGCTCGCCGAGCCCGAGCCGGACCACGGCGGCCGGTACCTGGAGGACCGCGGGCCGGTGCACCGCCCTGGCCAGCGCCCTGGTGAGGTCCGCGTTGGTCGCTGGCGCCGGCGCCGTGAGGTTGACCGGCCCGGACAGGTCCTGCGTCAGCAGGAACTGCATGGCCCGGAGATGATCGGTCAGCGTGATCCAGCTCAGGTACTGCGTGCCGACGCCGACTTTGGCGCCGAGACCGAGGCGGAATGGGAGCAGCAGTGGCCGGAGCAGGCCGCCCCGGCTGGACAGAACGATGCCGGAGCGCAGGTTGACGACCCGGATGCCGGCCGCGCTCGCCGGTGCAGTGGCCGCCTCCCAGTCGCGGACGAGTGTGGGGAGGAACCCGGCGCCGTTCGGTGCGCTCTCGTCGACGGCCCGCTCGGCGGTGTTGCCGTACCACCCGATAGCCGAGCCCGCCAGCAGGACACGCGGCGGAGTCGGTGCCGCAAGCATGGCGCGGATCAGCGCGGCCGTGCTGTCGACGCGGCTCGCCCGCAGCTCGCGCTTGCGGGCTGGGGTCCACCGGCGCGACGCGATCGGCGCGCCGGACAGGTGCACGACAGCATCCACGCCATCGAGCGCATCGGCGGCCAGGCCGCCGTCTGCCTGAGCCGGGTCCCACCGCAGCTCTGCGGCGCCGACAGCCGGCCGCCGGACCAGCCGGAGTACATCGGTGCCGTCGCCGCTGAGGCACTCGGCGAGCGCGCCGCCGATGAGCCCGGTCGCGCCAGTGATCGCAACCCGCACCGCCCGCCCCCTTCGGTCGTGCGCGGTGCCCGGCCTAGAGGCCGAGCTCGGTCTCGAACGCGCCCTCTTCCAGCCGCTCCTTGATCGTGACGAGGAACCTGGCCGCGTCGGCCCCGTCGACTAGCCGGTGATCGTAGGTCAGCGCGAGGTAGACCATCGAGCGGACGGTGATGACCTCGCCCAGCGTCGCGTCCTCGACGACCACGGCGCGCTTGACCACCGTGCCGGTGCCGAGGATGCCGACCTGCGGCTGGTTGATGATCGGCGTGTCAAACAGCGCGCCACGGCTGCCGGTGTTGGTCAGCGTGAACGTGCCGCCGGACAGGTCATCCGGGCTCACGTGCCCGGCCCGCGTCCGCTGCGCCAGGTCGGCGATCTTGCGGGCGAGCCCGCCGATGTTGAGGTCACCCGAGTTCTTGATCACAGGGACCATCAGGCCGCGGTCGGTGTCCACGGCGATGCCGAGGTGCTCGGCGTCATGATAAGTCACCTGGCCGGAGGCGGTGTCGATGACCGCGTTCAGCTTCGGATGCACCTTCAGCGCCTCGACGGCTGCGAGCGCGAAGAACGGCAGGAACGAGAGCTTGACGCCCTCCCGCGCCTCGAACGCAGCCCGGGCGCGCTCCCGGAGCCTCGCGATGGCGGTGACATCGGCTTCGACCACGGTGGTCAGCTGCGCCGAGGTCTGCAGCGACTCGACCATCCGCTGTGCGATGACCTGCCGGGCCCGAGACATCCGCTCGGTCGTGCCGCGCAGGCTGGACGGCACGATCGCCGGACGGCGGCCGACTTCGGACTCAGTGCTTGCCTGGGCCGCGGCCACCGGGCGCGGTGCTGGCTGGGCGGGTGCGGCCTGTGCGGGCGCAGACTGAGTGGGCGCGGACTGAGTGGGCGCGGACTGAGTGGGCACCGCCTGAGCGGGCACCGCTTGGGCAGGCGCAGGCTGGGTGGGCGCTACCGGTCCGCGTTGGAGTGCGGCCGCATCCAGGACGTCCTGCTTGCGGATCCGGCCGCCGACGCCGGTGCCCGCGATCGTGGCGAGGTCAATGCCGTGGTCAGCCGCGAGCTTGCGCACCAAGGGTGTGACGTACGGGCCATCTGCCGCGTCGGAAGGCTCAGCCGGGGCAGGTGCCTGGCCGTTGCCGCTGTCGTAGTCGGCGCCAGGCGGGTAAGCCGCGGCCACCGACTGATACCCGGACGGCGGATCGGCGGACACGACATCTGCCTGGGCTGGCGGCTCATAGCTGGCGGCTGGCGGCTCATTGCTGGCCGCGGGTCGTTCGTAGCTCGGGGCCGGGGGCTCATAGCTGGGCGCTGGCTGTTCGTAGCTCGGGGCCGGGGGCTCATAGCTCTGCGCAGGCCGCTCATAGGTCTCGGCTGGCCCGTCATAGCTCGCCGCCGGCGCCTCATAGGCCGCGGCTGGCTGCTGATACGCCGGCGGTGCCGGGGGCGGGGGCTGGGGCGCGGCAGGAGCCTGGGGGACTGCAGCGGGCTGCGCTGCGGAGGGCCCGGGCGCGGCCGCCTCCGCCACGCCAGCCGAGCCGTCCTCCTCGATGACGGCTAGCTCGGCACCTACGGCCACAGTCTCGTCCTCGGCGACCGTGATGCCCCGCAAGATGCCGGACACCGGCGACGGGATCTCGGTGTCGACCTTGTCGGTCGAGACCTCAAGCAGCGGCTCGTCGGCCTGGACGTGCTCGCCCTCCCGCTTGAGCCAGCGGGTGACTGTGCCCTCGGTAACGCTCTCACCGAGTTGTGGCATCGATACGGAGACCGACATCGCTTCCCGTAACTCCTTCTTCGCTTATCTGTGACTCTAGCTCGCGTGCCTCGCGACGGAAGGGCACATAGCAGGTCATCCGTGGTTGTGGAGCGGCTTGCCAGCCAGCGCGAGGAACGCCTCGCCGATGGCCTCGGACTGCGTGGGGTGCGGGTGGATCAGCTGGGCCACGTCGTTCGGCACGGCCTCCCAGTTGACGATGAGCTGTGCCTCGGCGATCATGTCGCCCGCGTGCGCGCCGACCAGGTGCACGCCGAGCGTCGGGCCGCCGCCGGCGGTGACGATGACCTTCGCCGCGCCGCTGGTCTGCAGGATCTGGCTCTTGCCGTTGCCGGCCAGATCGTAGGTGAACTCGGTGAACTCGATGCCGCGGGCGGCAGCCATCGCGGAGGTGATGCCGACCGAGGCGACCTCGGGATCGGAGTAGGTGACCCGTGGCACTCCGTCGTAGTCGATCGGTATGACCGGCAGACCTGCCAGCCGCTCGGCGACCATGATGCCCTCGCCGAACCCGACGTGCGCGAGCTGAGGACCGGGCCGCAGGTCGCCGACAGCGGAGATCGTCGGGATGTTCGTCTGGCACAGCTCGTCGACCAGCACGAAGCCGCGCTCCATGGCGACGCCAACCTCGTCGTAGCCGAGCCCAGCGGACACCGGCCCGCGCCCGACCGCCACAAGCAGCAGCTCGGCGTCGATTGTCGCGCCGCCCTCCACGCTGACCGTCACGCCGCTGCCAGTGTCCTTGACGCTCTCGAACCTGGTGCCGACCTTGAAGCCGATGCCGCGGCGGCGGAACGCCCGCTCCAGCAGCTTCGAGCTCGACTCTTCCTCGGTCGGCAGCAGATGCGGCAGCATCTCGACGATGGTGACCTCGGCTCCGAACGAGCGCCACACGCTCGCGAACTCCACGCCGATCACGCCGCCGCCGAGTATGACCACAGACGCGGGCACGTGATCAAGCCGGAGCGCGTCGTCGCTGGTGATAATCCGGTTGCCGTCGGGGACCAGGCCAGGCAGGCTCCGCGTCTGCGACCCGGTCGCCAGCACCACGTGCGCGCCGGTCACGACCTGGTCACCGACCTGGACCGAGGTGGGCGAGATCAGCTTGCCGTGGCCCTCGATGACCTCGATCTTGCGGCTCGCCACCAGGCCGGTCAGGCCCTTCCACAGGCGCGTGACGACCTTGTCCTTGTAGGCGTTGACGCCGTTCATGTCGATGCCGCTGAGGCTGCTCAGCACGCCAATGCCCGGCCCGTCGTGGGCGTAGTCGGCGACCTCGGCGGCGTGCAGCAGAGCCTTGGTGGGAATGCACCCGCGATGCAGGCAGGTGCCGCCGACCTTGTCCTCTTCGATGAGCGCGACTCGCTTGCCTAGCTCGGCAGCACGCAGCGCGCAGGCATAGCCGCCGCTGCCGCCGCCGAGAATGACGATGTCATAGCCGCCACTGCTGGCGTCGGCTGGCTCGCTCACTTCTGTACTCCTTGTCTGATGTCGTGCCGGGCAAGCGCCGTTGCTTACCCCGCCCTACCGGCGTCCGTGCCGGGTCAGAGCTGCCCGTCCGCGACGTCGGTCGCGACCTGGACGAGCATCCGCACCGCGGCGCCAGTCCCGCCCTTGGGGGTGTATCCGTACGGCTCGCCTTCATGGAAGGCCGGTCCGGCAATGTCCACATGTGCCCAGCGCACGCCGTCCGGAACAAATTCCTTGAGGAACAGGCCCGCCACCAGCATGCCGCCGAATCGCTCCCCAGCCACGTTCGCAATGTCGGCGACCGCGGAGTCCAGACCCTTGCGCAGCTCGGGTGGGAGGGGCATTGGCCAGGCCTGCTCACCGGCGCGGCGGGCGGTGTCCGCGATCGCGGCCGCCACTTCGTCGTCGCTGCCCATGACGCCGCTGACCCGCGGTCCGAGCGCGACGAGCTGGGCGCCAGTCAGCGTCGCGACATCGACCAGAAGGTCAGGAGCGTCTTGCGCGGACCTGGCCAGCACGTCGGCGAGGACAAGGCGCCCCTCGGCATCGGTGTTGAGCACCTCGACGGTCTTGCCGCCGAAGATCGTGATCACGTCGGACGGCCGCTGCGCGTGGCCGCCGGGCATGTTCTCCGCCATGGCCAGGTAGCCGACCACGTTGACGGCGGGCCCTATTGCCGCGATCGCCTGCAGCGCGCCGAGTACCGCGGCGGCGCCGCCCATGTCCGACTTCATCGCCTCCATCGACTTCGGCGGCTTCAGCGACAGGCCCCCCGAGTCGAACGTGATGCCCTTGCCGCAGAACACGACCGTCTTGCTCGCCTCCGGGTGGCTGTAGGCCAGCCGCACGAGACGCGGCGGGTGGTCCGAGCCCATGCCGACGCCGGTGAGCCCGCCGTAGCCGCCGGCTGCCAGCGCGACGTGATCAAGCACCTCGATCTCCAGCCCGGCCGCAACGGCGATGCGCTGTGCTTCTGCCGCGAAGGTCTCCGGGTACAGGTCAGCTGGGCTGGTGTTGACCAGGTCTCGCACCTCAGTCATCGCGTCAGCGAGCGGTTGCGCGCGGCCAGCCGCCGCGCCAACAGAGGACAGCACGATCAGGTCTGGTGCACTGCTGCTGTTAGCAGCACTGCTGCGGTAGCGGGTGAAGCGATAGCGTCCGAGCAGCGCGCCGAGCGCGACGGCCTCGGTCTCGGCCTCGTCGCGGGCAGGCAGCGACAAGGCGATCGACGTGGTCTTCCCGCCGGTCAGCGCGCGGACAGCCGAGCCTGCGGCGCGGCGGAGCGACTCAAGCCGACCCCGTTCCCCGCCTTGATCGGCCTGGCCAAGCCCGACGGCGACGATCAGCGGCGCAGCGACGGCTCCGGCGGATGCGATCTTCGTGAGCTCGTCCTGCTTGCCGGTGGCGCCGAGGGCGGCCAGGGTGGCGGCGAGGGTGCCACCCAGCGCTGCGTCGAGATCCTCCGAGCCATGAGCGGGAACGGGGCCGTCCGGGCCTTCCGTCACTCCGATAACGAGAGCGTCGGCGGCTGCGCTGCGGGCGTCGGCTGTGCTAACTGTCAGAGGGTTCGTAGTCACGGGTCCTCAGCCTAGTGCCTCGCCGGGCTGCCGTAGATCCGCGGTCATAGGGTGAAAACAGCTGTCACCTCTTAGAAGTGACAGCTGTTACTATGGCTAGGTCATCGCCCCACAGGTCAGCTGGAGGACCGTCATGAGTGCCGCTGCCGCCGCGCTCTTCATCGCAGTGTTCCTTGCCTGCGTGGTGGAGGCGGTCGAGGCAACGACGATAGTACTGGCGGCAGGCACCGCGCGGGACTGGCGGTCAGCGGGCACCGGCTCGGTGGCCGCGCTCGCCGTGCTGGCGGTCGTCGTCGCTGTCCTCGGCCCGGCCGTCTCACACATCCCGCTGACCGGGCTGCGCGTCGTCGTCGGCGCGCTGCTCCTGGTCTTCGGGCTGCAATGGCTGCGCAAGGCGATCCTGCGGGCCAGCGGTCACAAGGCCTTGCACGACGAGGACAAGCTATACGCCGAGCACCTGGCTGAGGCGCAGGCCAGCCAGTCGTCCGTGGCACCGTCCTTCCTGGCACCGGACTGGTACGGCTTCACCCTGGCGTTCAAGGGCGTGCTGCTCGAGGGGCTGGAGGTCGTGTTCATCGTGCTGACGTTCGGTGCCAACGCCAAGAACGTCGGCCTGGCCGCCATCGCCGCTGGCTGCGCGGTCGTCCTCGTGGCGGCGGCCGGGTACGCGATCAAGGCGCCGCTGGCCAGGGTGCCGGAGAACACGATGAAGTTCGTCGTCGGGATCATGCTGACGAGCTTCGGGATGTTCTGGGGCGGCGAGGGAGCGGGCGCGCACTGGCCCGGCTCGGACGCTGCGTTGCTGGTGATCATCCCGGCGATCGCGCTGTTCGCGGTCGGGCTGACAGTGTTGCTGCGGCAGTCGGCAGGCGGCGCCAGCGGCGGCACTGCCGACCTCCGGGAGCCAGCCGACCAGAGCGCGCACTAGGGAGCTGCTGTGACATCAAAGCTGCGCGCGTTCGGCGCGTTCTGGTACGACTTCGTGATCGGCGACGACTGGCTGATTGCCGTCGGAGTGGTGCTCGGCCTGGCGGGCACGTACGGGCTGCACCGGGCCGGCGTCGTGGCGTGGTGGCTGCTGCCGCTGGTGCTTGTCGTACTGCTGCCGGTCAGCATCTCGCGGGCCGCTAGCGGTCCCGTTCTTCCTCGGCGTAGACGCGGGCAGCGTAAGTCTCCAGCTTCTCCTCACACTCCGCCAGCGAGCTGAGCGCCTGCTGGAGTCCGGCCGCGCCGAAGATGTCACGGTCGCGCACCCGCTGCAGCCAGGTGCGCAGCTTGACGAGATCGACCTCGTTCTCCTCCAGCTCGGCGTAACTGAAGTGGGCTTCCCGGTACTCCTTGTCGATGCCCGCGATGAAGTCCACGCACTTGTCGACGATCTCCTCGTACTCGTCGTCGCGTGCTTCCTGGAACTGGGCCCGGATCTCGCCTTCGCCGGCGAGCACGTCACAGGACAGCAGCACGGCCGTCCCGGCCATGTCCAGGATCTCGCTGCGCAGTTTGCGCAGCGCCCGCTCGGCCGCGGTGCCCGCTGGCAGCGCGGCGGCGGAGCTCTGCAGGTAGATGGCGCCGAGGCTCTTGATCCGGCGCCAGACCGTAGCGCGGAGCCTGCTCGGCTCGGACGGCACCCGGTACACCAGCAGTAGCCAGCGGCCGGACGGGAGCTGCGCGGCAAGGTGGCTGCTGGCGGCGGCGTTGTCGATGGCAGTGTGGCTGTCAGGGGCCGTGTGGCTGCCGGGGGCAGTGTCGCTGTCGCCCGTGTCGCTGGCTGGCACGCTCGCCATTGTGCCAGGTGGAGGTCAGGCTAAGTCAGTTCGCTGCCCGGCCCGCACCAGGCCGTGCTCGTAGGCGTACACGACGGCCTGGACCCGGTCGCGCAGGCCCAGTTTCGCCAGCACCCGGCCAACATGCGTCTTGACGGTGGCGTCGGAGACAAACAGGCGCTGCGCGATCTCCGCGTTGGACAGCCCCTGGGCTACGAGCGTGAGCACTTCGCGCTCGCGGTCGGTGAGGTCAGCGAGCTCGTCCGGAGCGGCCTGGCTATCCGGCAGCAGCGCGGCGAACTGGTCGATGAGCCGCCGCGTCGTCGACGGCGCCACCACGGAGTCACCGGAGTGCACGGCCCGGATGGCGAAGAGCAGTTCCTCCGGCGGCACGTCCTTGAGCAGGAAGCCGCTGGCCCCTGCCTTCAGTGCGGCGAACGCGTACTCGTCCAGGTCGAAGGTGGTCAGCATGAGCACCCGGGGGAGGTCTCCGGCCTGCCGGATCTGCTGGGTGGCCGCGACGCCGTCAAGCCGTGGCATCCGGGCGTCCATCACCATGACGTCGGCGTGCAGCCGGCGTGCCAGGTCGATAGCGCCGATGCCGTCACTCGCCTCGCCGACGACTTGCATATCCGGCTGGGCGTCCAGCACCATCCGGAACCCGGCCCGAACCAGTTCCTGGTCGTCGACCAGGACAATCCTGATCAGGGCAGTGGCGCCACCGCTGGACGCCGAGTGCACGGTCATCGGACGCCGCCGGTCAGGCTCGGGTCTGCGGCGACTCGGTCGGCGGCGGGTGGCTGATCTGCCGCGGCCACCGGGTCGGCGGGCGGGTCTTCGGCGGGCCTGACCGGGCCGCTCGCGGCCTTCGGGCACGGCAGCCTGGCCGAGACGCCGAATCCGCCACCGCGCAGCGGGCCCGCGGTGACCGTACCCCCGTACATCGCAATCCGTTCTCGCATGCCAGCCAGGCCGAGCCCGCCTGTGTCCGTACCGCTGGCGCCGAGCCCGTCATCGGTCACCTCGACTGTCAGGCCGTCCGGCTCGTACCGGAGCGTGACGGCCGCAGTGGCCGCCAGGCCAGCGTGCTTGCGGGTATTGGTGAGCGACTCCTGGACCACCCGGTAGGCCGCGAGCTCCGCGCCCTCGGGCAGCTCACGCGGCTTCCCGGTCAGGGTGTAGGAGACCTCGAGCCCGGCCGTCCGCGCCTGCTCGAGCAGCTCTCTGAGCTCGCCGAGGCCAGGCACGGGCGCCAGGGTCGATTCCTCGTCGGCCGACCGCAGAACGCCAAGCAGGCGGCGCATCTCGGCAAGAGCCTGCCTGCCGGTGCCCGCGATGGCTTGCAGGGCGGCGCCGGCGCGATCCGGATCGGTGCGCAGCGCGTACCCGGCGCCGTCGGCCTGCACGACCATGACGCTCACGTGATGGGCGACCACGTCGTGCAGTTCACGGGCGATCCTGGCGCGTTCGGCGGCAGCGGCCACCTTCGCCTGGGCGTCCCGCTCTGCTTCGAGGCGCGCGGCCTTGTCCTCCAGGGCCGCGTAATAACCACGGCGGTATCGCATCGAGTCGCCGAGGATCCAGACCGTCAGCTCCAGGCCGCCGAACATGAACGCCGCGAAGCTCAGCCGCCAGGCCAGGTCGACCCCGCGGACCGGTCCCCAGGTCAGGACAGCGACCGCTGAGCCGCCGAGGCACACGAGCAGCGCAATGATGGACGCCCGGCGAGGCCGGTAGGCGGCCACGGTGTACAGCAGGATGAGCAGGGCAATGTCGGACGGGATTGGCTGCGAAGCGGTCACCTGGATCGCGCCGCCGACAACCGCTAGCGCAAACGCGCTGATCGGCGCTCGCCGCCTGAAGGCAACCGGGATGATCATGAGCAGCATGGCCGGGATGTCCAGCAGCGGCCCGTGGACCAGCTGGCCGATGCTGAACATTCCGAGTATTGCCGCCAGCACGCTGTCGACGAGCACCGGATGCCGGCGCAGCCAGGCGTAGAGGGCGGACACGCATCAAGGTTATGCGCCGGACCGCCAGGTCACGTCAGCCTGACGGCTAGTCCCTCTCAGCCCAGAGACTGACTGGGCTAGCCAGCGGCGGACAGGGTTAGCCAGCGACGGACTGGGCTAGCCAGTTACGGACTGTGCCAGGCAAGTCAGCCGGGATGCCTAGACGAGCTGCCGTGTCGTCAGCGGCACTTCGGTCACGCCGCCGTGGCCGTCGGGCTCTACCCGGTAGCCGACAGCACCGGGCCGTTCGGCGACGATCCCGACCAGATCATCGCCGGCGAAGTGCGCCCCAGCGCCGTCGTCGCAGGCGATCCCGCCGGGGAGCGTGCCGTCGGCCACTAGCGCCTGATAGGCGGGACGCCTCGTCGGCTCCCCGCTGTAGTGCGGGCAGTAGCTGCCCGGCAGGAAGCCAAGGCCGCCGGTGAACGGCCGCAGCAACGGGCCGAAGGAGTCGGTCGTGCCGGCATCGAACCAGCAGATTGCGCCGGCGCTCACGCCCGCCAGGACGACGCCGGCCGCCCAGGCTCGGCGCAGGATGTCGTCGAGGCCATGTACCCGCCAGACGGCCACCATGTTGGCCACGCTGCCACCGCCGACGAAGATCACGTCCTGGGACAGCAGCAGGTCCTCGGGGTCGCTGACGTTGGGCATGGGGAAAAGCTGGAGATGAGCTGGCCGCGCGCCCCGCTGCGACAGCATGGCGTACATCCGCACGTAGGCGCCCGGGTCGTCGCCGTTCGCGGTGTTGAGCACGCAGACCCGCGGGGCCGCGACCCCGGACAGCGCCAGGGCGTGCCCGATGATCGCTGGCAGGGGCTGGTCCTGCTGTGGGAGCGCGGCGAAGCCGCCGATCGCCAGAATGTGCCGCCGTCCGTCTACCGCCATCCGCGCAGGCTATCGTCCGTGCAGGAACGCTTGCCGGCCAGGAGGAAGGAAGTGCCATCAGCGACTGCGTCTTCTGCGACATCGCCGCCGGTCGAGTCCCGGCGCACATCGTGCTCGACGACGACGTCGTGGTCGCCTTCCTGGATGCCAGGCCCGTTTTCAAGGGTCATGTGCTGGTCGCCCCGCGCCAGCATGTGCCAACCCTGCCGGACCTGCCCGCGGCCGCAGTCGGTCCTTTCTTCCTGCGGGTGCAGCGGATCAGCGCGGTCATGCCCGCGGCGCTGGCCAGCCAGGGCACGTTCGTGGCCGCTAACAACGTCGTCAGCCAGAGCGTGCCGCATCTGCATTTTCACGTGGTGCCCCGGACCAAAGGCGACGGGCTGCGCGGATTCTTCTGGCCGCGGCTGCGTTATGAGTCCGACGCCGAGGCCGCGCAGTACGCCGACCGGATCCGGTCGGCGCTCGCCGCGGCAGGGGCCTAGCTGATGGCCGTGACTAGCAGGCAGACGGCCATGGTCGTCTCCGCGATGGCGCCGAGTACGTCGCCGGTGATGCCGCCGAGTCGGCGCGCCGCCAGGGCGGTCAGCGCGAGCGAGGCGAGCAGTCCGGCGGCGATCTCGACCGCGTAGATCCAGCCGAAGGCCGCCGCGCCGCCGATGGCAGCAGCCACCAGCGCGGCGCCGAACAGGGGCCGCACAGTCCCGGCCACCAGCGCGCCGAGCCCGCCTGGCCGGGCGGCCGGGATGCCGCGCCGGCAGGCGACAGTCATGGCGAGGCGCGCGGCCACCACCGCCGCCACCACAGCGATCGGCCCGCGCCCGGACTGGTCTGCCCTGGCCAGCGCGCTGACCTGGATCAGCAGCGCAAGTACAAGCGTGACCACGCCGAACGGCCCGATATCTGACCGCTTCATGATGTCCAGCGCCTGGTCGGCTGGCCGGCGGCTGCCGAGGCCGTCCGCGAGGTCGGCCAGCCCGTCCAGATGCAGGCCGCGGGTCAGCGCTGCCAGCGCTGCGACCGCCAGCGCCGCGGCGAGCAGCGAGCCGGTGTGACCAGCGCGGCATGCCAGCAGCACTCCGGCTGCGGCCGCGCCGAGGACCAGGCCGACGAAGGGCGCCCAGTACATAGCGGCGGCGGCCGTCCGACGGCCGGGCGCGGCAGCCAGCCCGCCCGGCAGCGGCACGGCAGTGAGCAGCGTGATCGACAGCCGCAGTCCAGCCCAGGGCATGGCACCCGAGCCTACGGTGTTGGCTAGGTTCGACTGGACGACGTCAGGAGAGGATTGCGGCGCCCGTGCTTGAGGCCACCGTGCGTGCGGAAACCAGGGGACCCTACGTTCTGCTGTCAGCGGCGATGTCAGCGGACGGCTACATCGACGACGCATCCGGCACGCGGCTGGTGCTATCGGATGCGGCTGACCTGGACCAGGTCGATGCGCTGCGGGCTGCCAGTGATGCGATCCTGGTCGGCGCCCAGACCATCCGCAGCGACAACCCGCGGCTGCAGGTGGCGTCGGCCGCGCGCCGGGCTGAGCGGGTGGCGCGGGGCGAGCCGCCCAGCCCGCAGAAGGTCACCATTACTAGCGGCGGTGACCTGGACGCCGGCAGCCGGTTCTTTGCTGACAGCACCCCGCTGGTCTACACGGCTGCCGGGGCGGCCGATTCGCTCCGCGCACGGCTGGGGGCGGTGGCGACGATCGTCCCCGTTCCCGGCACCGGTCGCCTGTACCTGGGCTGGCTACTCGCGGACCTGGTTGCCCGCGGCGTCAGGCGGCTGCTGGTGGAAGGCGGCGCGGTCGTGCTCGGCCAGTTCCTCGCGGCGGGACTGGCCAGCGAGTTCCGGCTCGCCATCGCGCCCGTCTACGTCGGTGATCCGGCCGCGCCCCGGCTGCTGGCTGGCGGGCTGCCAGCCGGGCGGCTGCACCTGGCCGGAGTCAGCCAGGTCGGGCAGATGGCGGTGCTCCGGTATCTGCCCGCCAGCGGCTGAACTGTGCCCACCAGGTGAAGGAGAGACCCAAGACGGTGCAGGATGGAGGCATGAGCGATACGAAGGCGGCTTCGAGCGGCCTGCAGTCCGCGATCGAGCGAAGCGGGTACTACCCCGGCCTGGTATACGACGCGGTGTCATCGTCGGTAGGGACAGAACCCGTCGTCTCCTACGTGGTGGTTCACGATGCTCACTTCGATCCCGGCATGGAGGTGCGCCGCCACGTCACGGTCATGGCGCTCACGCCGACGCGGCTCGTGTACTCGCACACCGACGAATACCCGGCTGACGACGCCGATCCGGAATCCAGGCCGCAGGCTGAGACCAGCACCGAGGCCGTCCGGCACTCGCGGATCTCGTCGGTGGCCCTGACCAGGGTGATTCCGGACCCGGCTTCGTACGTGCCAGGCGTGACTGCGCCGAGCGAGGTCGTGCTGACGATCGGCTGGAACGTGCTGTCCCACATCGAGATCGAGCCCGCTCACTGCGGCGATGAAAATTGCGAGGCAGACCACGGGTTCACCGGCACGATGACTGCCGATGACCTCACCGTCCGCGTCAGCGAGGCGGCCGATGGCCCGGAGGCCGTCGACCAGGTGGTCTCGTTCGCGCGTGCGCTCACCGAGGCGACTAGCCGTCCGTGACGACGGCCGGGGAGATACGGGAGCAAGACCCGCTGCTACCCGGATACGGGCGCAGCACGCTGGCCGACCTGAGCCGCTCGGTGCTCGCGTCGCTGGGGGTACCAGGCGAGGACAACGCGCTCGGCCTGCCGCCAGCGCGCAAGGCCTGCCTGCTCGTCGTTGACGGCCTCGGCTGGGATCTGCTGCGCGCCCAGCGAGGCGCCGCGCCGTTCCTCGCCGGGCTGGCCGAGACCGGCTGCTGGCTGACGGCCGGCTTCCCCTCAACGACGGCTACCAGCCTCGGCTCGCTGGGCACTGGCCGCCCGCCCGGCCAGCACGGCCTCCTCGGCTACCAGGTGCGGGTGCCGGCGACCGGTCAGCTGCTCAACGCGCTGCGCTGGGACAAGGCCGTCGACCCGTTCGCCTGGCAGCCCGGATCGACGATCTTCGAGCGCGCTGCCGCTGCCGGTGTCGGAGCGTTCCGCGTGGCCGCCGGGGCCTTCCGGCAGACGGGGCTGTCATCGGCGGCGATGCGCGGCGCCGATTACTATCCGGCCGACACGCTCGGCGCGCTGGTGGCATCCAGCGCCACCGCGCTCGCGTCGGCGGCTCGCGCATTCGTCATGGTGTACACCGGCGACCTCGACGCGACAGGCCATGTCTGGGGGTGCACGTCGGCCGCCTGGCGGTTCCAGCTCGCGCACGTAGACCGGCTGGCGGAGCAGCTCGCGAGCGTGCTCCCGGCTGGGACCGCGTTCCACATCACCGCTGACCACGGCATGACCGACGTACCGCCCGGAGATCGCATCGACGCTGATCTCATCCCGGAGCTGCGTCACGGCGTGGCCCTGCTCGGCGGTGAGCCGCGCGCCCGGCACGTGTACGCGGCGCCCGGCGCGGCAGCGGACGTGCTCGCGGCCTGGCAGGCCACGCTTGGTGACCGAGCGTGGACGGTTAGCCGGGAGGAGGCCATCGAGGCAGGCTGGTTCGGGCCAGTCGAGCCGGCTGTCGCGGACCGGATCGGCGACGTCGTGGCCGCCGCCCGCGGCCCGTCTGCAGTGGTGGCGACGACCGCCGAGCCACGCGAATCGCGCCTCGTGGGGATGCACGGGTCGCTCACGCCGGCCGACCAGCGAGTGCCGCTGCTCACTTACGTTGCGTGACGGAGCGCTGGTTCGCACCTAGCGCGTTTATCCACAGGTCGATCGGGGAAACGCACCGGCCCACGGCCACTTGTGCACAGATATCGTGAAGTTATCCACAGGAGAGGAACCCAGCCGGATGCCAGCTGCCCGGGACATATCTGCGGCGGACATATCTGCCGGGGTCATATCTGCCGCGGACAGTCCCCTGATGTCCGTCGCCGAGCTCGCCGACGCGCTAGCGCGCCAGGAGCCGCCGACGCTGATCGACATTCGCTGGCGCCTGGGCGGCCCGCCGGGCATCGACAGCTACCGAGCCGGCCACCTGCCGGGCGCGGTCTATGTCGACCTGGATACCCAGCTGGCCGGCCCGCCGGGAGCGGGCGGCCGCCATCCGCTGCCGGCCACCGCAGACTTCGAGGCTGCCATGCGCGACGCCGGCGTCCAGGCCGGCCGCGACGTCGTGGTCTACGACGAGGGGGACGCGACGATCGCGGCGCGGGCGTGGTGGCTCCTGCGCTACTTCGGGCACGGCAGTGCTAGTGCGCCAGGCAGGGGCGGTGCTGGCCGGGTATGGGTGCTGGACGGCGGCTACCGCGCCTGGCTGGCGGCCGGGCAGCCGGTCAGCACGGCAGAGGTTACGGCGGTACCCGGTGACTTTTCGGCTGAGCCTGGCCACCTGGCGGTCCTGGACGCGGCCGGTGCCGCTGAGGTCGCCAGATCCGGGCTCCTGCTCGATGCCCGGGCTCCGGCCCGGTACCGCGGCGAAACCGAGCCCGCTGATCCCGTCGCCGGGCACATTCCGGGCGCGCTAAGCGCGCCGACGGCGGAGAACGTAACTTCAGCCGGGCTCTTCCGGTCAGCGTCGCAGTTGCAGGCAAGGTTCGCGAGCCTCGGCATCGAGCCGGGCGGCGGGCCGCAGGTCGGTGCTTACTGCGGCTCCGGCGTGACTGCGGCGCACACTGTGCTGGCGCTACAACTGGCGGGCATCCCGGCCGCGCTCTACGTCGGGTCGTGGTCCGGCTGGATCGCCGACGCCACCCGGCCTGTCGCCACCGGCCCGCAGCCAGGCCGGGCGACCTGAGCTGCGAGCTTTAGGCGCTATCAGCTCACCTGCTCGTTGACGCGCTCGGCGTAGAAGCACAACAGGCCGGCGATGTCGCCGGCTGCGGAGATCGGTGTTTCGTAGCTCCACACCACGTCCTCGTGCACGACGCCGTCCAGCTCAACGGCCCAGTAGGACGCCTCGCCCTTGAACGGGCA
>DATHPF010000132.1:0-2156 GCA_035484155.1 Streptosporangiaceae bacterium
GTGTTCGGCAGCAGAGGCCAGACCGTCCCGGTCGCTGGCGGGCGGATCAGCACCTCGGTGTCCTACGTGCCCGGCATCATCACGCTGGGGGTGATCGCAGCGTGCTTCGGCAACCTGGTGGCCTCGGTGACCACCCAGCGCGAACGCGGCGTGCTGAAACGGCGGCGCGCGACACCGGTCCCGGCCGCTGCCATCATCGCCGGCCGCGTGCTCACGGCCATCGTCATCGCGGTCGTCATGTCCGCCGTGCTGCTGGGCATCGGCTGGGCCGCCTACGCCGCCCACGTCCCCGGCCGCACCGCCCTCGCGCTCGTAGTCACCGTGGTGATCGGAGCCGCCTCCTTCTGCTGCATGGGTTACGCGCTCACCTCGCTGATCCACAACGAGGACACCGCACTGCCCACTACCCAGGCACTCCTGCTGCCGCTGTATTTCATCTCCGGGGTGTTCGTCACCGTCACGATCCTGCCGCACTGGCTCGCCACCGTGGGAGCGATCTTCCCGGTCCGCCACCTGGCCAACGCGCTGCTCATCGCCTATAACCCGCACACCACCGGGCTTGGCTTCGCCGGCGTGGATCTGCTGATCGTGGCCGCGTGGGGAGCCGCGGGCCTGCTTATCGCCGTGCGCACGTTCAGCTGGCTGCCGCTCGGACGCTAACCCGGCGGGCTGTCCCAACGCGATCATTAGGAGGAAGACCATGTCCACCGAAGTCCAAACCCAAACCGGGCAGTGTGTCACCCACGGAACGGTCCAGGCCACACGCGAAATCCCGAAGATGGGATTCCCGTTCATCGTCTACGCTTTCTTGCGGTCCAGGGCCAAGCGCAAACCGTTTCTCTGCCCAGAGTGCGGAGAGGCGGTCGAGGCCGACTGAGCCGTACATAGCCAATCTGGGAGCACCAATGCGCGTCCGACCCGGCACAGCTGCCAGCCCACAGTGACACGGCTGGCGGCATGACCACCCTGTAAGGCTCTGAACTGCCGCCCATAATGTGCCGTTCTTGGCTGGCCTGCAATCCGCAGTACCGTGATGCTGTGAGAGCGTGTCCCGTGGAAGGGGGGAACGAGATGGGTATGACAGCACCGACGCCGGCTGGGCACGGCTATCCAGTGGCCGGCGGCGAACGGGGGAAGACGCGGGCCGCCGACGCGGACCGCGACCGCGTGGCGGGAATCCTCAGCACGGCCTACAGCGAAGGCCGGCTGTCCAGGGACGAGTATGGCGCCCGCCTGGAGAGCGCCCTGTCCGCACGCACCTACGCCGACCTGGACCAGGTCGTGACCGACCTGCCTGCCGCGCAGGCGACCGCGCTGAGCCCGGCGGCCGGGACGGCCATGGTGACCCCGGTGACCAAGACCAACGGATTCGCGATCGCGAGCCTCGCCTGCGGGCTGGCGCAATTCGTGGTCGGGCCTCCGGCGACCATCTCGGCGATCGTGCTCGGCTACGTGGCCAGGAGCCAGATCAAGCGCACCGGAGAACAGGGGGCCGGCCTGGCGCTCGCGGGCTTGATACTCGGCTGGGCGGCCGTGATCGTGGGCATCGCCCTCATCGCCGCCATCCTGGCCATATCCAGCCGGTCCGGGGCGCCGGCTGCGGCGGGCTACCGGTTAGGCCGGAGGACGCGTTCAGCGCTGCCATGCACCATGTGCATCCCGCGTACCCCTCGGATTGCATAGCCGCCGGGCAAATCTCGGGACTATGCCTGCCGGACTGCGCAGCCAGGCCATCCCGCCTTACTGCCACTATGGAAAGGCAGGCGCGCATGGTCATTGTCGTGACGCGGCCGATCGCGACTCGGGCAAGCTGGTCTTCTTGCTCGGTGCTGGCGCGGCCCCGAGCCGGTCGAAGACCAGGCGCACGGCCATGGAGCCTTCGCCGCATGATGGACACGGCGGGAATGGACAAGCCCGGCGGATACGGCTGAGTTAGCTCAGCACCGGCCATCGAGGCGTGGACGGGCTGCCAGCGGCTATCATCCCTGTGCCCCCAGCATCGAGCTACCTGGAGGACCGATGACAGGCCCGGAACACTACGCCGAGGCCGAGCGCCTGCTGACCCTGGCCGACCGCCACAGCAGCGGCGCCGCCTACGGCCCCGAATGGGCACTGAGCCTGACCGCCGCGCAGGCCCATGCCACCCTCGCGCTCGC
>DATHPF010000133.1:0-2812 GCA_035484155.1 Streptosporangiaceae bacterium
CCTGGAAACCGTCCTGTCGGATCCTGCCGCCAGCCTCTTGGCAGTGCCGGAACGGACCGACGCGGTTGTCGCCCTGGCCTCGCTGATTCCCGGCTGCGGCAGCTCCGCCGAACTGGGCGTGCTGGTGGAAGACGCCTGGCAGCGCCACGGGATCGGACGCCACCTCGTCGCGCGCCTGATTGCCGCCACCCTCGCCCGCGAGATCACCGAGCTGACAGCGTCAGTCCTCACCCAGAACGGCATAATGGCAGAACTGCTCCGCCAGGTTCCCGGTGAGTTCTCCCTGACCCGCGACGGCACGACCGTCAAGGTGCGGGTGCGCCTGGCATCCGCATGAGCCGCGACAGGCTCGGAACACTGTCGAGCCACGTTCGCGAGATCGACGTTCGCGAGGCTCGCATGGGCAGCGCCGCATCAGGGTTTGTTAGCTGGCCGCTGGCCAGTTCGGCGACCACCTTGGTTCCGAGAATTGCTGGCGCGGGCTGCTCCCTCGGGCTGGCCTGATCATGCCTGGTCGGCTCCGGACATGATCTCCTTCAGCTCCTCTAGCACTTCCCCGGCCACCTCGGCCAGCTGCTGGGCCTGCTCAACGACCACCTCAGCCCGTGCCTCCGCGGCCCGGTCAGCGTCCTTCAGGGCGGCGTTGTCGGCCTTGATCTCGTCGACCGTGGCCTTCGCCTCGTCGCTCTGCAGGCTCATGTCGGCTGGTTCAGCCTGAGCCGATGAATCTGCGGTTTCGCTCCAAGTCGTCATAACAGATAGCTTTCCTGGGATCGACGCTCTATTCGCGTCAGCAGGCTCAATTCCGGCGGCCTCAGGAGAACGCTCAGAGAAGTTGTCCGCGCGGGTGTTGTTTCCGGGTCTGGTCGAGCTGATCTATTGTCTGCTGGGCGAAGTCGGTGAGGCGGCGCCGGAGCAGGTTCCTGTGCTCGGCCCGTGCGCTCCGTCCGCCTCGTCGTGGCCCTCGGCCGAAGGATCGTGGCGGCTAAAGCCGACGTGTGCGACGTCGCGACGCTCAGGACGACCGTCGACGTTGGCGCAGCAGGGTTGGTCGGTTGGACATCGTCGGCGCCAGCGCCGGGATCCAGACGTTGCAGCCATGGGACCAGGTCACCACGGAAGCCTGGCAAAACACCATCGATACGAACCTGACCGGGGTCTGGAACGCCGCGACGGCGCCGATGGCTGAGTAACAGCTGCCTTGACACAGCAGCCGGCTGACTAGGTCGCCGATCTACTTCTTGAAAGCGTCCTTTACTTTCTCGCCTGCGTTCTTGAGATCGCCTGCGGCCTGATCGGCCTTACCCTCTGCCTCGACAGACTCATCGCCTGTAGCTTTGCCTGATTCCTCCTTGATCTTGCCGGCGACCTTTTCCGCGGTGTTCTTGGCCTTGTCTTGTGCACTCATTTTGCTACCTTTCTGTTGCGGTCCCCGAAGTAAGCCGGGATCAGGTGACCCGGGCGCCGGATCTTGCGGTCACGGCCAGGTGCAGCTGGATTGGCAGCGACGGACTGTCGAGAGCGGAGCGGGCGTGGATGAGCGCGCCAGTCTCGATGCGGTGCCGGATGGCGGTCAGGTCGGCGGTCTCCTCGAGCGTCGCCGCCACGACAAGCTCAGGTTCCAGGCCGTTGCCGATGAGCCGAGCTCGCGCCGAGTAGACCCCGACGTAGGTCTCGATCTCTTCTGCAACTGCCTCCGTGAGCGCGCCGGCGGCCAGGGTGGTGCGGCCTGCGAGGCCGGGTGACCGGATGGGCAGGTCGCCGGAGCGGTCGGTGGAAAACAGGAGCGCGAGGAGCCAGCGCAGCGCCAGCACGACCGTCACCGCTGCCGCCGCAGCGGCGACGGGCCACAGCCAGCCACCCGTCGACCCGATGAAATGCCCAATGGGGTTGGCCATCAGCCGGCTGTGCTGGCCGAAGGTCCCGAAGACGCCAAGTGAGGCCGCGCCTGCGCCCAGTCCGATGGCAATGAGAAGCAGTGCCAGCAGCAGGAGCATGACGCGGTTCGTACGGTCGGCGTGCATCAGCGGCTCCCGGGGACGATGTGCACCGACAGCGCTGATGAGTGCCGAAGGCTCAGTGCTGCCAGGCGCTGGCGCGCTGCGGTTGTGACGGGTTCGCGCAAGGTCAGGGCGGCAGCTTTGTCGTGCGCTGCGGCGGTCGCGCCGACTGTGACCTTGCGCCGGGTGACCCTGACGGAGGCGTCCCGGATACCGTCTACATCAGTGACCGCGGACCGGATCGCGGCGGCCACGCCCCGCCGGGTGTAGGCCGTGTCAATGCCGGCTGCGCCAGCTTTCGAAGGATCTGCGGCGAGGCGCGATACCCTCGCGGGCTTGAACTCGGCGATCAGGAGCACCAGGCCAGCCGCGATCAGGATTCCTGCTGCCACGCGGATGCTGCTGGCGATCCACGGGGTCCGCGCGGCCCAGTTGTAGGCTGCGCGCCAGTTGACGATGACTGGCTGCTGGCCGGTTCGCGCAGCGATGACTTCGATGATTAGGAGTACCCCCGCACAGGCGACTGCCAGGCTCAGGAGCGCCGCCAGAACGCGGTTGGCAAGTCTCATGTCACCACCTGCTGTCGGCGCACCGGCGGAGACAGCCCGGTCGCCAGGTCGGTCACCGAGATCGACACTTCCGAGACTTCCAGACCGGTTAGGTTCCGTACTCGGTCGCGGACGTGCTCCCGGACGGCCGTACTCACGCCCGGAATGGACGCTGGCCAGCGGATGCTGACCCACAGGGCCAGCGCCGCCGTCGAGCCGTCAACCTCGGCCTCGGCCCTGGGCAGGCCGGTCAGGCTGGTCTGG
>DATHPF010000134.1:0-33184 GCA_035484155.1 Streptosporangiaceae bacterium
ACCTGTCCGCCGACACGAAGTTCGCGCCCGGCGACTGGCGCGGCCGGAGCGACATGTTCACCGGCGCGGCCTTCGAGCGCAACCTGAGGGCGGTGGCCGAGCTGGACAGGCTTGCGCACAATGAGCTAGGCGCGTCGATCGACCAGCTCGCCACCGCGTGGACGCTGGCGAACCCCGCTGTCCAGGTCGCCATCGTCGGCACCCGCCAGGCCGCGCACGTGGACGCCGCCGTCGCCGCGGCCGATCTGCACCTCGACGAGAGCGTGCTCGCCGCTATCGACGAGATCGTCCGCTCGGCGCAGGATCCGACCAGCCACGGTTCGGGCCGCGTCTGAGGAGACGACAGACGTGACGGTGATGATGACGACCGACTTCACCGCACGGATGAAGGCTCATGTCGGCTCACCGTAGTCGGGGCTAGCGTGCGCCAGCCTGGCGGACAAGGACGTCAGCGCGATCCGAAGCAGGCTCGGCTATTGGCAGGTTGGTAGCCTGTCCCGCTATGGACCAGGTCTCGGGGCCGCTCGCCGGCCTGCTCGTCGCCGACTTCTCCCGTGTCCTGGCCGGGCCGTACTGCACGATGATCCTCGGCGACCTCGGCGCCGACATCATCAAGGTCGAGGGACCGGGCGGCGACGACACCCGGCACTGGATGCCGCCGGTACACGAAGGCATCTCCACGTACTACCTGTCCATCAACCGCAACAAGCGCTCGATCCAGCTCAACCTCCGCGACGAAGCGGACCGCGCGGCGGCCGCGGAGCTGGCCAGGCGCGCGGACATCATGGTCGAGAACTTTAAGCCGGGCGGCCTGCGGCAATTCGGCTTGGACTACGACAGCGTGCGGGCCGCGAACCCGGCCGTGATCTATGCGTCCATCACCGGCTTCGGCGCCGGTGGTGGTGCGCACTTGCCCGGCTACGACCTGATCGTCGAGGCGATGTCCGGGCTCATGAGCCTCCAGGGTGACCCCGACGGCCAGCCGTACCGCGCGGGCATCGCCATCTTCGACGTGATGTCCGGTCTGCAGACGGCGATCGGCGTGCTGGCGGCGCTCGATCATCGCCGCCGGACCGGCGAAGGCCAGCTGGTCGAGGTCAACCTCATGGCGGCCGCGCTCGCCGGCATGGTCAATCAGACCGGCGCCTTTGCCTCGGCAGGCGTGGTGCCGCACCGGATGGGCAACTCCCACCCCAGCCTGTTTCCCTATGAGCCGTTGGCTACCGGCGACGGCGACCTGGTCATCGCGGCGGGCAACGACGCCCAGTTCCGCAATCTGTGCGCGGTGCTCGGGGCACCCGAGCTCGGCACCGACGAGCGGTTCGCGGCGAACTCAGGCCGCACGGCCAACCGTGACGAGTTGCGACCGCTGCTCATCGAGCGGCTGAAGACACGACCTGCCGACGAGTGGTTCGACCGGCTGATCGCTGCCGGAGTCCCCTGCGGGCCGATCAACACAGTGGCAGGCGGCGTCGAGTTCGCCCAGCAGATCGGCCTGGACCCAGTCGTGCTCTCGGGTCACGGCGAGTCGGCGGTGCCCGGCATACGCAATCCCCTGACGTTCTCCGCTACGGCCCCGCGCTACGACCTGCCGCCGCCCTCGCTGGACGAGCACGGCAGCATGATTCGCGCCTGGCTCGCCGACAGCGACGCCCCACTGCCGCGCGACTAGCGGCGACTACTACGACATCTCCCGCAAGACGTGCAGCTGGGCGCCCGGCCTGCCCGTTTTGCGCGCACGTTTGCCGGGAAATGACGAAGGGCCGAAGCGCAAACCTCGCGAATAGGGCGGATGCCGACGGCGCAAACCTCGCGAATCAGGCGCGACGCCAGGCACTGCCAGCCGCACAGGCCGGCCGCACAGGCCGGCCGCACATCCCGGCCGCGCTGGCCGGCCGCGCAGGCCCATCCTGGAATCAATTCAGTTGACCCCCGCGCGACTGCCGTTCAGGCTGCTGCGATGACGAGCCGCATATCGCACACAACATTTGATGCCACTGACGCATACGCGCAGTCGGTGTTCTGGGCCCAGGTACTGGGCTTTGCGGAGAATCCCGAGGACCCGAACCTGCCCGGCCATGAGGAGTGCCCGATCTTCTCCCCCGATGGCCGCGAGATCCTGCTGTTCATCGCGGTCCCGGACGGCGCCAAAGAGGTCAAGAACCGCCTGCACCTCGACCTGAAGCCGGTCGACCGCACGCGAGAGGAGGAAGCCGAGCGGCTCGTCGCGCTCGGTGCCGCGCAGGTGGCAGATCACCGTCGGCCCGACGGCAGCGGCTGGATCACGATGGCCGATCCGGAGGGCAACGAGTTCTGCATCCTCACGCACAACCTGCCAGCCTTCTCGCCGTTGGAGTGAGGCTGCTCAGCCGCCGACCGTCTAGCTAGCCGCCGCGGGCCGCTCCGTCTCAGCGATCTTGCGCGCCAGCCAGTCGGCCTCGGCGGGCCGCACGTTGCGATCGGCCATCCGCAGCCGTGCCACCGCGGCGATGTAGGGAGCGGGGTCGTCGCGAGCACCGGCCAGGAAGTGCCGGATGACCGCAGCGCGGACCGAGCTGACGACCGGGCGCACGAGCAACGGCAGGTCGTCGACCTCCGAGCTCGCCATGATCAGGTACGCCATTGCCACGTCCGCACCCGCCGGCCCCGACCTGACATTGCTCCAGTCGATGACGACCGGACCCCGGCTGGTCAGCATGACGTTGCCGGGGTGCAGGTCAAGATGCAGGACCTTGTCTCCCGGCCCGGCCACCTCGGGCCACCCGGCCGGCGCCCTGACCTGATGCAGCCGGTTGTGCATATCGGCCAGCGTGCGAGCGTGCCGTCGCGCGAGCCATGGCCTGCGGGCAAGGTCGGCGAGCATGTCGCGGCCGTCGAGGCGTTCCAGCACTAGATCGGATCCGTCGGCATCGTAGACCTTCGGTACCGGGAAGCCGGCCTGGTCCAGGTGCCGCATCAACACGGCCTCGGGTTCGACACTGAACGGCGTTCGGTAGCGGCGCAGCACCCGGTCGCCGCCGATGGCATACACGTCCGCGGCGCGCCCCGCGCCGATGAGCGGGCCCGGCGGATCACTAGGTGCCATGCAGGGAAGCTACTACAGACCCGGCTCGTCCGGCGTCAGCCGGACGAGCGACCACCGTCAGGACGGACGGCACACTGGCCAGCCGGCCGGCGGCCTGCCCGCACCAGCGGCGAGCAGCTAGCGGCAATCAGCTGGCCATCGCGGCGCTGAACGCCTCGTCGTCGTCGAACGGCCCGACAACCGCGAGCGCCATGGCCTGCCCGAGAACGGCAGCCGCGATCTCCCGCACCTCGTCGTGATTGACGGACTCGATCCGCGCCAGGATCTCGTCGACGGGCTCTAGCCGCGGGTAGACAAGCTCGGACTTGCCGAGCCTGCTCATCCGTGACGACGGGTCCTCAAGCCCGAGCACGATCGAGCCGCGCAGCTGTCCCTTGCCGCGAGAGAGCTCTTCGTCGGTCAGCCCGGATTCGATCACCTTGGCGATCTCTTCCCGGCAAATGGCGAGAACTTCCTCGGTCTTGGCCGGCAGGCACCCGGCGTAGATGCCCCACTGACCGCTGTCCGCATTCTGCGAGCTGAAGCTGTAGACCGAGTAGGCGAGGCCGCGCTTCTCCCTGACTTCCTGGAACAGCCGGGACGACATGCCGCCGCCGAGCGCCGCGTTGAGGACGCCCAGGGCGAACCGCCGCTCGTCGTTGCGAGCCAGCCCGGCACAGCCCAGCACGAGGTTGGCCTGTTCCACCGGCCGGGACACTAGCCGGACGCCGGTGCCGGACGCGGCGCCAGGCGACGTGACGCCGAGCCGGGCCGGCGCGGGCGCGACGGTACCGGTCAGCACCGAGCCGAACGCGGCGGCCGTCAGCTCGACGACCTGGTCGTGGTCCAGGCTGCCAGCCGCGGCGACCACCAGCCGGTCTGGGGTGTACCTGGAGTGGTAGTGCTCGGCGATCCGGTCCCTGCTGATCGAGTTGATCGAGTCGACAGTGCCGAGGATCGGCCGGCCGAGCGGCGTGTCGCCGAAGACCTGCGCGGAGAACGCCTCGTGCACGAGGTCGGACGGGTCGTCCTCGTTCATCGCGATCTCTTCAAGAATCACGCCCCGCTCGGCGTCCACGTCCTTGGGCTCGATGAGTGAGCTGGTGACCATATCCGACAGCACGTCGATGGCCAGCGCCAGGTCCTGGTCGAGCACTCGCGCGTAGTAGCAGGTGTACTCCTTGGCGGTGAACGCGTTCAGCTCACCGCCGACGGCGTCCAGCTCCGCGGAGATGTCCAGCGCGGTGCGCCGGCTGGTGCCCTTGAACAGCAAGTGCTCAAGGTAGTGAGTGGCGCCGGCGTGCTCGCGATCCTCATCGCGAGAGCCGACGCCCGCCCAGATCCCGAACGCGGTCGACCGGACGGCCGGCAGTGATTCGGTGACCACCCGCAGGCCGCCCGGCAAGACGGTGCGCAGAACGCTACCGTCGCTGCCGGCCAGCCGCTCGGTACCAGCCGTCATGTGCCTGCTCCCGGCCGTCAGGAGTTCCCCGACGCGGAGCCGTTGGAAGTGGAACCACCCGAGGCACTCGAGCCACCCGGGCCGCCGCGACTGCGCTGACGGCTGCGGTGGTGATCGCCGCCACGATCCCCGCCACGGTGCCGGTCGCCGCCACGATCGTCACGATCACGGGAACGGGGCTCGTCGTGACCCCCTAGGTCCTCACCGGCCGCCTCGCGCTCCACTACTTCGACGGGGACCAGCGACAGCTTGCCGCGGTCGTCGACTTCGCGGATCTCAACCTGGATCTTCTCGCCCACCTTGACCACGTCGTCGACGTTGTCGATCCGCTGGCCGCCGTGCAGCTTGCGAATCTGGGTGATGTGCAGCAGGCCGTCCCGGCCCGGCAGCAGCGAGATGAACGCGCCGAACGTGGTCGTCTTGACCACGGTGCCGAGGAAGCGCTCCCCCACTTCGGGGATGTGCGGGTTGGCGATCGCGTTGATCGTCGCCCTGGCCGCCTCCGCCGACGCGCCATCGGTCGCGCCGATGTAGATGGTGCCGTCGTCCTCGATCGTGATGTCGGCGCCGGTCTCCTCCTGGATCGAGTTGATCATCTTGCCCTTCGGGCCGATGACCTCGCCGATCTTGTCGACCGGGACCCTGATCGTAATGATCCGAGGCGCGAACACGCTCATCTCGCCTGGGGCGTCGATGGCCTCGCGCATCACGTCCAGGATCGTCAGCCGCGCGCCGCGGGCCTGGCGCAGCGCGGCGCCGAGTACCGAGGCGGGAATGCCGTCGAGCTTGGTGTCGAGCTGGAGCGCGGTAATGACGTCCTTGGTGCCAGCGACCTTGAAGTCCATGTCGCCGAACGCGTCCTCGGCGCCAAGGATGTCGGTCAGCGTTACGTACTGGCCGCCCTCGTGGATCAGGCCCATCGCGATGCCAGCCACCATGTCCTTCAGCGGCACCCCGGCGTCGAGCAGCGACATCGTCGACGCGCAGACCGAGCCCATTGACGTCGAGCCGTTGGACCCGATCGCCTCCGAGACCTGCCGGATCGCGTACGGGAACTCCTCGCGCGTGGGCAGCACCGGCACCAGGGCACGCTCGGCGAGCGCGCCGTGGCCGATCTCCCGGCGCTTCGGTGAGCCCACCCGGCCGGTCTCGCCAGTGGAGTACGGCGGCATGTTGTAGTTGTGCATGTAGCGCTTGGTGCGCTCGGGGTTCAGCGTGTCGATCATCTGCTCCATGCGGAGCATGTTGAGCGTGGTAACGCCGAGGATCTGGGTCTCGCCGCGCTCGAACAGCGCCGAGCCATGCACCCGCGGTATGACGCCGGCCTCAGCCGACAGCTGCCGGATGTCGGCGAGTCCGCGGCCGTCGATGCGCAGTCCGTCCCTGATGATCCGCTGCCGGACGAGCTTCTTGTTCAGCGCGCGGAACGCCTCGCTGATCTCCTTGACCCGGCCCTCGAATTGAGCGGACAGCTTCTCGGTCGCCAGCGCCTTGATCCGGTCGGTCTCGGCGGTCCGCTCGCTCTTGCCCGCGATGGTGAGCGCGTTCGCCAGATCTGCGCCGACCTCGGCCTCCAGCGCCGCAAACACGTCGTCGCCGTAGTCGGCGAACACCGGGAACTCGGCCGTCTCCTTGGCCGCGTGCCTGGCGATCTCCAGCTGGCCCTCGCACAGCTGCCGGATGAACGGCTTGGCCGCATCCAGGCCGGCCGCGACCGTCTCCTCCGTCGGCGCCACGGCGCCACTGCCCGAGTCGGCGATCAGCCGCAGCGTGCTCGGCGTGGACTCGGCCTCGACCATCATGATCGCGACGTCGCCGTCCTCGAGCACGCGGCCGGCCACCACCATGTCGAAGGTGGCGTTCTCAAGTTCGGAGTGCGTCGGGAACGCGACCCACTGACCCTTGATCAGCGCCACCCGGACACCGCCGATGGGGCCGGAGAATGGCAGCCCGGCCAGCTGGGTCGACATCGACGCCGCGTTGATCGCGACCACGTCGTACAGGTGATCCGGCTGCAAGGCCAGGATGGTCTCGACGATCTGGACCTCGTTGCGCAGGCCGTGCACGAACGACGGGCGCAGCGGCCGGTCGATCAGGCGGCAGGTCAGGATCGCGTCCTCGGACGGACGGCCCTCGCGGCGGAAGAAGGAACCGGGGATCCGGCCCGCCGCGTACATCCGCTCCTCGACGTCGACGGTCAGCGGGAAGAAGTCGTAGCCTTCCCGCGGGCTCTTGCCCGCGGTGGTGGTCGACAGCACCATGGTCTCGTCGTCGAGATAGACGACGGCCGAGCCGCCTGCTAGCTTGGCGAGCCTGCCGGTCTCAAACCGGATCTTGCGCACGCCGAATTCGCCGTTGTCAATGCTGACTTCGGCGGTGTAGACACCCTCCACGGGTGACCTCCTTGACTGAGGTCCCGCGCCTGTCCGCCGCAATTTCGGAGCGCCTTGGCCGGCCGGCTGAGTTCGCCACCACCTATACGGGGGCGTCAGCCGCGATGCCGGGGTCGGCTGCCGGCCGGTCTTCGATCGAAGCCCTCGGCCCTGACCGTCCGCCACTCTGGCGGGCGTCATGACCCGAGAACCACTACCGAGGACCGGCCCGATGGGCGCTGTCGGCGCTCCTGGCCGGAGCCGCGGGACGTTATACGTCTGTGTGTATTTAGTTGTCGTTGATCCAGTGCTGAGCTAGATACAGCACCGGCTACCTGCGCAGGCCGAGCCTCTCGATCAGGGCCCGGTACCTGCTGATGTCAGTGCGGGCCAGGTACTGCAGCAGGCGCCTGCGGCGGCCCACGAGCAGCAGCAGCCCACGACGGCTGTGGTGATCGTGCTTGTGCACCTTCAGGTGCTCGGTCAGGTCGGCGATCCGCCGAGTCAGCAGCGCGACCTGGACTTCCGGCGAACCGGTGTCACCCTCACTAGTCGCGTGCCCGGCGATGATCTCGTTCTTCACCGTGGTGTTGAGCGGCACGTTGCTCCCTCTTGGCTTGCTGTCGAATTTTCCACATACGCCCAGGCCAGGACTCAGGAGAGTCTCACCAGAGCGGCAGGGTGAGCATCGCCAGTCGGGCGACGTCTCCCCACGCGGCCAGCCGCCTGAGGGCGCAGCTGACCTGGCCAGATGATCCGGCCGATGCTCAACGGTACCACGCGGTCATGACCGCAGAGCACATTGGCCACCTGGCCGCCCCGACCCGCGCAGGCCTGCGCAGGCCTGCGCGCGGACGATCTTCATGAATATGAAGCTACTGGGGCTATTGCGACAGTAACTCCACATCCATGCGCGGCTGCGGACGGCAACTGCGCCGCTTGTCAGGCTAGCCGCCGACGAGCGTCTGCGCGGCCTGCGGCGGCGAACTACCGATCAGGCGAACATCTTGTCGAGCTCGGCGCCGTCCTCGGGATACACCCAGAACTCGGTCGCCTTGCCGTCGGCAACGTGCCAGATGTTGACCTCGCGAACGGCTATCGGCTGCCCGTCGCGCTCAGCGTGCGCGGTCACCAGCACGGTGCCGTGCGTGTCATTCGCCAGGACATCATGGATGTCGAGCCGCAACGTGCCCCCGGTCACCTCGAGCAGTTTGCCGAACATGCCCATGATGGCCTGGTGCCCGCGGTAGTCGCCGGTGAGCTGGTTGGACCCGCCGTTGTGCCACACCATGTCGTCGGCGAACAGGCTGAACACGGTGTCCAGGTCGCCCGTGCTGAACGCTGCGTATCCCCGCCGCAGCAGGTCCTCATTAGGGTGCGCCATCGTCGTCACCTCCGGGTGAGCCGCCCGGCAGGGTGTCGGGCGTCGTTGCCGCACACTCAAGGTAACGCAACGTAGCCGAGCGGGCCCGGCTACCCCGCGGTCAGCAGCCGCCTGGCGTCGTCGACGTCGACGTGCATCTGCGTGACCAGCTCAGCCGCCGAGCCGAACTTCAGCGTCGGCCGCAGCCGCGAGGCAAAGTCGACAGCCACGTGCGCGCCGTAGAGATCCAGATCGTCGCGGTCGAGCGCGTACGCCTCAACGGACCGCTCCCGCCCGTCGAACGTCGGGTTCATGCCGACCGAGATCGCGGCCGGCCACAGCTCCAGCTCCGACCCGTCGGTATCCAGTCGCGCCAGCCAGCCTGCGTAGACCCCGTCCGCGGGGATCGCCGTGTGCGGGAGCGTCTCCAGGTTGGCCGTGGGAAACCCCAGGGCCCGCCCGCGCTGGTGTCCGCGGACGACGACGCCTTCGACCCGGTGCGGCCGGCCGAGGTCGTGGGCGGCACCGACCACATCCCCGGCGGCCAGCATGGCGCGGATGCCGCTCGAGGAGATCGTGACGCCGTTCTCGGTGAGCAGCGGTACGCCTTCGGCAGCGAAGTCGTACTTCTCCCCTAGCTCGGCAAGAAGTGCCACGTCGCCAGCCGCCTTGTGACCGAAGCGGAAGTTCTCCCCGACTACCACGCGGGCCGCGTGCAGCCGGTCGACCAGTACCGCCCGGACGAACTCGTCCGGGCCGAGCCGGGAGAACTCCAGCGTGAACGGAATCACGCACACCGCGGCCACGCCGAGCCCGGCCAGCAACTCCGACCGGCGCCGGGCTGTGCAGAGGAGCGGCGGATGCGTACCCGGCCTCACCACCTCGTCGGGGTGCGGGTCGAATGTGACGACGACCACGGGCAATCCCAGCTCAGCGGCCGATTCGGCGGCCCTGGCGACGATCCGCTGATGGCCGCGGTGCACGCCGTCAAACTCGCCGATGGTGACGACCGAGCGGCCCCAGTCGTCGGGGACGTCGAGCGGGCCGGCCCAGCGCTGCATGACAACAGCCTGCCACGGCGACGCCTGCGCAGGCACGTCAGGACCCGCCGGCCGGGCCTGCGGCCAGCTCGGTGGCGAAGACGGCCAGCGATCGAGCCCGGCCATCCTCATCAGTAAGCAGCGCGACCAGGGAGCCATCCGGAGCGAACGCCGCCACCGGCCCGTCCCCCGTGCCCGTGGCGTCGAGCCTGGCGCCGTGCGCAAGCGCGCGCGCTTGCGCGTCGGTCAGGTCCCGGCGCGGGAACGCCGCTGCGGCCGCCGTCGCCAGCGGGATCATCTCCACGTCGCCGGCCTGCCCGGCAGCCCGCGCTTCCTCAACACTTCGGATTAGCTCGTCAACCGTGCGCGCCTGGCTGGCCACATAAGGCCCGACGCGCGTGCGCCGCAGCGCCGTCAGGTGCCCGCCGACGCCGAGTGAAGTACCCAGGTCGCGCGCCAGCGCCCGGATGTAGGTACCGCTAGAGCACGTCACGCGCACGTCGGCGTCGAGCAGGTCCCCGGCCGGCCGGACCGCATCCACGGCGAACTCCCGCACGGTCACGTTCCGCGCGGCCAGCTCCGGCGTCTCACCTGCACGCGCCAGCTTGTACGCCCGCTGCCCGCCGACCTTGATGGCGCTCACGCCCGGCGGGACCTGACTGATCTCGCCGGTCAGGGCTGCGACGGCGCGCAGCAGCTCAGCTTCGCCGATATTCAGGACGGGAACGTGGCCGATGACCTCACCCTCCGCGTCGTCCGTCGTGGTCGTCTGGCCGAGCCGGATCGTCGCCGTGTACTCCTTCTCGGTCAGCGCGAGGTAGCCAAGGAGCCGCGTCGCCTTCTCGATGCCGACGACCAGTACGCCAGTCGCCATCGGATCGAGCGTGCCCGCGTGGCCGACGCGCTTGGTCCCCGCGAGCCTGCGGACCTTCGCCACCACGTCGTGTGACGTCCAGCCGGCGGGCTTGTCGACTATCAGCAGCCCGCTGCTCGCTGTCATTTCTGCCGGTCCAGAACCTCACGGACGGCGGCGATGACCGCACCCGCGCCGCCGGAAGCAGAGAAACCGGCGGCTCGGGCGTGGCCACCCCCGCCGAGCTCGGTAGCGATGGCGCCGACGTCAACCATGGATTTTGATCTCATAGACGCTTGCCAGGTGCCGGCGTCATCCTCTTTCAGGACTACCGCCACCTCGGCCTCGTCGGTGCGCCTTATTTCGTCAATGACGGACTCCGCCGAGTCCAGCGGAAGACCGGCAGCCGCGCGATCGAATTTCGTGACCGTGGTCCACACCATGCCGAGCCCGGCAGCTACATCGGGCTCGAGAACGGCACGGCTAAGCGCAGCCGCCAGCACGCCGAGGTAGCTGAAAGGGGCGCGGTCGTAAAGTTCGCGGGAGACAACGCCGGGGTCGATGCCCGTCGCGAGCAGCCGCGCGGCTAGCTCGTGCACCTGCGGCGTGGTGGCGGAGAACTTGAACGAGCCGGTGTCGGTGGAAAGGCCCGCGTACAGGCCAAGCGCGATCTGCGGCGTGAGCGGGATGCCGAGGCGGTCGATCAGCTCGGCGGCTAGGACGGCGGTCGCCGCGGCGGCGGGGTCCACCAGGTTGATCGTGCCGAAGCCCGGGTTGGACGCGTGGTGATCGAGCACGATGAGCTCACCAGCCGACTGCGCCGGCCCGGTTAGCGTCCCGAGCCGGTCGATGCTGGCCGCGTCGAACGACAGCATGACCTCAGGCCGGGACGGGTACTCGTGCGGCGGGATCAGCAGGTCGACGCCGGGCAGGAACCGCAGGATCGCGGGAACCTCGAACGGGTTGTCCCCGAACGAGGCGACGACCGCCGGTGCGCCGTCCGGCCGGCCGCACAGCGCGTGTAGCAGCGCCAGCATCGAGCCGAGCGCGTCCGCGTCCGGCCGGACATGGCAGGCGAGGCAGACCTGGCTCGCACCGTCGATGACCTTGACGGCGCGCGCCCAGGCGGAGTCACTGCTCGTCGTCATCGACGTCGTCGTCACCAAGGTCGTCGTCATCCTCGGTCATGTCATCGTCCTCGACGTCATCGTCACCGTCACCGTCACCGATGTCATCATCATCGTCAGCGGGCGTCCGGTACGGATCCGGATCGCCGGCTGGCACCGCGTCCACGCGAACTGCGGCCACCCTGGCGTCGGCGGCTCTCGCCTTGGCCACCAGGTCCTCGATGGTCCGCGCGGTATCCGGGATGGTGTCCTGGCTGAAGCTGATCGACGGGGTGTGCTTGAGGCCGGTCTGCTTGCCCACCTCGGACCTGATCAGTCCGGTCGCGCTGGCCAGCGCCGCCCTGGTGCCGGCCACCTCGTCGTCCGAGCCGTAGACCGTGTAGAAGACCGTCGCCTCGCGCAGGTCGCCGGTCACCCGCGCCTCGGTCACTGTCACGAAGCCAAGCCGCGGGTCCTTGATCCGACGCTCCAGCATCTCGGCGACGATCTTGGCGATCCGGTCGCCGAGCTTGCGAGCCCGGGCCTGGTTCATCGGCCTACTCACCTTCTGGCGTCAGCAGCTGCTGCCTGGCGGTCAGCAACTCGATCTCCGGGCGCCCCGCGACGAAGCGCTCGCACGCATCCAGCACTTCCCTGGCGTGCGCCGCGGTCGAGCTGACCACGGCGATGCCGATCTCGGTCCGCCGGTGCAGGTCCAGGTGACCTGTCTCGCCGACGGCGATGCCGGGGAACCGGCGATGCACCTCGGCGATAAGCGGCCTGACCACCGAACGCTTCTGCTTCAGCGACCTGATGTCGCCGAGCAGCACGTCCAGGGTCAGGGCACCGACGTACACGCCAGCCCCGGCGCCGGCCGCGGACCGGTCAGGTCCGCGGCTTCTCCCGCATCTCGAACGTCTCGATCACGTCACCGATCTTGACGTCGCTGTAACCGAGTCCGATGCCGCACTCGAAGCCCTCCCGGACCTCGGTCGCGTCGTCCTTGAACCGGCGCAGCGAATCGACGCTGAGGTTGTCCGAGACGACGACGCCGTCGCGGACGAGGCGGGCCTTGCTGTTGCGGGTGATCGTGCCAGAGCGGACGATGCAGCCTGCGACATTGCCGATCCGCGGCACCCGGAAGATCTCGCGAACCTCGGCGGTACCGAGCTGGGCCTCCTCGAAGATCGGCTTGAGCATGCCCTTGAGCGCGGCCTCGACTTCCTCGATCGCCTGGTAGATGACCGAGTAGTAGCGGATGTCCACGCCCTCGCGCTGAGCCAGCTCGCCGGCCCGGCCAGCAGGCCGGACGTTGAAGCCGATGATCACAGCCTCGGAGGCGATCGCCAGGTTGACGTCGTCCTGGGTGATGGCGCCGACGCCGCGACCGATGACCCGCAGCTGCACTTCCTCGCCGACGTCCAGCTGGAGCAGCGCATCTTCTAGCGCTTCCACCGAGCCGGACACGTCGCCCTTGATGATGAGCAGCAGTTCCTCGCGCTCGCCGGACTTCAGGGCGGACTCCAGGTCCTCCAGCGTGACCCGCGGCCGCCGCTGAGCGAACATGGCGCTCCGCTCCCTGGCCTCGCGCCGCTCGGCGATCTGCCGCGCCACCCGGTCGTCGTCGACGACGAGGAAACTGTCGCCAGCGCCTGGCACCGCGGTCAGGCCGAGCACCTGGACGGGACGGGACGGCGGCGCGTCTGGCACCTGGTCTCCGTTCTCATCCAGCATGGCCCGGACCCGGCCGAACGCCTCGCCGCAGACGATCGAGTCGCCGACCTTGAGCGTGCCGCGCTGGACGAGGACCGTGGCCACCGGACCGCGGCCCTTGTCGAGGTGCGCCTCGATGGCGACGCCCTGAGCCTGCTGGTGCGGGTTCGCCCGCAGGTCAAGCTCGGCGTCGGCAGTCAGGATGACCGCCTCGAGCAGCGCCTCGATGCCAGTGCCGTTCCTGGCCGACACGTCGACGAACAGCGACTGGCCGCCGAACTCCTCGGCCACCAGGCCGTACTCGGTCAGCTGAGCCCGGACCCGCTGCGGGTCGGCGCCTTCCTTGTCGACCTTGTTGACCGCCACGACGATCGGCACGCCGGCCGCCTGCGCGTGGTTCAGCGCCTCGGTGGTCTGCGGCTTTACGCCATCATCGGCCGCCACGACCAGGATTACCAGGTCGGTGGTCTCGGCGCCACGGGCACGCATGGCGGTGAACGCCTCGTGGCCAGGGGTGTCGATGAAGGTGATCTTGCGCTCGTTGCCGTCCACCACGGTGTCGACCTGGTAGGCGCCGATGTGCTGGGTAATGCCGCCGGCCTCGTGCGCAACCAGGTTGGTGTGCCGGATGGCGTCCAGCAGCTTGGTCTTGCCGTGGTCAACGTGTCCCATGACGGTCACGACCGGCGGCCGCGCCACCAGGTCAGCGTCCACGCCCTCGTCCTCACCGAACTCGATGTCGAACGACTCGAGCAGCTCCCGGTCCTCTTCCTCCGGCGAGACCACCTGCACGTTGTAGCTGAGCTCGGCGCCCAGCAGCTGGAGCGTCTCGTCGTTGACCGACTGGGTCGCGGTGACCATCTCACCGAGGGTGAACAGCACCTGGACGAGGGACGCCGGGTTGACGCCGATCTTGTCCGCGAAGTCGCTCAGCGAGGCCCCGCGGGAGAGCCTGATGACCTGGCCGTTGCCGCGCGGGATCGACACGCCGCCGATCGACGGCGCCTGCATGTTGTCGAACTCTTGGCGCCGCTGCTTCTTCGACTTGCGGCCGCGCGACGGCCGGCCACCGGGCCGTCCGAATGCACCTGCGGTGCCGCTGCGACCGCGACCACCGGGACCTGGCCGGGCCGGGGCCATCCCCGGCCGGGCGCCACCAGCGCCGCCAGCTCCGCCACCGCGGGGACCGCCCGGTCCGCCGCCGGGGCCACCGCGACCGCCACCCGGCCGCGGACCAGCGCCGGGACCAGCCGACCCGCCGTAACCGCCGCCGCGCGGGCCGCCGGCTCCGCCGCCAGGACCGCCCTGGCCGAAGCCGCGGCCCCCAACCGGACGTGGCGGCATGCTGCTGGGACTCGGGCGCGGGCCGCCGGGCCGCGGGCCGCCTGGCCGCGCGGCGTCACCCGGACCACCGGGACCTGGGCGGCCGGCTGGACGCGGGCCCGCCGGGCGCGGCCCGCCGGGCGCGCTGCTGGGGCTGCTGGGCGCAGCACCCGGAGCTGCCGGAGTGCCGGGCTGCGGCGCACGCGGCGCCGCGCCCATGCCGGTGGCAGTCGAGCTGAAGGGGTTGTTGCCTGGACGCGGCCCAGGTCGGGGCGAGTGACGCTGACCGGGCGACGGCGGCGCAGAAGGGCGGGGGCCGGCAGCAGTCGGCCGTGGCCCGGCGGGCCGCGACCCCGTACCTGGCGCTGCGGCACCCGGCTCTGCAGTACCCGGCGCACTCGGCTGGGCAGCACTTGGCTCCGCGGCACTCGGCGCCGCGGCGGCCGCCCGGGACTCGGTCGGCGGTACCTGCGGGCCCATGCTCTGATCCTGCGGGAACGGCACCGTGATGGCCGGACCCGGCCGCTGCACGGCCGGGGACTCCGGCGATGTCAGCTGCTCGATCGTTGCTGGCCTGCTGGCCTCCGCCGGCTCCGCAGTCGTCTCTGCGGGCGCAGCGGCCCGGCCGTTGGCGCCACTGGCAGCGCGCCTGGAAGTCGGCGCCTTCGCGCCCGCTCCATCGCCGTTGGCTGCCTTGGCCGTCTGGCCTGCGAATTCATCTTTGAGTCTGCGGACTACCGGCGCCTCGATTGTCGAGGACGCCGACCGAACAAACTCACCCATCTGCTGGAGCTTGGCCATAACGGCCTTGCTCTCTACGCCGAACTCCTTAGCGAGTTCGTAAACCCGGACCTTCGCCACTGCGCTCCCTCTACTCGGCCCGGAATGCCGGGCCTGTCAGCCAGCCGGGGCAGCGCGTGCTCCGTCCGGCGTCAGCTTGTGCTGTTCATCGCCGCATGCTCATCGGGCGCTCATTGCAAGTCAGCCTTCTCTCGTCCGGTGCCTCCGGCCGTCGGCACCGCCAACACGCGTACCCCAGCTACCCGGCTACTCGCCGGACAGGTACTCCGCGACTTGCCCGGACGGCAGTGCCGCCGACAGGCGAAGGGCCCGCGGAAACGCCTTGCGGCGCTGGGCTTGTTCCAAGCATGCCAGGCTCGGATGCAAGTACGCACCTCGGCCAGGCAGTCGCATGGCGAAATCGGGAACTATCTCGTCTCCCGCTACCACCACACGGACCAGTTCGGCCTTCGCCGCGCGCTTCCTGCACCCGATGCAGGTTCGGACCGCTTCGGTCTGCCTGCCGTCCAGCTTACAGGGCCTTCGCGCTAGCGCCACCGGCCGTCGTGCCGCTATTTCCGGCCGGCGCACCGCTTGCGTCGGCCAGGTCGGCGTCCGCGAGTCCGGTGGCCGGCGCGACGGCGTCGGGCGCGACCGAGGTGGCCGTCGGCCCCGACTCGCCGGTGTCCGGCCTGATGTCAATCCGCCAGCCGGTGAGCCGGGCCGCAAGCCGGGCATTCTGCCCTTCCTTGCCGATCGCGAGCGACAGCTGGTAGTCCGGCACGATGACCTGGGCCACCCGGGCTTGCAAATCCACCACATGCACGCGGGACACCCTGGCCGGGGACAGCGCGTGTGCGACGAACTCGGCCGGATCTGCCGAGTAGTCGACGATGTCGATCTTCTCGCCGTGCAGCTCCGCCATGACGTTGCGGACGCGGCTGCCCATCGGGCCTATGCACGCGCCCTTGGCGTTGACGCCTTGCTGGTGCGAGATCACTGCGATCTTGCTCCGGTGCCCGGCCTCGCGCGCAATGGCCGCGATCTCTACTGCGCCGGAAGCGATCTCCGGCACCTCCATCGCAAACAACTTCTTGACGAGGTTCGGGTGCGTCCTGGACAGCGTGACCGACGGGCCGCGGTAGCCCTTGCGGACGTGCAGCACGTAGCAGCGCAGCCGCTCGCCGTGCACGTAGCGCTCGCCCGGCACCTGCTCGGTGGGCGGCAGTATCGCTTCGAGTTTGCCGAGGTCGACCAGCACGGCACGCGGGTCCCTGCCCTGCTGAATCACCCCGGCCACCACATCGCCCTCGCGGCCGGCGTACTCGCCGAAGGTCAGCTCATCCTCTGCATCGCGCAGCCGCTGGAGAATCACCTGGCGCGCCGTCGTCGCCGCGATCCGACCAAAACCCTCAGGGGTGTCGTCGTATTCCCGGCCCGGCTCCCCGTCGGTCCCGGCCTCGCGAGCCCAGACCGTCACATGACCGGTGCCGCGATTCACCTCGACGCGCGCAACCGCAGCCGCGCCGTCGGTCTTGTGATACGCAACGAGCAGCGCATCCTCGATGGCCTTGATCGCCAGGTCGAGCGAGATGTCCTTCTCAGCCTCCAGGCTCCTCAGGACGCTCAGGTCAATGTCCACCTAGTCCTCCTCGACCACTTCTTCATCATCGCTCGGCTCGTCGTCGAGGTCGTCGTTGCCCAGCTCGTCGAAATGACCGAACTCGACCTGGATTCGGCCAGGGCCCAGCTCGGCGTACCCGAACTCGCGAGCGACCCCGTCGTGCTCCAGGGTCACGCCAGCGTCGGTCGAGCCGATGATGCGGCCCTGCGCTGTAGCGGCCCCGTTCCGGTCCTGATCGCCAGCGTCGCCCGCCGTCAGCGGCACGACAACCAGCCGCCCGACCGCGCGGCGCCAGTGGCGAGGCTGGGTGAGCGGCCGGTCGACGCCAGGCGACGACACTTCGAGCGTGTATGGCAGCTCGCCCATCTCGGCAGCTGCGTCGAGCTTCAGCGACAGCTCGCGGCTAGCGCGCGCAATGTCGTCGAGGCTGACCCCGCCGTCGGTGTCGACGACTACGCGCAGTATCCGGCGCCGGCCCGCGGCGGTGACCCGGATGCCCTCCAGGTCCATGTCCAGGGCGTGCACGACCGGCTCCAGCAGCCGCGTCAGCCGGTCAGCATCAGGCACGGGGCCGTACTGGGCAGTCCGCGGCTCCGCGCCCCGGCTGCCAGCCTTAGCCTGGCCGCCCGTGCCCTGGCCGGGCTTAGCCTGACCCGGGCCGCCGCGCCTGGCCTGGCCAGACCTAGCCTGCGGGTGCGAACCGCGACGGGAGCCACCGTGCATGACGACCTCCTCGCCCGCGACCTGTGCTGTTGTCCGCGCTGTGCCTATGCATCGCGCTGTCATCTAGCCTATCTGGGATGCGGGCCCGTAGTTCGGGGCCTGGCCGTTCGGGCCTGCATGAGATGCTGACGCCGCAGTGGCGACAGTGAACTCACGGGGCGGAAGTGCTGGAGGATTTGACCAGTGTGGACAGGGGCAGCGCCGGCCGATGACGCGCGCGGTGCTGTCAGCCGGCGCGCGCTCCTGGCCGCGTCGGCCGCGCTGCCGCTACTGCTTACAGCCTGTAAGGGTGTTCAGGCCCTGGGCACGCCCCCGCCGCCCGCGCCCGACATCGTCGCGCTGCGCACTGCGATCTCGGCTGAGGAAACTCTCCTGGCGAGGTATGCAGCGGTCCAGGTCCGGCTGCGGACACAGTTTCCGCCTAGGGCTACGCCGCAGGAGGTCGTCATGGGTGCGGCCGTCTCGGCGGTCCGGTTCGAGCACGTCGCCCACCTGGCGCAGCTGAAGTCCAGGCTGGTCCAGCCGGCCGGGAGCGCTCCCTCGCCGAAACCGTCGCCGATCGTGCACGTCACCGGCTCAGTCGCGGCGGAGCTCATAGCGCTGGAGCAGGCCGAACAGGCCGCGTCTGACCGGCTGCTCGGGCAGCTTGGGGGGCTGCCCTCGTCGCTAGCCCAGCTGTTCGCGAGCATCGCGGCGTCCGAGGCTACCCACGTCCCGTTCCTGCAGGCGGCAGGACAGGGCCAATGACGGGCGCGGGCGCTAGCACCGCGCCGCCGAGCGCGAACGGGCGGGCGATCGCGGCGCTCCAGGAGGCCCTGGCTGCTGAGCAGGCGGCGAGCTACGGATACGGCATCGTTGGCGCCCATCTGCAGCAGGGATCAGCGATGCAGGGCGACGCAACTGATGACTGGGTCGCGCACCTGCGGGCCAGCGATCAGCTCGCCAAGCTGATCAGCGCCCGCGGCGGTACGCCGGCCCCGTCCGCGATCGTGTACCAGCTGCCGTTCCAGGTCAGCACGGCCGCGGAAGCCGCGGCGCTCGCAGCCACGGTGGAAGACCGGGTGGCGCAGGCCTACCTGGGCGTCGTCGCGCTGGCCGAGACGGGGCTCCGCACGTTCGCGGCCGAGCAGGTCAGGGCGTCGGCGCTGCGGGCCGAAGCCTGGCGCGGATCGACGCAGGCGTTCCCCGGCCTGCCGCCCGCCAGCCTGCGGCGCTAGCAAGCTCGCGCGCGGTCAGCAAGAAACGGGCAATACTCGCTACTCCGGCGCGCCCAGGCCGGTCAGGGCGGGGCGTGATCCCGAAAGATTCGACATAGCGGGCTGTGTCGGATCTTTCGGCAGAACCGCGTCAAGCCGAGCGGTGTCAGGCGGCTGCGAGCACGCGACGGATCATCGTGGCGGCGCCTTCAAGGTCTTCGCTCGCGGCGATCCTTTCGGCCCACGACCACCAGAACCACCACAGCCCGTCCTGGCCACGGCCGGCGTAGACGTCCTCGGCCAGCGCGGCGGCCGAGGGGTTCACGACGTGCAAGCTCGGCACTCGGCCCGGCGGTGTCATCAGCCTGGCCCGCAGGCCGTAACGCGCCAGCACTTCGGCGAGTCGCTCGAGCCGCGCCAGATTCGCCTGCCAGGTCTGGCTCGCGCCGGCCATCGATACGCCCGCTCGGGCTGACTGCTCGGCCGCCATGGTCATGAGATCACTCCTGGTAGCCGTCGCGGAGCGTAGGGTAACGACACAGGTCCAGAATGCATCGCGGAAGGGCGTTGTGCAACGTGCATAGCAAAACTCGCATGTTTGGTTAACGAACTTCCTATCCTGGAATGCGAGCAGCCGACTAGACGGGAACGGGTGTCGCCGCCACACTGAGTTGCACCCCCAGGTAAATGACGAGTCAACAGACAGCCGTGGGAGGTGACCTGGTGGCAAGCGCGCAGAGCCCGACAGTCCGGCGGCGCCGGCTCGCGCTCGAGTTGAGGCGCCTTCGCGAGGCAGCCAAGCTGACTTGCGAGGAAGTGGCCGAGAAGCTCGAGTGCTCTGCGTCCAAGATCAGCCGGGTCGAGACCGGCCGCGTTTCGGTGTCACCGCGCGACGTCCGCGACATGCTCGAGATCTACAGCGTGCCCGAGAGCCAGCGCGACAGCCTCGTCCAGCTGGCCAGGGAATCACGCCAAAAGGGCTGGTGGCACGCCTACGGCGACAGCGTCGTGCCGCATTTCGGCACGTATCTGGGCTTGGAGAGCGCGGCCTCGGAGATCAGGATCTACGAAGTCAACCTCATCCCCGGCTTGCTCCAGACCGAGGATTACGCGCGCGCCGTCATCTCCGCGGGAATGGTCGACAAGCCGCGCATGGACATCGAGCGGAGCGTGGCGCTGCGGATGGAGCGCCAGCACGTGACCCGGACGAATATGCCGAAGGTGTGGGCCGTGCTCGACGAGGCGGCGCTGCGCCGCGAGGTGGGCGGTCCCGAGGTCATGCGCATCCAGCTGGAGCACCTGCGCGAGCTCGGCAGCACGCGCAACGTGTCGCTCCAGGTCATCCCGTTTGGCGGCGGCGCGCACCCGGCGATGGGGCGCCCGTTCGTGATCCTCGCGTTCGGTGAGGAGCTCGACCCCGACGTGGTGTACCTGGAGGACCTGACCAGCGCCCTGTGGGTTGAGAACGTCGACGAGGTCGACAGGTACAACGTGTTCTTCAACCATCTGCGCGCGACGGCGCTGTCGTTCGAGAGCTCAGCAGCGCTGATGGCCGCGGCGCTGAAGGAGATGTAGCTACCGCAGGGCTGGCGGCAACGGCTGCGCATGCAGCACGGTCAGCCGCGAGACTGCCCTGGTCAAAGCCACGTAGAGCCGGTGCAGGCCGCGGCGCTCCGCGGCGGCGATCTGCGCGGGCTCGTAGACGATGACCTGGTCGAACTCAAGCCCCTTGGCCAGCGTGACCGGCACCAGGGTGATGACCTCGCCGGTGGCGGCACCCTCGAGGACCGCATGCGGCACGCCGGCAGCCGCGAGCACGGACGCCAGGGCCGGTATCTGGTCATCGGCCGCGATGACGGCGGCTGAGCCGGCCCGGTCGAGCGCGTCAGCGCACGCGGTCGCGAGCGCGTCGCCCAGCTCACCCTCGCCAAGGTGCTTGACCAGGAGCGAGCCGGGATCCTGGCGTACCGAGGAGGCCGGGGCCAGGCCGGGTGCGATGTGATCGAGCAGCCTGCTGGCGAAATCGAGGATCTGTCGCGGCACGCGGTAGCCGGTGTCGAGGACACGCAGGTCGGCCGCGGGCTTGCCGAGATGGCCGAGCATCTGCTGCCAGCTGCTCGTCGCCCACGGCGTCGTGCCTTGCGCGATGTCGCCGAGGACGGTGGCCGAGCCGGTGGCGCATCGGCGCCCGATCGCCCGGCATTGCATCGGGGACAGATCCTGCGCCTCGTCGATGACGATGTGCGCCATGCTCGGCGTGCGCTCGATGAGATCGGCGGCCTCGTCGACGAGCACGGCGTCGGCTGCGGTCCAGCGTGCCGAGCCTGGCCCGCGGGGAGGCTGAGTCCACGCGATTGCGGCCTGCTCGCGCTCGTCGAGTATGCCGTCCGCGGCGCGCCTGAGCAGCTCAGGATCGGACAGCAGGCGGAAGACCAGCCGGCTGGCCTCTGCCTTCGGCCAGACCTGCGCGACTGTCGCCTGCACCTGCTTGGTGCGCCGGACTGACTCGTGCGTCCGGTCATCGCAGGTCTCGCCGGCGGCTTCCATCCGGGTCAGGATCACGTGCGCGATGCGATGGGACAGCATGTCGCGGCCAGTCCCGTACCGCACGCCCCGAGCACGCAGCGCGGCCGCCAGCTCGGCGATCTCGTGCGCGGGGACGCGCCACCGGCGTGATCCCCTGGCCAGCACGATCGCCTCGGCGGGCTCAGCGAGCTGCTCCCACAGCGCATTCGAGAGCACCTGCGCCATCCGGGCATCGCCCTTCACCTGCGCCGCCCCATCGGTGTCCACGGCGCGCACCGGCACGCGCGCGAGCAGCTCCGCCACCGACGCCTGCGCGACGCCGAGCTCACCGAGGGCAGGCAGGACGTTCTCGATGTAGGCGAGGAACGCCCTGTTCGGGCCGACGACCAGCACCCCGCCCCGGCTAAGTCGCTGGGCGTACGCGTACAGCAGGTAGGCAACCCGGTGCAGGCCGACGGCCGTCTTGCCGGTACCGGGCGCGCCTTGCACGCAAACGGTCTGCTCGACCGCAGCCCGGACGATGTCGTCCTGCTCGGGCTGGATGGTGGCCACGATGTCGCGCATGGGGCCGGACCGTGGCCGCTCGATCTCGTCGATCAGGATCCGGCTGGTCCCTGCGGCCTGCCTGCCGGGACCGAACTGCTCGTCCTCGAACGCCGTCAGCTCCGCGCCGGAGAAGCCAAACCGGCGGCGACGGTCCAGGCCCATCGGATCGGCCTGGCTCGCCCGGTAGAACGGCCGTGACACCGGTGCGCGCCAGTCGATCACCACCGGGGTCCCGTGCGGGTCGTGCACGTGCCGGCGGCCGACGTGGAAGTGCTCGCTGCCGGGCACCTCAAATGGCTGCGCGACCTCGGCTTCTGCCAGCTCCAGGGCGCCCGGCCGGTAGTCGAGTCGCCCGAAGAACAGCGGCGTGTCGGGCAGGTCGCGCAGCGCCTCGGCGCGCCGGAACAGGTCGGCCTTCAGGTACTCCTCCGAGACGGGATCACCGCCCATGGCGCGCAGGGACAGCACGTTGGTGCGCATCAGCTCGAGGAACTCGCGTGACCGGTGCAAATGCTGGCGTTCAGACATCAGGATTGCGTCCGGGCTGGCGTTGCCCGGACCGGCCGACGGCATGACTCATCACCTCACAGAAAGGGAACGGGGTGGCTGGCTGCTCATGCCCTCACTAGCTGGCACAAGGGCCCAGAAGCCTAGCACCAGGCCGCGGGGGGCAGCATCTCAGTTTTCGCGCACCGCGCCGACCGGGAGCGACTCGCTTAGAACAACACCGACATGAAGGTGCCAACCTGCGAGAACCCGGCGTGCAGGTAGGCGGCCCTTGCCGGAGTGTTGTAGTCGTTGACGTACAGGGTCACGATGGGCGCGAGGTCCAGCGCGGCTTGCACGACGGCCGCCATGCCGCGGACGGCGTGACCACGGCCGCGGTCTTCGGGCGGGACCCAGACTCCCTGCACCTGGCACGCATGCGGCGTGACCGCGCCGATCTCAGCCTTGAATGTCACATGGCCGTCAGGCTCGATCCGCGCGAACGACCGGCCGGCGCCGATGAGATCAGCCATCCGCGCTCGGTAGGCCGCGCCACCGTCACCGCCGATCGGTGACACGCCGACCTCCTCGGTGAACATCGCGATGCAGGACGGCAGCACCACGTCGAGTTCGTGCGGGCGCACCATCCGGACCAGCGGATCTGGCTCGACCGGCGACCGGCCATGGATCGCCATCACCGGCTGTACCGGGCGGACCTCGCGCGGCCTGCCCCAGGATGGCGAGAGCAAGGACCACAGCTGGCCGACCGCTTCGGCCGGACCCACGATCGAGGAGCAGCGGCGGCCGTGGAGCCTGGCCCTCGAGGCATATGCGGCGATCGCCTCCGGACCGGCTGCGACGGGCACCAGGTTGGCACCGGAGTAACAGACCGACGTGAGCTGGCCGCCCTCGGAGTACCCCCACAGCTGGCCGCCCAGCCGCGACGGATCAAGGCTGGTGGAGCGGATGCGGGCGCTCACGAAGACGTTAGTTATCGCGTCCCGATCGCACAGGGCCAGCACCTCGTCGCGATCGTGATCCGTGAGCAGCCGCAGCGATGCCGATCGCCATGGCCTGGTGCGCAGCACCCCTCCAGCGTAACGGCTCAGCGCCGCAACCTAGGCGCCAGGCGCTGGGAGTGCCGGGCAGGTGGCGTTGACAAGGCCAGACGCAGCCGGCACCGCGCCGGTGGCGAGGTAGCGGTCCAGATAACCGTCCACGCACGTGTTCGGCGGATACGCCAGCGACTGACCGTGGTTGCCACCGCCTGTGACCACGACCATGCGCGCGCTCCGCAGCAGTCGCCTGGCCACCAGGGCGCCCGCATACGGCGTGGCCGGATCGAGCGTGCCCTGAAGCATGAGGATCGGCGGCAGCCCGCTCGCGCCGATGTGCTCCGGCGTCGCGGGGCCTTGCACTGGCCAGAACGCGCACGCCGCGTTGAACCAGACATTGCCCCAGGCGTAGAAGGGCGCCGCCCGGTACACGCGGCTGGCGTCGGCATTCCACCGGCTCCAGTTGCGCGGCCAGGCAGTGTCGCTGCACTCGACCGCGAGGTAGACCGCGAACTCGTTCTCGTTCTGCTGCCCTACCTGCTGGTAGAGGCTCACCAGCTGCGCCGATGATCCGTTCTGCACGTACGCCGCCAGCGCCTGGGCCAGGTAGGGCCACCACGAATTGCTGTAGCCGCCGATCAGGAACGTGTCGCTGAGCTCGTCCGGCCCGATGAGCGGGCCTGACGGCCCCGCGATCGGCTGCCTGCCGAGCCTGGCCATGGTGGCACTGAAGGTGGAGTTGACCGCGGCCTCAGTGGTACCCAGGTGGAAGACGGAGTCGTTCGCCGCGATCCAGGCGAAAAAGGCCGTCAGCCGCCCCTGGAACGCGTAGTCCTGGTCGATGTTGTCGGCGTACCAGGCGCCGGCCGGATCGACCACGCTGTCCAGGACCATCCGCCGGACCCGCTTGGGAAACATGGTGGCGTACACCTGGCCGAGATACGTGCCGTAGGAGACGCCGTAGTAGCTGATTTGCTGCTGCCCGAGCGCGGCCCGGATCGAGTCCATGTCTTTGGCCAGGTCCTCGGACGTCATGTACGGCAGCAGCCAGCCGAATCGGCGCTCGCAGCCTGCCGCATACGCTTTGGCATCATCGATCAGCTTCTGCTCAGCCGCGGGGTTAGCTGGCACGTAGTTCGGTCGTGGCCGGCTGAAGAATGACGGATCGCAGCTCAGGGCCGGTACAGACGCCCCGACACCGCGGGGGTCGAAGCCGACGATGTCGTACTCTGCCGCGACGCTGGGCGTCAGTCCGGCCGCAGTGGTCGCCGCCAGGGAGAGGCCAGGGGCGCCGGGTCCGCCAGGATTGACCAGCAGGACGCCCTGCTGCCGGGGTGTGGGCGCGGTGGCCGGGATCTCCGACAGTGCCAGGGTGATCTTGCGCCCGCCGGGGTCTTGATAATTGAGCGGTACCTGAAGGCTCGCGCAGCGCAGCCGGCTGGCATCAGGCGCGCCGGCGGCGGCGCTCGGGCACGGGCGCCACATCAGCTTGGACGAGGTAGCCGGCGGCCCCGACAGCACTGGCGGCCCTGACAGGACAGGCGACCCAGACGGCGAGCCCGCGCCGACAGGCGAGCCAGCCGACCCGCCCGTGCAACCCGCCACGGCCGCCGCGGCGGCCGCAACCACGGCGAGCGCTGCCGTCCGTGCTCTGATCATGGCGCCAACGTGCCCTATCCGCCCGGCAGCGACAGGCGCTAGCCTTCCGCCGACTCCGCGCCAGCCGACTCCATCTCGGCCGCGAGCTTCATGGCCTCTTCGATCAGCGTCTCCACGATCTGGGACTCGGGAACCGTCTTGATGACCTCGCCGCGGACGAAGATCTGGCCTTTGCCGTTGCCCGAAGCGACGCCGAGGTCGGCCTCGCGTGCCTCACCTGGCCCGTTGACGACACAGCCCATGACGGCCACGCGCAGCGGCACATCCAGCCCGTCCAGTGCCGCCGTCACCTCGTCGGCCAGGGTGTACACGTCCACCTGGGCCCGGCCGCAGGACGGGCAGGACACGATCTCCAGGCCGCGCTGGCGAAGCCCGAGCGACTCCAGGATCGCGATACCGACCTTGACTTCCTCGACTGGCGGAGCCGACAGCGATACCCGGATGGTGTCGCCGATGCCCTCGGCCAGGAGTGCGCCGAACGCGACGGCGGACTTCACCGTCCCCTGGAAGGCTGGCCCGGCCTCCGTCACCCCGAGGTGCAGAGGGTAGTCGCACTGCGCCGCGAGCTGGCGGTACGCGTTGATCATCACCACCGGATCATGGTGCTTGACCGAGATCTTGATGTCGGTGAAGCCGTGCTCCTCGAACAGCGAGCACTCCCACAGCGCCGACTCCGCCAGCGCCTCGGGCGTGGCCTTGCCGTACTTGGCGAGCAGGCGCTTGTCCAGCGACCCGGCGTTGACGCCGATCCGGATGGGCACGCCAGCGTCCGCCGCGGCCTTGGCAATCTCCCCGACCTTGTCGTCGAAGGTCTTGATGTTGCCGGGGTTGACCCGCACCGCCGCGCAGCCCGCGTCGATGGCCGCGAACACGTACTTGGGCTGGAAGTGGATGTCCGCGATCACCGGGATCTGGGATTTGCGGGCGATCTCCGGCAGCGCGTCCGCGTCGTCCTGGGACGGCACCGCGACCCGGACGATCTGGCAGCCCGCCGCGGTCAGCTCGGCGATCTGCTGCAGCGTGGCATTGACGTCGGCGGTGAGCGTCGTTGTCATCGACTGCACGGAGACGGGCGCTCCGCCGCCGACGGGCACGGCGTGCTTGCCCTTGCCGACGACGATCTGGCGCGACTTGCGGCGATCCGCAAGCGGCGCGGGCGGAAGCTGGGGAAGACCAAGGTCAACTGTCATGTCGCTATCTCGCCTTAGACCGGGATGTGGACAGGGTTGAAGATGTCAGCGGCGATCAGCAGGGTGCCGAAGCCGACGAGCACGGCAAACACGAGCAGGCTCAGCGGCACCAGCCGCTGGATGTCGATGAGCCCTGGATCGGGCCGGCCGCGCAGCCTATTGAACCAGGCCCTGATCCGCTCGATAATCACCACCGCCAGGTGGCCGCCGTCGAGCGGCAGCAGCGGGAGCAGGTTGAACGCCCCGACGAAGATGTTCAGCGAGGCGATCAGGTACAGCAGCACCGAGACCTTGGCCTGCCAGGGCAGGGCAGCCTGGACCACCTGGCCGGTCAGATCGCCGACGCCGACGACGCTGCTCACCTGGCCAGCCGGGGTGCTGGCCCGGTGCTGGTTGAACAGGTCAGGGATGGCCGCCGGCAGCTTGCCGATGGCCGAGGCCGAAGAAGTCAGGGTGTCGGCGAACTGCGTCCCGGCAAACGAGACCGCGCCCACGAAGCCGGTGCTCCGGTACACCCCGGTGGCCGTGATGCCCAGAAAAGCTGGGGAGTGAGGGATCGCCGCCAGCGTGACCTCGACGCGGATATCGCTACCGCCACGCTCGACCACAAGGGGGATGGGCACGCCGGCCTTCTGGGGGGCCAGGGCGGCGTGCAGCTGATTCCAGTTCCCGACCGGCTTCCCGGCGACCGAGACGATCTTGTCGTTCGGCTTCAGGCCGGCCACTTCGGCCGGGGACTTGACGTGGCTGCCGGCACAGGGGTTCGCGCTGTTGAGCGCATGGGCGCTGACCGGCACGCAGGTGAAGATCGAGGAGACGACGTTGTTATAGCTGGTGAGCTGGCCGATGCCAATGGCGAGCACGAAGAACAGGACCAGGGCCAGCGCGAAGTGCATGAAGGAGCCCGCGGCCAGGACGATGATGCGCTGCCAGCCCGGCTTCTGCCGGAACGAGCGAGGCTCGTCCGCGACGTCGACTTCCTCGATCGAGGTCATGCCCGTGATCTTGACGAAGCCGCCGAGCGGCAGCGCCTTGACGCCGTACTCGGTCTCGCCCCGGAACGTCGACCACAGCGTCTGCCCGAAGCCGACGAAAAACTGGGTGACCCGCATGCCGAACTTCTTGGCGGTCAGGAAGTGCCCGAGCTCGTGCAGCATCACCGAGGTCAGCAGGGCCACCACGAAGATCACCACGCCGAGGATGAACGGCAGGTGGTGGCGCCCGATGACCAGCAGGATGGCCACGACCGCAGCGGCGGCGATCCAGGTCCCGGACTTCCTGAGGACGGCGGGGCCGTTTCCGCCATGCCCGCTGCGGTCCATTAAGCAGCGCTTCCTTCCACGGTGCCCGTTCCCTGCCTGAATCCTTCGCTCACTGCTTCCCCGTCAGCTCTCGCGCGCGATCCCTGGCCCAGCCGTCAGCGGCGAGCACGTCCGCTAGCTGCACGGCGTCCCCGGCTGAGTCATGATGCTCCGAGACTACCTGGGCGACTGTATCGACGATTCCGGCGAACGGGATCTGCCCGGCCAGGAACGCTGCCACGCATACCTCGTTCGCCGCGTTGTAGACGGCCGGGACGGTACCGCCCGCAGCGCCGGCCTGCCTGGCCAGCGGCACGGCGGGGAACGCCTCCTCGTCCAGCGGCTCGAAGGTCCAGGTCTGGGCGGTCGTCCAGTCCACGGCGGGGGCGGCGTCCGGGACCCGGTCCGGCCAGCCGAGCGCCAGCGCGATCGGGATGCGCATGTCCGGCGGACTCGCCTGGGCCAGCGTGGAGCCGTCGGTGAACTCGACCATCGAGTGGATCACCGACTGCCGGTGCACCACGACGTCGATCCGGTCGAAGCCGATGCCGAACAGCAAGTGCGCCTCAATGAGCTCGAGGCCCTTGTTGACCAGCGTGGCGCTATTCACTGTGATCACCGGCCCCATGTTCCAGGTGGGGTGCGCCAGCGCCTGCTCGGGTGTCACGTTCGCCAGCTCGGCTCTGGCCCGGTGCAGGAACGGGCCGCCGCTGGCGGTCACGATCAGCCGCCTGACCTCAGTGGCCCGGCCGCCGCGCAGGCATTGCGCGATCGCGGAGTGCTCGGAGTCGACGGGCACGATCTGACCGGGGGCGGCGATGCCCGCGACCAGCGGACCACCCATGATCAGCGACTCCTTGTTGGCCAGCGCCAGCACGCGGCCCGCCCGCAGCGCGGCCAGGGTCGCGGCGAGGCCGACCGCGCCGGTGACCGCGTTCAGGACGACGTCGCAGGGCCGGGCGGCGAGGTCGGCGATGGCATCAGGGCCGGCGATCACCTCGGGCAGCTTGCGCCGGGCGCCGTCAGCCGAGCCGGCCGCCGCCAGCGCGGCGCGCAGGTCGGGCACCGCCGCCGGGCTGGCCACGGCCACGACTTCCACGCCCAGCTCGATCGCCTGCCTGGCTAGCTGCTCCGGATGCCCGCCGCCGGCCGCGATCGCGGTCAGCCGGAACCGGTCCGGGTTGCGGCTGATGATGTCGGCCGCCTGCGTCCCGATCGACCCGGTCGATCCCAGCAGAATGATGTCCCGGCGCTGGCCGGCGTTGCTGTCGGATTCCACCGGCCTATTGTCCCCTGCCGAGCTTGCCGGTTGCACCGGGTGAGTAGCGTGACATCGTGCGCCCCCCTCAGCTGTCGGTGCCGCCAGTACAGTCCTTGGCAGCACAGGCCATGTCCGGCCCTGCCCGGCCAGCCCAACCCCTGCCAGCCCAGCCCCTGCCAGCACAGCAGCCGGACTGGCCGGATCCTGGCCGGGTCGACCAGGTCAAGGCCGAACTCGCCGGGCTACCGCCGCTGGTGTTCGCGGGCGAGTGCGACCTGCTGCGCGAGCGGCTGGCGGCCGTCACCCGGGGCGAGGCGTTCGTGCTCCAGGGCGGCGACTGCGCCGAGACGTTCGCTGGCGCGACGGCCGATGCCGTCCGCGCCAAGCTCCAGACCATCCTGCAAATGGCCGTCGTCCTGACTTACGGCGCCAGCGTCCCGATCGTGAAGATCGGCAGGCTGGCCGGCCAGTTCGCCAAGCCCAGGTCCGGTCCGATCGAGATCAGGGACGGCGTCGAGCTGCCCGCCTACCGGGGCGACGCGGTCAACGGGTTCGACTTCACCCCGCAGGCGCGGGCGCACGACCCGGACCGGATGCTGCGTGCCTACCACTGCGCCGCCGTCACGCTGAACCTGTGCCGCGCGTTCACCACCGGCGGATATGCCGATCTGCATCAGGTACACGCGTGGAACCAGGACTTCGTCCGGCAGAGCCCGTCAGGGCAGCGCTACGAGCGGCTCGCCGGGGAGATCGACCGGGCGCTGTCGTTCATGCGGGCCTGTGGCGCCGACTCGAACGAGCTGCGGACCGTCGAGTTCTATGCGAGCCATGAGGCCCTGCTGCTGCCCTATGAGCAGGCACTCACCCGGATCGACTCGCGCACTGGCCTGCCCTACGACCTGTCCGCGCATTTCGTCTGGATCGGCGAGCGGACCCGGGATCTGGACGGGGCGCACGTCGAGTTCGCCGCCGGCATCCGCAACCCGATCGGCATCAAGATCGGCCCGCAGGCGACTCCCGCCGACGTCCGAGCCCTGATTCGCAAGCTCAGCCCGGACGGCGAGCCGGGCCGGCTGACGCTCATCACGCGCCTCGGCGCAGGCCAGATCCGCACCCTGCTACCGCCGATCGTCGAGGCGGTCGAGGCCGAGGGCATCCCGGTCGCCTGGGTCTGCGACCCGATGCACGGCAACACCTTCGAGGCGCCAAGCGGCCACAAGACCAGGCGGCTAGGCGACGTGCTCGAGGAAGTCCAGGGTTTCTTCGAGGTGCACCGGCGTATCGGCACCCATCCCGGCGGCATCCACATCGAGTTCACCGGCGACAACGTGACCGAGTGCGTCGGCGGCAGCTACGAGATCATCGCCGAGGACTTGCACCAGCGGTACGAGACGGCCTGCGACCCGCGGCTGAACCGCAGCCAGGCGCTGGACCTGGCGTTCACCGTGGCGGAGAGCTACCGGTCGCTGCCTCCCGCCGGGTAGGTCGCGGGGAACTGCCTGGCTGGCTCCCAGTCCGGCCGCAGCGGCATGCCCGACTCGCCGCGCTCTCCGAGCTTCACGCCCAGCATCTGGTGCAGCTGGATCTGGTTGCGCTCGAAGCCAAGCCGGGACCCGGCCATGTAGAGCCGCCATACCCGGGCAGTGCCCTCGCCGACCTCGGCGACGGCCTCGTCCCAGTGATCGTCGAGGTTCGCGCACCAGGCCGCTAGCGTCCGGGCGTAGTGCTCGCGCAGGTTCTCGCTGTGGCGGACCTCGAAGCCGTTGTCGTTCATGACCGACATCAGGTAGCCGGGACCCTCGAGCTCGCCGTCGGGGAAGACGTACCGGTAGATGAAGCCGTCGGTCACCCGCGCCGGGCCAGTGTTGTCCGGCCGGGTGATGCAGTGGTTGAGCAGCCGGCCCTGCGGCACCAGCTTGCCGGCCAGGAACCGGAAATAGCCGGGCAGCTGGGCCTTGCCGATGTGCTCGGTCAGCCCGATCGAGCTGACCGCGTCGAACCCGGTCTCGGAGACCTCGCGGTAGTCGAGGTGGCGGACCTCGGCGAGCTCCGACAGACCCCGTTCCTTGATCGCGGTCTGTGCCCAGGACGCCTGCTCAGCGGACAACGTCACCCCGAGAGCCCGCACGCCGTATTCGCGTGCGGCGTGCATCACCATTCCGCCCCAGCCGCAGCCGACATCGAGCAGCCGCATCCCCGGCTTCAGCGCGAGCTTGCGCGCTACCAGGTCGAACTTGACCGCCTGCGCCTGCTCCAGCGTCGCGTCCTCCGTCGGGTAGCACGCGCACGTGTAGGCCATAGACGGGCCGAGTACCCACTCGTAGAACGTGTTGGACACGTCGTAGTGGTGGGAGATCGCGCTGGCGTCACGCTGCCTGGAGTGACGCCGGCCAGCCAGCCACCGGCTGTTGACGCGGACCTCCTGCGGCGGCGGCGGCACCCGCGGCAGCAGCATCTTCGGGCCGCCCAGGCTGCGCAGCAGCCTCAGCCGCTCGGCCAGGCTGGTCTGGATTTCCTGCGCGTGCGCCATCCGGGCCAGCGCAGCGTACATGTCGCCTACTACGTCCAGGTGCCCGGAAACGTAGGCGCGCGCCAGTCCGAGCGCACCCGGCGCCTGCGCCAGGTACGCCACTGCGGTCGGCGACTTCACCGTGATCTTGATCGGCGAGTCGTCGGCGCCTGCCGAGCTTCCGTCGAACGCCTCGAAACCGACTGGGGCATCCGGGCCCGCGACCCGCTCGAATACCTCGGCCAGAGCCATCTGGGACCTCTTTTCCTTCGCTTCCTTTGTTACTTCCCGCGTCTTCGGCGTCGGACTCAGACCCCGCGCACGCATTTGTCGTACAAGTCGGCAAGCCGGCCTTGCGGATCGTAAGCGCGCTTGAGCCCGGCGTATTCCGGACCGTTGTACCGCGCCCAGAACTCTTCCCTCGGATAGAACGACGTCGAGTACAGGCCCTTATGGCCGCCGAGTTCGGTCACCTTATCCTCGATGCGCCGGTTGAAGTACCCGTCCGTGGCGCCGGCCGGGAGCTTGACAGTTCCCCAGAAACCGAAGTTCACGTATACCTGGCCTGGCCGCATGGGGTACAGCGGCCAGGTCCGCTCCCCGCGCAAGCGGAGGGGGCACATCCAGACCGGGGTCATGCCGACGTCAGCCAGGAAATAATCAAGGAACGTGGCCGATTGAGCCACGGGTATTTCCACATCCTGGATCACCATTTCGGTTTCGGGCCGGCCGCGGCGCGCATCGAGCTTGCGCGTGACGCCGTGCTTATGGTCCAGGGCGACGAGCTTGCGGTAGACGTCCGAGCGACGGTAGCGCCGCGGCCACAGCGCGCGGATCACCGGGCGCTGCACGCCGAACGGCCGTGAGCACCAGAACCAGTCCGTGTCCCACCGCCACAGGTAATCGCTGATGGTGAGGAAGTCCTCCCGCGGCCCGCGCAGCGACTGGTAGTAGATGCGCTCCCGCGTGTAGTCGCTCCGCCATGGTGCGACATCGCTGAACGCGCCGACGGTCAGGTACATCTCCTGCTGGCTGAACGCTGTCCCGTCGATGAAATCGGCCTGATGGCCGTCGTAGCTGCCGTCGGCCGCGACCTGGGCGACGGCCGCGAAGCACTCGGCGGGATCGGTGAACCTGAAGTGCCGCAGGTGGACGTACGGCTTGACCGGCTCCAGCTCGATCGTCAGCGAGAGCGTGTAGCCGAGCGTGCCATAGGAGTTCGGGAAGCCCCGGTACAGCGCCGCGTGCTCGCCGGTGGCCGTGGCGGTCACCACCTGGCCGTCGCCGGTCAGGATCTCCATCGCCAGGACCGACTCGTGCGGCATGCCGTTGCGCAGCGAGCTGGACTCGATGCCGAGGCCAGAGACCGCGCCGCCCAGCGTGATGGTCTTGAGCTGGGGCACCACTAGCGGCATGAGCCCGTGCCGGAGCGTGGCTTTGACCAGGTCCTCGTAGGTGGTCATCCCGCCGACGACGGCCGTCCTTGCTTCCGGGTCGACGCTGATCACGTGGGCGAACTGCGCGACGTCCAGTCCGGAGCCAGTGGTGTCGGCGCGGAACCAGAACAGGTTCGAGGTGCTCTTCGCCAGCCGGATCGGGCTGCCCGCCGGGATCGCCTGATAGGCCTGCTGGATCGCGGCGACAGCGTCCCGGTGCCGCTGCTCCGGTGAGCCCGGCCGGACCTGAGTTGTAACGTCGGTCACACGCCCTCCCTTCAGTTAGCCCGCTGACGGTAGCTCGTCGCAGAATGCATCCAGGAGGGCATCATGGGCAAGCTCTACCCCGAGCTGGACGGACGGCTCAGGAAGTTTATCGCCAGGCAATCTGTGTTTTTTGTCGCGACGGCTCCGATCCTGACCAGCAACGGTGACGGTGGACATGTCAACGTCTCCCCTAAGGGCTTGCAGGACACCTTCGCGGTGCTCGGGCCCCGGACTGTGGCGTACCTGGACCTGACCGGCAGTGGCGCCGAGACGATCGCGCACCTGCGCCAGAACGGCCAGATAACGATCATGTTCTGCTCATTCGATCA
>DATHPF010000135.1:0-6970 GCA_035484155.1 Streptosporangiaceae bacterium
TGTCCATCCACATGTTGGAACCGGCCCCGACGGCATTCCACCGTTCCGGCGCGGTCTCGCCCTCGCTGCCTTCAGTCACGGCGACCACCCTGGCATAGATCTCGCCGCTGTGCGCGCGAGCTGTTGCCCGAGGCAGACTTCCGGCCAGGAGCTGCTCGCCGGTGTACGGTTCGCGCAACCGGCCGGATCGCCGAGCCGCTGCCTAGACCGCGCTCACTCGCCACCGCCGTCAAGGTGATGTATGCCGGCGCAGCGCTTGCGGTCCTCAACGTCATCGTGAGCATCGCCAGGATCGGTAGCCTCGCTAGTTCGCTCGTGAGCAGATCCGGTTACGCCACCAGCCAGGCACACAGCATCGCCATGCAGCACACCCTGCCGATCGCAGCAGGTGGCATGATCGCCGCCAGTCTCCTGGTCTTGTCGACGCAAGGCCTCGGCGTCACCATCGTCGGCTTGGTCAACTGGCTCGTCGCGCTCGCTGCCACCATCTGCCTGTGGCGCCGGGACGCGTCCCAGTACTTCACCCAGTCCCGTTACCGGGAGGCCACGCAGCACCCCGCGCAGTCCCGCTACTTCTAGATATTCATCGGGTCTCGACTGCCGACGCGCTGGTCAGTCGCATCAATGGGCTGTCCAGCCGCCGTCGACTGGCAGGACGGCGCCGGTGATATAGCTGGCTTGCGGGTCGGTGAGCAAGAGGGCGGCGCCGGTAATATCGCCAGGCGAGGCCCACCGGCCCAGGGGAATCTCGGCGGTCAGGAATCGTCGTACCTGGGGATCATCGTCCATGCCGGCGTTGAGGGGTGTCCGGAACGGGCCCGGTGCCAGCGCGTTTACAGTAATTCCGGTTCCGGCCAGTTCGACGGCCAGGCTGCGGGTGAGCTGTACGACAGCTCCCTTGCTCGCGGCATATCCAGACCGGGCAGCGGCCCCGACCAAGCCCAGCGCGCTAGCAAGAGTCACGATGCGCCCGTATCCCGCTGACCGCATCGGCCGGGCGGCCGCTCGGCATGCCAGCCACGTCCCCACCACGTTGACGTCCAGGCACGCCCGCAGCGCTCCGACGTCGAGTTGATCAAGCATGCCGCGCGCCTGTACTCCAGCACTGGTGACCAGCACGTCAAGGCGGCCATAGTCGGTGAGCACCCCGTCGACCAGAGCCTCGACGGCGGCTTCGTCGGTGACATCACACCCGTGGCCGGTCACCCGTCGCCCGGTCTGAGCCGACAAATCGGCAGCGGCCTGCTGACAACGGCCGACCGACCGGCTGGCCAGCACTACGTCAGAGCCCGCCGCCGCCAGCGCGGTCGCGATCCACAGGCCAAGCCCAGCCGACCCGCCGGTCACAAGCGCTACCTGACCAGCGCGTGAACTCCATGCCGCGGGCGCCATGGCGATGTCTGCCTGCTGGTCGTGATCGCTTTCGCCTGCCATGTGCGCATGATCCCAAACATGGCCGCAGTGCAAGCGCGTAGGTATGGCGCCGCGGGTCCTGGGGGATGCTCTGGCCGACGCGGTTGCTGACGAGGGAAGCGTCGCACTGTCACAGCCGCACTATCACAGCCGCACTATCACAGCCGCACTGTCACATTCGTACTGTCACAACGGCAGGAGAAGCCCATGACCGGCCAGCCGGACTCACCAGCAGGGCTGAGCTTCGAGCGTGATGTCCGTCCTATGTTCCGCGAAAAGGACCACGACTCGATGCTCAAAGCTTTCGACCTCTGGTCTTACAGCGACGTCAAGGCGCACCAGGACGCGATCCTGGAGCGCCTTTCCAACGGCACGATGCCCTGCGACGGGGCGTGGCCGTCGGAGCACGTCGCCGTCTTCCAGCGCTGGACCGCCAGCGGGTCGGCTCCCTGAGCGCTCGGCTCAAAGGTCTGGCAGGCGGCCTCTTGTCAGCTCGCGTAGACGCGCTGGTAGATGCGCTCGGCCAGCATGATGACTGTGACGTTGGTGGTGGAGGACGGAACTTCGGGAATGATCGACGCGTCGGCGACCCGCAGCCCGCTGATCCCGTTGACGGCGCCGACCGAATCGACAACAGCCCACGGGTCGCCGGCCCCGCCCATCGGCACCGTGGAAGTGGGATGGCCGTAGATCGCCAGGTTGGCGGCGATGGTCTGGGCGAGGGTGTCGTCGTCGGCCACTGCGTCGCCGGGGGCTAGTTCTGACTCGGTGACAGGCGCGAAGACCGGGTTGCGTGCTATGGCGCGGCCAATCTCAACGCCTTCCAGCATGCGGCGCGCGTCGCGGCCGGTGCCCAGGTAATTGGCGTCGATGAGCGGGGGCTCGCCGGGATCCCGGCTGGCCAGCTTCAGTGTTCCTGTCGACTCCGGCTGGACGAGAGCGGCTTGCAGCACGATCGCCCCTCCGGTCGGACTCAGAGACCCGTCCATCAGGTGGGTTGCGGTGACGTGCAAGTCCAGCTCGTCCCGCACGGCCTCGCCGGATGCCGTCCACAGCAGGGACCCGACCGCGGGGGTCATTTCCAGGTAGCTGGCAGCCAGCGCGTAGGCGTTGTAGTAACCCGGCTGGTCCTGTAGCCGCTGGCCGACGGGCAAGTCAGCGATGGCTCCAATGCCCAGTGCAGCCAGCTCATCAGCTGGGCCGACACCGGAGCGCAGCAGGATGGCCGGACTGCCGTAAGTACCCCCGGACAGGATCACCTCATGGCCCCGGTACACCGTGCCGTCTGCGCCCACGACGCCGGTGGCGGTCGCGCCGTCAAACAGCACGCGGTCGATGTTGACATCGCCGCGAATCGTGAGATTGGGCCGCCGCCGCACCTCGGCGGTGAGATAGACCAGCCCCACGTTCTGGCGGACACCATCGACGACGTCGACTGGGTAGCCATCGGCACCGTCTTGCTCGGCAGCGTTGAAGTCGTGTACCCGCTTGAACCCGTGCGTGACCGCCGCCTCCACGAATCCTCGCAGGGATGGCGTCAGTTCGCCGTCCGCACGCTGGCGGATCGGCTGCGGGCCAGTCCGCCCGTGATAAGCGTCGTCCCCGGTGGGAGTGTTCTCCAGCATCCTGAATACCGGAAGCACGTCGTCGTATGACCATCCCTCGGCGCCGTGCTCGCTCCATTTAGCAAAGTCGGCGGCGCGGGCACGCAGTGCGACGCAGGCATTCACCGCGGAGCTGCCGCCGAGTACCTTGCCCCGCGGGGTCGGGATCTGCGTCTGGCCGGTGCCTCGCGAGGTATAGCCCCAGTCGTGATCCGGGTCAGCGATCTTGCTCGCGTCCAGCAGCGCGGGCGGATAGGCGTCGCGGGCATAGGCATGGCCGGCTTCGAGCAGGAGTACCGTTCGCGCAGGGTCTTGGCTGAGCCGGGCCGCGAGGACAGCGCCAGCGGAGCCACCGCCGACGACGACCACATCGGCGGTCTCGGCGAGGTCAGAGGTAGCGTCGTTCGAAGTCACTGGTGATCACCTGCTTCCTTCCGGAGCGGGCGGGGCCAGTCAGGTAGCTGCGCTGGCCAGATGCGCCGACAGGAACTGTCCGGCTCTGTCCAGTGCCGCGGCCGCTTCGTCGAGGATCGCGTAGTAAGCCTGGAAGACGTGGGGTACCTGAGGGGTGATGTCCAGGGTGACCTGCACGTCGGCGGTGGCGGCTTGGCGCGCGAGGCGGACAGCGTCGTCGAGGAGAACCTCGTGGGTTCCGGCCTGGATGATCAGGGGCGGCAGGCCGGACAGGTCGGCGAATATCGGGCTGATGAGGCCAAGGGCGGGGTCTTGTCCCGACGTGTAGTCGGGGACGTGGGCCTCCAGCGCTTCTGGGCTGAGCAGCGGGTCGGCCTCGCGCTTGGTGTGTATGGTCGTCCCGGCCAGGGTGAGATCGGCATATGGCGACATGACGAAGGCTGCGGCTGGCAGGGGCAGTCCGTGATCGCGGGCGTTGACCAGGGTGGCGATGGCGAGGCCGCCGCCGGCCGATTCACCGGCGAAGGCGATGTCGGATGGGGCGGTGCCGTTGTCCAGGAGGGCCTGGTAGGCGGCCAGAGCGTCGTCGACCGCGGCCGGGTACGGATGCTCGGGAGCGAGCCGGTAGTCGACGGAGACGGCCCTGGCCTGTGCCCGCCGGGCGACCTGCGAGGCCAGGTCAGCGGCGAGGGCAGCGTCCCCCATGACGTACACGCCACCGTGGAAGTACAAGACGACATGGCGGGGCTCGATACCGTCGATGGCGATATCGGCGGTTGGCACGCCCCCGAGCACGGATGGCGTCACGGTCACGTCGGAGGGCAGCGGCTGCGCTGACAGCAGCTCCCGCAGCAGCCGGCGCTGCTCGCTGACGTCACTGCCGGCGGGGAACGCTGACTTACGGAGGATGGCGTCGAGGTTCTCTCGCTGCTCGATGCTCACGGACGATCTCCCTCGGTTGGCGTCGCGGCTCACTTCCAGACTTGCCGCCAGGCAGGTGAGGAGGCGTCACCCGATCACGGTGATTCGCGCTGTTACTCCTTCTCCAGGCGGTCGGTGAGGACGATCTCGACGACGGCCGGGACCGTCTCCTGGCGGGCCCAGTCGCGCTGAAGCTCGCAGGCGAGCGAGACCCAGCCGATGGGCTGGCCGCCGGCCTGGATCACGCGGTCTAGGCCGGCCCGGTGGGCCTCCGGCGAGGTGCCGGCGATCGCGTCGACGACGGGGTAGACCTCATACCCCTCGCGCAGCGCATCGAGGGCGGTAAAGGCCATGCAGACTTCGGTCCACAACGCGCAGATGACGAGCTTGCGGCGGCCGGTGGCGTGGACGGCCTGGACGAATTCGACGTCCTCCCAGGAGTTGACCGTGGTCCGGTCGAGTGGCTTGTCGTCGGACAGGAGGCCGGCGAGTTCGGGCAGCGTTGGCCCCCGGCCGGAGGCGACGTTGACGGTCGAATGGACGACCGGGACCCCGAAGGTCTTGATCGTCCGGACCGTCGAGACCGCGTTCTTGAGAAGGAGCGCTGCGTCCATCGAGCGGATCGTCGCCAACTGAGAGGGCTGGTAGTCGATAAACAGGAACGCAGCGTTTTCGGGCGTGAGGAGGTGGTCGGCGAGCGGGTCGCGGATTGGCGCACTGGTCACAGGAGCAGCTCCTTCTCATAGCACGGTTCGGATGCACGCGAAGTTAGCGGCGATCATGGTGAGCGGCTGTCACCTCTTTCCGGTGATTTACGTGTCGCGGTGAGCCGCGGGCTGACCGTTCGTCGCGCCGAGGTGGCTGTTGAAGCACTCCGCACTTTCGAACGGTAAATCGGGTTTCGGGGACGAGATCGGAATACTCCGGTTAAAATCGTGATCGGCGATACCGCGCTAGCGTGTCCGTGTCCCCTGGCACGATCCGGGCGGAATCGCGGCATGATTTGGCTCAATAGGGGGGGATGGCGCGCCATGGCCATCTTTAGTTCTGGCCTGCGGCCAGTGGAGGAGCCCAGACACAAGGGTCTCAAGACGGGCGCTCTCGGCCTCGTCTCGAGCGTGACCATGGGCGTAGCTTCGACCGCTCCGGCCTATAGCCTTGCCGCGACGCTGTTCTTCGTGGTCGAGGCCGTCCGGTTGAAATCTCCGCTGGTGGCCGTACTGGCGTTCGTGCCGATGCTGCTGTGCTCGATCGGCTTCAGCGAGCTCAACAAGGCCGATCCCGACTGCGGGACAACGTTTATCTGGGCGGCCCGTGCGTTCGGGCCGAAAACGGGCTGGGCCGGTGGCTGGGGCGTCGTGGCGGCCGACGTTTTGGTCATGGCCAGCCTGGCCCAAGTGGCCGGACAGTACGCGTTCTTCCTCGTCCAGGGACCGAACAGCGCGATCGGTGGCGACGCCTCGAGCGGCTGGGTGCTGCTGGTGGGGGTCTTGTGGATCGCCGCGATGACCTATATCTGCTACCGCGGCATCGAGGTCTCGGCCAGATTTCAGCGAGTTCTGCTGTTCATCGAGATCGTCATGCTGCTGGTCATGTCGGTCACGGCGCTGGTCCGAGTGCTCGGCAGCCACCCGCCAGCGGGGTCACTGCACCCGAGTTTGAGCTGGCTGTCGGCATCGCACCTGCACTTCTCGGCCTTTGTCTCCGGGATCATCTTGATGCTCTTCATCTACTGGGGCTGGGACACCGCCTTGTCGGTGAACGAGGAGACCGCGGACAAGTCCCGGACGCCTGGCCGAGCGGGGATCATCTCGACTGTCCTGCTGCTCGTCACCTACGTGATCGTGATCATCTCCGTGCAGGCATTCGCAGGCATCGGCGACAAGGGCGTCGGGCTGACGAATCCGGCGCACCAGTTCGACGTGCTGTCGGTCCTCGGGGGCGCGATCTTCGGCACTTCCGGGCTCGGGACAGTCTTGTCCCGGCTCCTGATCCTCATGGTGCTCAGCTCGGCCGCCGCCTCGACCCAGACCACGATCTTGCCGACCGCACGCACGACACTGTCGATGGCTGCCTACGGGGCACTGCCGAATTCGTTCGCCAAGATCAACCCCAGGTACCTGACCCCGACGGTGTCGACTCTCGTCATGGGCGCGATCTCGATCGCGCTGTACATCCCGCTGAACTACCTCTCCGGCGGCAATCCGATCGCCGACGCGGTCGCCGCGATTGGCCTGTACATCGCGTTCTACTACGGACTGACTGCGTTCTCCTGTGTCTGGTACTACCGCGCCACGCTGAGGAGCAGCAGCTGGAGCCTGTGGATGCGCGGCATCCTGCCCGGGCTCGGCGGGCTGATCTTGTACGCGGCTGGCTTCTACAGCCTCCAGAGCGACTGGGTCGCGTCCAACAGCTACACCACGTGGACGGTGCCGGGCCTGCACTGGCAGATCGGCGGCATCTTCATCATCGCCGCGCTTGCGGCGGTGGCCGGAGTGATCGGCTTTGTCTTCATGCGCGTCACGGCCCCCGCATTCTTCCGCAAGCAAACGCTCACCAGGAGCACTCCCGTCTTCTCCTTTAGCGAGGAGCTGTGAGCAAGGCCGCAGGCGCGGTCC
>DATHPF010000136.1:0-24363 GCA_035484155.1 Streptosporangiaceae bacterium
CGCCTCGGCCGAGTGGTTGAACGGGGCGCTGAACGGATCGCTGGCCGGCGGGCAGGCGCCGAGCATCAGGAACGCACCGGGCACCTGCTCGAGGACGTAGGAGAAGTCCTCCGAGCCCGTGAGCGGATCTGGTGCGGCGACGTACCGGCCGTCACCCAGCACGTCGGCCACGGTCTGCTCGGCAAAGGCCAGCTCTTCGGCGTCGTTCACGGTGACTGGATAGCCGTCCCGGAATTCGGCGGTGGCGGTCAGGCCATGCGCACTGGCGATGTCGCGGGCCAGCCGTGGCGCCGCGGCCTGCACGGCGGCGCGCGCCTCCGGCGAGAACGACCGGATCGTCGCCACGAACTGCGCGTCATCCGGGATCACGTTGTCGGCGGTGCCCGCATGGAAGGTACCGACGGTGACGACGATCGGGTCGAACACGTCGAACTGGCGCGTCACCATCGACTGCAGCGCCAGTACGATCTCGCAGGCGGCCGGCACGGGGTCGGCCGCGCGATGCGGCTGCGAGCCGTGTCCGCCCCGGCCATGCACCGTGACGTGCAGGGTGTCGGCGGCCGCCATCACCGTGCCCGCCCTGCTGGCGAGCAGGCCAAGCGGCAGCAGGCCTGAGGCCACGTGCAGCGCGTAGGCCGCGGCTGGCCGGTCGCCCGCCGCGTCGAGCACGCCTTCGCCCACCATGATGCGTGCGCCGCCGGGGCCTTCCTCGCCAGGCTGGAACATGAAGATCACGTTCCCCGCCAGCTCGGCCCGACGGGCTGACAGCAGCCTCGCCGCGCCCGCCAGCATGGCCGTGTGCAGGTCGTGCCCGCACGCGTGCATCGCCCCGTCGATCGTCGAGGCATACGGCACGTTGGCACGCTCGGTAACGGGCAGCGCGTCCATGTCGCCGCGCAGCAGCACGGTCTCGCCGGGCCGCCCGCCGCGCAGCACGGCCGTAACCGAGCTCAGGCCCTCGCCCAGCGTGATCTCCAGCGGCAGTCCGTCGAGCGCGTCGAGGACCTTGCGCTGCGTGCGCGGCAAGTCCAAGCCGATCTCCGGCTCGGCGTGGATGGCACGGCGAAGCTTCGTCAGCTCGGCTGCCATCGCCACGGCGTCGTCGTGTACACCCGTCACAGTCCCACCCACGTCCTTCCGGATGCCCGCTGAATGCGGTTAAACAACGCGACATTTCTATACAGGGGAAAGCACCCTATATGGTGGCAGCTAACGTACGCCGCCCGGGCGGGCTAGGCGAGTACGGCTCGCCTGCGCGGGCAGACTGCTTAGACTGTTGCAAACTACCGCGCGGCCGAGTTGCGGCTGCTGCCGGGACGCGGGGGACGGCAGCGCTTCGCGCACGCCGAACTGACGAGGGTCGGGGATCCGGACGTGAATGGCGTCGGCTGGGATATTCTCCTCGTCCTGGCCGTAATACTGATCGGCGGCTTCTTCGCCGCCGCCGAGATGGCGCTTGTGTCACTGCGCGAGGGCCAGATCCGCTCACTGGCCAGGCACGGCAAGCGAGGCGAGCGAGCCGCGCGGCTCGCCCAGGACCCGAACAGATTCCTGTCCTCGGTGCAGATCGGCGTCACGCTGGCCACCCTGCTGTCGGGCGCCTTCGGCGCTGCGCTGTTGTCCAACCGGCTCGGGAACGAGTTCGCCAAGTTCCTGCCCCGTGACGCGGCTGACCCGCTGGCTGTGATCGCCGTCACGCTGATCATCGCCTTCTTCACGCTGGTCTTCGGCGAGCTAGCGCCCAAGCGGCTCGCGCTCCAGCGCGCCGAGCGAGTCTCGCTGGTCTCCGGCCCCGTGGTTGACCGGCTCGCCATCATCGCCCGGCCACTGGTCTGGGTCCTGTCCAGGTCCACCAACCTGGTCGTCCAGCTGCTCGGCGGCGACCCGGCGGCGGGCCGCGGCGTCATGACCGACGAGGAGCTCCGTGACCTCGTGGCCGGGCACCAGGCGCTGAGCCCGGACGAGCGGCATATCGTCGGCGAGGTCTTCGACGCTGGCAAGCGGCAGATCCGTGAGGTCCTGGTGCCAAGAACCGAGGTGGAGTTCCTGGCGGCGGCCATGCCACTCTCACAGGCAGCGGCCATAGCCGAGCATGCCCGGTATTCCCGGTTCCCGGTGTACCAGGAGTCCTACGACGACGTGATCGGCTTCGTGCACTCCCGTGATCTGCTCGACCGCCGACCCGAATCCGATACCCGCAAGGTCGGCGAGGTCTGCCGGCCGGTGAAATTCCTGCCGATCAGCAAGATGGTGCTGTCGGCCTTGTCGGAGATGCGCAAGGACCGTGCGCACCTGGCCATCGTGGTCGACGAGTACGGCGGTACCGCGGGCATTGTGACGCTCGAGGACCTGGTCGAGGAGCTGATCGGCGATATTCAGGACGAGTACGACGAGGAAGCCAGCCACCCGCGCCAGCTGCACGGCGGCGAGCTTGAGGTGGACGGGCTGCTGAACCTAGACGAGTTCGCCGAGCAGACCGGCCTGGAGCTGCCAGAAGGGCCGTACGAGACCGTGGCCGGCTACCTGCTCGCCGCGCTGGGTCACCTGCCCGACAACGGCGAGTCCGCCGTGGTCTCCGGCCGCAAGCTGACCGTGACCCAGCTGGACGGACGGCGGATTGCCCGGGTCCTCGTCAGCCCCACGGCGCCGCCAGCCGAGGACGAGCCGGCCCCCGCGACGCCAGCTAGCTAGGCGGCGGCGCCGACTAGACTCAAGGCCATGGCGGATGGCAATCGCAGCGGCCCTGACCTGGAGTCTGGCCCGGTCCTGGTGGTTGATTTCGGCGCCCAGTACGCGCAGTTGATCGCCCGGCGCGTCCGGGACTGCCAGGTCTACTCCCAGGTCGTGCCCAGCACGATGCCGACGCAGGAAATGCTGGCCAGGAACCCGTCCGCGATCATCTTGTCGGGCGGCCCGTCGTCCGTCTACGCCCCCGGTGCCCCGCCGGCCCCGGCTGGCCTGCTGACCGCCGGGATCCCCGTCCTCGGCATCTGCTATGGCTTCCAGCTGATGGTCCGCGACCTCGGGGGACAGGTCCTACATACAGGAACGGGGGAGTACGGGGCCACGGCCCTGCAGACGGCCGATGCCGCGGGCGTGCTTCTGCGCGGCCTGCCCGAGCAGCAGCGCGTGTGGATGTCCCACGGCGACACGTGCGCGCAGGCGCCGCCTGGTTTCGCTGTCACGGCCACCACCGCGGGCACGCCCGTCGCCGCGGCCGAGGCACCCGACCGGCAGCTCTACGGCATGCAGTTCCATCCGGAAGTCCTGCACACCGAGCATGGCATGGCGATGCTGCGGGGCTTCCTGGCCGCCGCAGGCTGCCAGCCGACGTGGACGATGCGCGGTGTCATCGAGGAGCAGAGCGAGCGCATCGCGGCGCAGGTCGGCACGGGCCGCGCGATCTGCGGCCTGTCAGGCGGCGTGGACTCGGCGGTCGCGGCTGCCCTGGTGCAGCGCGCCATCGGGGACCGGCTGACCTGTGTCTTCGTCGACCACGGGCTGCTGCGCGCCGGTGAAGCTGAGCAGGTGGAGAAGGACTTCGTCGCCGCGACTGGCGTGGCGCTGAAGGTCGTCGACGCGGCCGGCGTCTTCGTTGGCGCGCTGGCGGGCGTCAGCGACCCGGAGGAGAAGCGCAAGATCATCGGCCGGGAGTTCATCCGGGCGTTCGAGCAGGCCGCGCGCGAGATAGCAGGGGCGGATCAGGCGGCCACGTTCCTGGTCCAGGGCACGCTGTATCCCGACGTAGTGGAGTCCGGCGGCGGCACGGGGACGGCCAACATCAAGTCGCACCACAACGTCGGCGGACTGCCAGATGACCTGAAGTTCGAGCTGGTCGAGCCGCTGCGCGACCTGTTCAAGGACGAGGTCCGCCAGGTCGGCACCGAGCTTGGCCTGCCAGCGGAGATCGTCTGGCGGCAGCCGTTCCCTGGCCCTGGCCTGGCTATCCGGATCGTCGGCGAGGTCACCGCCGAGCGGCTGCGTATCGTGTCCGCCGCGGATGCGATCGCGCGGGCCGAGTTGTCCGCGGCTGGCCTAGACCGGGAGATCTGGCAGTGCCCCGTCGTGCTGCTGGCCGACGTGCGGTCCGTCGGCGTGCAAGGTGACGGCCGTACCTACGGCTACCCGATCGTGCTGCGGCCGGTCACTAGCGAGGATGCCATGACGGCCGACTGGGCACGGCTGCCCGAAGCGGTACTTTCGCGGATCTCGACGCGGATAACCAACGAGGTGCCGGAGGTCAACCGGGTTGTCCTCGACATCACCAGTAAGCCGCCGGGCACGATCGAGTGGGAGTAGGGCCTCAGGCCCTACTGCCGGCTTCGTCCCGGTCTAGCGCGCTCGCCTGCTGGTCGGCCACGTCATCATCGGTGCTGCCGACGATCGGGTAGGCAGCCAGCGTGCGGGTGCCGACCCGGCGGTAGCGCCGGGCCAGCCAGACTCCGCCAGCAGCGGCAACCAGGCAGGACGCCCCGCCCACGGCGAGACCGGACCGCGGGTCGGACAGCGCGATGATCGCGCCGATCAAGGGCCCGCCGACCGGCGTGGTGCCCTGAAAAGCCACCTGCCACAGGGCGATGACCCGGCCGCGCATGCTCGGATCCGAGGCCAGCTGAATGGTCGAGTTGCCGACCGCGATGAACGAGACGCTGGCCCAGCCAACGAAGAGCAAGGCGGCGTAGGCCAGGCCAAGGACGGGGGCGTACGCGCAGGCCAGGATGGCAATTCCGAATCCGGCCGCAGCGATGATCATCGGGCGCAGGCCGGTGCGGCCACGCGCCGCGGTGAACAGGCCGCCGATCACGGCGCCGACGCCCATCGAGCCGGTCATAAAGCCGTAGACCACCGAATTGCCGTGGAACGTCTGCTGGGCCAGGACCGGCAGCGATACCTGGAACTCGTACGCGAGCAGGCCGACCAGGCTCATCATGGCCAGCGGGATGGCGATATTGGCCGTGCTCGCCGCATACCGGACGCCTTCGCGTAGCTGGCCGCGAGCTCTCGGGGCCGGTGTGCTGGGGTGCAGCGCGGCCTTGTTCATCACCAGCAGCGAGGTGACGACCGCGCCGAAGCTGGCCGCATTGGCCAGGAAGCAGACGCCGACTCCGACCGTGGCGATCAGGACGCCGCCGATGGCGGGCCCGACGGCGCGGGCAGCGTTCACTGTCACCGAGTTCAGAGTGATCGCATTGCGGAGTTCGTCCTTGCCGACCATTTCGCGCACGAACGCCTGCCGGGCCGAGTTCTCGAAGGCGTTGTTGAGGCCGAGTATGACCGCCAGCAGGCCGATCTCCCAGAATCTGACCACTCCGGCGATGGTGAGCAGGCCGAGTACGAGTGCCTGGACGCCCATGGCGAGCTGGAGCACGACCATGAGCCGCCGCTTGTCGACCCGGTCCGCGACGACCCCGCCATACGGGGCAAAGAGCAGCACCGGCAGCGTCTGGAGGGCCACCACGAAGCCGAGATCGGTACTGGAGTGCGTGAGGACCAGGACAAGCCAGGACTGGGCAGTCATCTGCATCCAGGTACCGGCCAGCGAGATCGACTGGCCGGCGAAATACAGCCGGTAGTTCGGCACCTTCAGCGAGGAGAAGGTTGTCCGGAGGAATCCGCGGCGCGCAGCTGGCGCCGTGCCGTCACCGCCCACCACCGCCCCCATTCAGCCGCGCTCCCGATACTTGCTTTACAGCAAGTAAGTTTACAGGACGGGCGGAGCGGGCCGCCAGCCGCGGCGCGACAAGACGCAGCCAGGGCAGAGAAATGGCTGCGTCTTATCGCGCCACGCCTGGCTGCTACATCGTGAAGCGGAGATTTGTCGCGGCTCGGTGGCCTAGCTCGTCGTTGCCGGTCCAGGTCACTTTGCCTTGGTCGATCTGCTGCTGCGGGTCGATGCGGCCGCAGGCTAGCTGGATGAAGGTCAGTGTGTCGGTCGTGAGTTTTATGTCGGGGTTGTCTAGGTGCTCCACTTGCCTGGCTCGTCCGTCGACCTTCACTGCTAGGTCGCGGGTGATGGGGCCGGTGAGGTGGAAGACGATGCTCTTGCCGTCGGGGAGGCCGATCTTCTTGCCAACGATGTAGCCGAGCGAGCCCTCGACCTCGGCTAGTGCGATCTCGGCCCGCGGGCCCGCGTCGTCGGTCGGCCAGCCGAGCGGCGTCGTGATGTCCCGCTCGTGGACCCAGAAGTCGAAGATACGAATGTCCAGGAAGCGGCCGTAGGTCTTCGGGCCAACGGGCGTCCAGGACGGACGGTCGAGATCTGCCGCCTTGAGCGCGGCAAGGTCTGCCCGACGGTCGGCGAAAATCTCGGTGATTTGGTCGGTCAAGGCGGCGTCGTCAAGGGCGGCCGTCTGCTCGCTGTACGGCTCGATCCGGTCGAGCGGCGGTACCTCCTCGACGCTGCCCGGCAGCCAGCCGGTCATGACCCGCTCCATCATGGCCAGGTGGGTGACGACGTCGCGGGCTCGCCAGTCCGGGCACAGCGACTGCACTTGCCACTGCGCGCTGTCCATCCGAGCGCACAGAGCCTCGATCGCGTCGTAGCACTGCTCGAGTGAGCCCCGGGTCCGGTCGAGGTCGGTCACGGCGTCTCCTTCTGAATGGTGATCCAGTCTCGCGCATGCAGGTAAGGGCGGAACGTCTGCGCGATCGCGGTCAGGTCCTGCTCGCTCTTCGGCCGCTGCATCTCATACAAGCCCGGGAACTCCAGCCAGCCGGTCATGAGCTGCCAGAGCCGGACCGCGGCCGGGCCGGCCGGCGGGTCGATGAGCACCGGCCCGAACAGCGCCCGGTCCTGTCGTCCGCGGTCATCGGTGAACACCAGTGTCGGCACGCCCCAGCCGCCAAGACTGGTGACCCGGTCGTGGTCGGACCGGACTTCCTCGCCCGTGCTCGGGTCGTCGATCGCCTGGCCAACGAGCGCCGGGTCGAGGCCAAGTGCGCCCAGCAGTTCTTCGGCGACCTCCCGGCGGTGCGGTTTGCGGCCGTCCACGTGCAGCGCCGTGCCGGCCGCGAAGTACCAGCGGTCGAGCAGCGCCGGATCGATGCGCCGGAGTAGCGCTCCGACGCGCATCATCGACCAGCCGTAGGACCACTCGCGCTCCCACGGGTGCTTCTTGCCGTCGGCCCGGTTGATCTCCTCCAGGCTGAAGAACCGCCAGTGCACATCCAGGCCGACCTGGTCGCGCACCTCGCGGATCCAGATCGAGGCCTGGTAGGCCCACGGGCACATGATGTCGAAGTGGAAGTCGACAGCAGTGATGTCAGGCATCTGGCTGTCCGGTCAGAAGCGCCCTGAGGGTTGCGATGAGCGCAGCCGCCGCGGCCTCGGCCGACAAGCCCTGGCCGTGTCTTAGCCGATCCCAGGAATGATGCGAGCACAGGATTTCGATCGCGGGCAGCACCGCGGTCCCGCGAGCAGCCAGTTCCGGCGCGAACAACTCGCGAAGCTGGAAACGCAGGGAATCTCTGTACCGGTCGAGCTCGACGGCCAGCGTGGCGTGCCGGAGCGCGTTGGCTCCGAGTGCGCGCGCGGCCGGGCCGATCCGCTCCCACAGCGCCGCGCGAGCGCGCACCATCCGCTCGATCTTGACCTCAGTCGGGTCATGCACTGCCGCGGCCGACGCCACCAGCGACAGTTCTTCCGTGATCACACGGTCAGCCGCCGCCCGGTGCAGGTCCGCCACGTCATCGAAATAGCGGAACAGCGACCGCTCAGAGAGGCCGGCCTGGGTCGCAATCTCGCTGCAGCTCGGGTTGTAGTTGCCAACCCGGAAGAATTTCAGGAGCGAGTCGATGACCGCCTCGCGGTTCAGCTCGCGGCGCAGTCGCCGTCCGTCGAAGGCGGACGCCTGTGCCGCCATCACCGCCACCGCTCGATCGTCGGCTCCAGCAGCAGTGGCTCATACCCCGGAGGCGTCGGGTCGAGCGGAAGCGGGGTGCCGGGCTCGATCGCGGTGTATCGCACGCCGGTCCATTCTCGGCCGTCACCGACGAGCGTTCCCTCGACCGCGAACTCGCAGACGGGTCCGGCCGCCACGCGAGCTGGCGCTGGGCCGTGCCACGTCTCCAGCAAGATCCGGCTCGTGCTTGACGGCCCGGGCAGCGCGCGTGTCGGCAGCGTGCCCAGCACGACAGCCTGCTCCATCCCAGCGGACTTGTTGTGGTGCCAGTCCATGAAGTCCTGCCGCGCGGCCATCGCGACGAACGAACGCCTGGTCGGGTAACCGACGACGGCTACGCGGTGCCAGTGGCCAGGACTGGCAACGACATCGGCGACGAAGCACAAGGTGGCGCCGATCGACGCGAGAACGCTGAGCGGGGCGTAGCGAGCGTCTGGTTCCCGGCTGTTGACCGCGGCCTCGGTGCGCTGATAGTCCACATCCGGCCGGTACCTGGTCAGATTCAGCATGTAGATGGGCCCGTCCACCGCGGGCGATCTCAGCCGCTGGCCGTAGTCGCCATCGATCTGTCCATATCGGGGCACCTGAGGACCATAGGTTCTGGCAGTGACGCTGTCAATTGCTCTACTCGACCGGGATGTCGGCGTAGGACTTCGTCGCGGCGATGTCGCGCAGCCGGTCCATCGCCGACCAGATCGAGGCGAAGGTTGTGTAGAGGGGGACCGGACCGAGCCGCAGGCAGTCCGGCGCACGGAAGTCGCCGATGACGCCCTCGCGGATGAGCGCCTGGCTGATCTGCCACGCGTCGTCGTGCCGCAGTGTCACGTGCGCTCCCCGGCGGGACGCATCGCGTGGTGACGCGAGCGTGAAGCCAAGCGGGACGAGCCACTCGTCCGCCAGGGCGATCAGGTACGTCGTGAGCTCGACGCTCTTGGCCCGCAATTGCTCGATGCCAGCCTCGCCGAGCAGCCGGGCGCCTTCCTCGACTGCGACGGTGCCGATGATGTTCGGCGTTCCGGTCAGGAACGCGTCGATGCCGGGCGCGGGATCGTAGCGCGGGCCCATGGCGAACTGGTCGCGCTGGCTGAACCAGCCCCAGATCGGCTGGCGCAACTGAGGCTGCAAAGACTCGCGCACGTAGAGGAATCCCGGTGCACCCGGACCCGCGTTCACGTACTTATAGGTGCAGCCGACGGCCAGGTCGGCGCCGGTCGCGTCGAGGTCGACCGGGACCGCGCCGACCGAGTGGGACAGGTCCCACAGCGCCAGCGCTCCGGATGCGTGGATCAGGTCGGTCAGCCTGGCCATGTCCGCCAGCGCCCCGCTGCGGTAGGCGACGTGCGAGAGGCACACCATCGCGGTGCGCTCGTCGAGAGCATCGACCAGGGCGTGCTCACTCACTCCGGCGTGCATGTCGGTGTGGATCAGCCGGAGCTCCTGCTCGCGCTGCGCGGCAATGCCCTCAAGGACGTAGCGGTCGGTCGGGAAGTTGTCATCGTCGGTGATGATGACGTTGCGGCCGGGCCTGGCACCGAGCGCGGCGCAAGTCAGCTTGTACAGGTTGACGGTGACGGAGTCACAGACCAGCACCTGTCCAGCGGCGGCGCCCACCAGGTGCTCGGCCAGCATGTCGCCGGCTTCGGCCGGCAGCCGAATCCACTTGTCCCAGGACCTGACCAGGCCTACGCCCCAATCCTGGTCCACCACCTCGGCGATGCGCGCCTGCGTGCGCACCGGCAGCGGGCCGAGCGAGTTCCCGTTCAGGTAGATCAGGTCCCGGTCCTGCTGGACGAAGCGGTCACGGAAGGACGCGAGGTGATCGGTACTGTCCAGAGCCTCGGCATATGACGGTTCTGCGGAGAAAGTCGTCACGACTCCACCCTAACTGAGTAGCTGTGCGCTGACGCGGTACCCGGCCCAGCCCTCAGGTAACACTCAGTCGGCGATGAGCTGGCCAGCATCTTGCCAGCGCCAGCCCGGTGGCCGGCGGGCGCCGATTTCACGCCACCGTAAGATCTGGATATGGCCGATGCAGAGCAGGTTGCCCGCGTTCTCGTGATTACCGCGCACCCGGATGACGTGGACTTCGGCGCCGCCGGCACGATCGCGCAGTGGACGGACGCCGGCCTTGACGTCAGCTATTGCATCGTCACGGACGGCGAGGCCGGCGGCAGCGACCGGTCAGTCCCCCGTACCGACATGGCGGTCCTCCGGCAAGCGGAGCAGACTGCGGCCGCCAAGCAGGTGGGAGTCCATGACCTGCACTTCCTCGGCTATCCGGACGGCAGCGTCGAGCCTTCTCTCGCGCTGCGCCGGGATCTCGCCAGGGTGATCAGGCTGCTGCGGCCGGATCGTGTGGTGTGCCAGTCCCCGGAGCGCAATTACGCCCGGATGGGTGCGAGTCACCCGGACCACCGGGCAGCCGGCTCCGCCGCACTTGACGCCGTGTACCCCGATTCGCGTAACCCGTTCGCGTTCCATGAACTCCTCACCGACGAGAAGCTCGAACCGTGGACGGTGCGCGAAGTCTGGATCTCGGGCGGCCCGACTCCCACGACTTATGTGGATATCACCGACACTTTCGCTCGCAAGGTCGCCGCGCTGCGATGCCACGTCAGCCAGATCACCGATCCTGACGGGCTGGAGCAATTCCTGCGCGGCTGGCTTGCCAGGTCGGCAGCGCAAGGCGGTCTGCCGGAGGGCCACCTCGCCGAGGCATTTCAGGTCCTCCAGACCGGCTGAGCTCGCGATGCGCACCCGGTGGGGGACTGGTGCGGCGGGCCCAGCCGATCTAGGTTGGCCTCTAGGTTCATCTGCGATGTCCCGGAGGTGCTAGCGCATGACGCACATCACCGTCACGGTCGACGGCGCGAAGTACGTCGACCAAGTCGAACCTCGCCTGCTGCTCGTCCATTACCTCAGAGACGTCGTGGGGAAGACCGGTACGCCGGTCGGCTGCGACACCTCAAACTGCGGTGCGTGCACCGTGCTTATGGACGGGGTCTCGGTCAAGAGCTGCTCGGTTCTTGCCGTCCAGGCGGACGGGTCCGACGTGACAACTATTGAAGGCCTGGCCAACGGTGCGCTGCACCCAATGCAGCGGGCCTTCCATGAGGAGCATGCGCTGCAGTGCGGTTACTGCACTCCGGGCATGATCATGGCGGCCACCGACCTGCTCCGCGACAACCCGCATCCGACCAACGAGGAGATTCGGGACGGCCTGGAAGGCAATCTCTGCCGCTGCACGGGCTACGAGAATATCGTCCGCGCGGTCAGACGCGCGGCAGACGCGGGGGTGACCCAGTGACCGTGACAACCGAGGCGCCCGCCGCCGAGCTTGGCCGGGCGCGCCTGCGCAAGGAAGACGCCAGGCTCATTACCGGCCAGACCAACTGGACGGACAACATCAGGCTGCCTGGCATGCTGCACATGGCGTTCGTGCGCAGCCCGTACGCGCACGCCAAGATCACCAGGGTCGATGTGAGCGGCGCGCTCAGCCAGCCTGGCGTCATCGCCGCCTTCTGCGGCGCCGACCTCGCCGACGAGCAGGGCAGCATGCCGTGCGCATGGCCCGTCACGCCGGACATCGTCATACCGCATCATCCGCCGATGGCCGTCGACGAGGTCCGTTATGTCGGCGAGATCGTCGCGTGCGTCATCGCGCGAGACCGTTACACCGCCGCCGACGCTGTCGCTGGCGTCGATGTGGACTACGACCCGCTACCGCCGGTGCTCGACATCCGCACTGCGCTGGACGAGAACTCGCCGAAGGTGCACGAGACCGGCAACAAGTGCTACGAGTTCGTCATGGTCAATGGCGACCTGGACGCGGCGTTCCGCGACGCCCCCGTGGTGCTCGAGCGCGAATACCGCCAGCAGCGGTTGATCCCGTCCGCGATGGAGCCCCGGTCGGTCGTGGCTTCTGTAGTCGGCGACGAGTTCACTATCTGGTCTGCCACCCAGATCCCGCACATCGTCCGGGTCATGATGGCCCTGACGACCGGGATACCCGAGCAGAACATCCGGGTCATCGCGCCCGACGTCGGTGGCGGATTTGGCTCCAAGCTTCAGTTTTACCGCGAAGAGGTACTCGCGGTGCTCATCACGCGGCGGCTCGGCCGGCCGGTCAAGTGGACCGAGTCGCGCACCGAGGGCAACTTGTCCGTGCACCATGGGCGGGACCAGTGGCAGCGGATCAGGATCGCCGCCGACCACGACGGCCGGATCCGCGGCCTGTCGGTCGACCTGCTGGCCGACATGGGTGGCTACCTGATGCTGCTGACGCCGGGCATTCCGATACTGGGCGCGTTCATGTACCCGGGCATCTACAAGATGGACGCCTACTCGTTCCGCTGCACTGGCGTGTTCACCACCAAGATGCCGACCGACGCCTATCGCGGCGCCGGCCGGCCGGAGGCGACGTTCGCGATCGAGCGGATCATCGACGAGCTCGCGAACGAGCTGGGCGTCGAGCCGCTCGAGCTCAGGGAACGGAACTGGATCAAGCACGAGGAGTTCCCGTACGCCACAGTCGCCGGCCTGACCTACGACTCGGGTAACTACGAGGCGGCCACTGCCAAGGCCAAGGAACTATTCGACTACGACGGCCTGCGCCGCGAGCAGGCCGAGCGCAACGCCCGTGGCGACAAGGTACGGCTCGGCATCGGGATCTCGACGTTCACTGAGATGTGCGGCCTTGCGCCGTCACGCGTAGTCGGCACGCTCGCGCTCGCATCGGGGGGCTGGGAATACGCGTCGATCCGCATGCTGCCTACCGGGAAGGTCGAGGTCCTCACCGGATCCAGCCCGCACGGGCAGGGGCACGAGACCGCCTGGAGCCAGATTGTCGCCGACCAGATTGGGGTGCCATTCGAGGACATCCGCGTGCTGCACGGCGATACTCAGGTCGTGCCCAGAGGCCTGGATACGTACGGCTCCCGGTCGCTGGCCGTCGGTGGCATGGCGCTCGTGCAGGCCTGCGACAGGGTGATCGAGAAAGCCAGGGTGATCGCCGCCGGCCTGCTGGAGGCGTCGGCTGACGACCTGGAGTTCTCGGCGGGGCGATTCGCGGTCAGGGGCGACCCGGACGCTAGCAAGACGATCCAGGAGATAGCGCTCGAGGCGTTCACCGGGCATAACCTGCCGGATGGGGTCGAGCCGTCCCTGGACTCCGACGCGACGTACGACCCGGAGAACTTCTCCTTCCCGCACGGGACTCACCTGTGCGCGACGGAGGTGGACACCGAGACTGGCTTCGTGAAGATCCGCTCCTACGTGGCGGTGGACGACGTCGGCGTCGTGGTCAACCCCCTCATCGTGGAAGGCCAGGTGCACGGCGGCATCGCGCAGGGCATCGCCCAGGCGCTGTACGAGGAGGGCGTCTACGACGACGACGGCAACCTGGTCACCACGACGCTGGCCGATTACCTGGTGCCGTCGGCCGCCGACCTGCCGTCGTACGTGACCGATCGCACGCAGACCCCTTCGAGCAACCGGCTTGGCGTGAAGGGCGTCGGTGAGGCTGGCACGATCGCCTCGACCCCGGCGGTCGTGAACTCCATCATGGACGCGCTCAAGCCGTTCGGCATCCGTGACATCGAAATGCCTTGCACGCCCGAACGGGTGTGGCGCGCGATCCAGAACAGCGGGGGTGCGGCATGATCCCGGCGAAGTTCGACTACGTCCGGCCGTCCTCGGTCGAGGACGCCGTGAGCGCGCTCGCCGCGGGCGGCGACGACGCGAAGGTGATTGCCGGCGGCCAGAGCCTGCTGCCGCTACTGCGGCTGCGGCTGGTCTACCCGGAGCTGCTCGTCGACGTCGGCGCGCTGGACGACCTGCGCGGCGTCACCGACGACGGCGACCACCTGCTGATCGGCGCCCGGACCACGCACTACCAGGTAGTGCACGATCCGCTCATCGCCCAGTATTGCGGCCTGCTGGCGGAGGCGGCGGCGACGGTGGCCGACCCGGCGGTGCGCCACCGCGGCACGCTGGGCGGCTCGATCGCGCATGCAGATCCGGCGGGCGACCTGCCCGCGGTCATCCTGGCGCTCGACGCCACGCTGACCGCGCACGGCCCCGACGGCGAGCGCGAGATCGCCGCGCGCGACTTCTTCGTCGACTACCTGACGACGTCGCTCGCGCCCGGCGAGATACTCACCGGGATCCGGGTGCCCAAGCTCGGGGACGACTGGGGATATCGTTATGAGAAGTTCCACCGGACCGCGCAGGCGTGGGCGATTGTCGGCGTCGCGGCGCTGGTGCGGCGCTCCAACGGCCAGGTGGCCGAGGCCAGGGTCGGGCTGACCAACATGGGCTCGGTCCCGATCAGGGCAGCATCGGTCGAGGCGGCCGCGGCGGGAGCGCAGGCCAGCTCCGAAGCGCTGCGGGCAGCGGCTGCCAGCGCGGACGAAGGGACACAGCCGCCTGCGGACCTGCACGGGGCGCCGGACTACCGGCGTCACCTCGCGCGGGTGCTGACCGGGCGCGCTCTGGAGGCAGCGGCAGGAGTCTGACAGATGGAACTGGAGCACTCGTTCTCGGTGCCGGTACCGGTGGAGCGGGCCTGGGATGTGCTCCAGGACGTCGAGCGGGTGGCGCCATGCATGCCGGGCGCCACCCTCGACTCCGTGGACGGGGACAGCATCTCGGGCAAGATCAAAGTCAAGGTCGGCCCCATCCAGATGACGTATGCCGGGACGGCGAAGTTCACCGAGCGCGATAAGGCTGCGGGCGTCATGACCCTCGAGGCGTCCGGCAAGGAGACCCGCGGCGCCGGCACCGCGTCGGCCTCGGTTCGGTCCGAGCTCAAGGCGGATGGCGACAAGACCAACGTCATCGTGCACACCACCCTCAACGTGACCGGCAAGCCAGCGCAGTTCGGCCGCGGCGTCCTGGTTGAGGTAGGCGGCAGGCTTATCGGCATCTTCGCTGACAACCTGGCCGCGATGGTGACAGCCGACCAAGCGGCGTCAGCCAGCGCCACCGGGCCCGCCAGCAGCGCCGCGGCAGTCAGCAGCGCGCCGGACGAGGTCGGCTCTGACGCAGGTAGTACCGCCCCGGCCGAGGGCGGGTCCTCAGCCGGCGGCGCGGTCGAGGAAGCGCTGCCGATCGACGTGCTGAACCTCAGCAGCCGGGCCTGGAGCAGCCTGCGCCAGGATGGCATTCAGACGCTCGGCGATCTGACCAGGCGCACCGAGCAGCAGTTGCGTGCCATCGACAACATCGGGCCGGCCTCGCTGTCCGACATCAAGCGCAAGCTTGCCGACCGTGGCCTGGCGCTGGCTGACTCCGGCGACAAGCAGGTCGCTACGGCGACCACGGCCGTCGCCGCGGATGCCAACGGGACCCGGCCGGCCGCGGGCAAGCACGCCGGCGCCGAGGACCTCGCCGAAGTCACGCCACTGCGGCCCGCCAGGCACGAGTCTCCAAGCGCGCCGGCCGACCGCGACGACCAGCCAGCCTGGCAGCCGCCCAACAACGAGGCCATCGACCTACTCGGCGTGGCCGGCCTCCCAGTCCTCAAGCGAGCAGTCCCCGCCGCCGCCGGCCTGCTCGCACTGCTACTCGTCCTGCTAGGAATCAAGCGCCGCCGCGGCCGCCACCGCTCCCAATAACCACCAACAACCGCGCACGCTAAACAACCGAGTTCGACACGGCGAATTCTGCTGCGCGGCCCCGTCGAGCGCTGATGTCGGCGCCAACTAAGACGGCGCCAGCGGAAGTACTGACCTGCGCGGGCACGTGCCGGATGCGTCGGCGGGCGTAATCGTCGCCAAGAGGGCTGAGACCGCTACCCGCCGCGGGCATACCGACCGCGGCCGGCAGCGGACCGGTGCCAGCCCGCCAGAGCACCCGGCACGCGCCCGCGCTGAGGCGGACGCGACGGCGCAGGCTCAGTCGAGGGCCGACATCACGTGCTTGACCCGCGTGTAATCTTCGAACCCGTACATCGACAGGTCCTTGCCGTACCCCGAGTGCTTGAACCCGCCATGCGGCATCTCGGCGACGAGCGGGATGTGGGTGTTGATCCACACGCAGCCGAAGTCGAGCGCCCGCGCCATCCGCATTGCGCGACCATGGTCGGACGTCCACACCGATGACGCCAGGCCGTACTGGGTGCCGTTGGCCCAGCGGAGCGCCTCGGCTTCGTCGGTGAACTTCTGCAGGGTGATGACCGGGCCGAAGACCTCGTTCTGGACGATCTCGTCGGTCTGCTCTAGTCCATCAACGACACTGGCCTCGAAGAAGTAGCCTCGCTCGCCGACCCGCTTGCCGCCAGCCAGGATCCGCGCGTGATCGGGCAGCCGCGAGATGAAGCCGGACACCCGGTCCAGCTGGCTGGCGTTGTTGAGCGGGCCGAAGTCGGCGCCTGTGTTGTCAGGACCAGCGGTCACCTGCGCCGCCGCCTGCTCGGTCAGCGCCGCAGCGAACTCGTCGTGGATCCCGGGACCGACCAGGACCCTGGTCGCGGCCGTGCAGTCCTGGCCGGCGTTGAAGTAGCCCGCGATGGCGATGGCCTCGGCGGCCTTTGCCGGGTCGGCGTCGTCGAAGACGATGACCGGTGCCTTGCCGCCGAGTTCTAGGTGGACCCGCTTGAGGTCGGCGGCCGCGGCCTGCGCGACCTCGATGCCCGCGCGTACCGAACCGGTGATCGACACCATCCGCGGCTCCTTGTGCGAGACCAGCAGACGGCCGGTGTCCCGGTCGCCGCACACGACGTTGAGCACGCCCGGCGGCACGAACTCGCTGATCAGCTCGGCCATGAGCAGGGTGGAGTACGGCGTGGTGTCGGACGGCTTGAGCACCATGGTGTTACCGGCCGCGAGGGCTGGCGCCCACTTCCAGACCGCCATCATCATCGGGTAGTTCCACGGCGTCACGGCAGCGCACACGCCCACCGGCTCACGCCTGATGAACGAGGTGAAACCGGACATGTACTCCCCGGCTGACCGGCCTTCCAGCATCCGCGCCGCGCCGGCGAAGAACCGGATCTGGTCCACCATCGGCGGGATCTCTTCCGAGGCGGTGAGCGCGAGCGGCTTACCGGTGTTCTGCGATTCGGCTTTGACGAACTGGTCGGCTCTGGCCTCGAGCGCGTCGGCGATCCGCAGCAGCGCCAGGCTGCGCTCGGCCGGCGTCGAGTCCCGCCAGCCGGGAAATGCCTCGGCGGCAGAAGTAAAGGCGGCGTCGATCTCGGCCGGTCCCGAGATCGGAGCGGTGGCGAAGACCTCGCTGGTGCTTGGGTCGATCAGGTCGGCTCGCTTGTCATAGGACAGATCCGTCCACTGGCCACCGATGAAGTTTTGAAGCTCATTAGCCACGAGGAACTCCGTTCCGGTTTATGAATTGTTTTGGGGTGTGCGGTCCTCGTATCCCCACGGTGATCCGTAGGACGTCAGCAGGTCAAGGAACGGCTGCGGCGGCAGGGCCTCGGGGCCGAGCACGCCCGCACCAGACCAGGCGCCGGAGTCGAGCAGTTCGAGCGCCACCACCGGGTTCACGGCGGTCTGCCAGACAACCGCCTGCGAGCCGTAATCCTCCATCGTGGAGGCATTGTCCACGACGTGGTACAGGTAGACCTCGCGTGGCTGGCCGTCCTTGCCGGTGCCGGTGATCCAGGTCCCGGCGCACGTCAGGCCGCTCATTTTGTCGCCGAGCGTGGCCGGATCCGGAAGGCATGCCGCGACCAGGTCGCGCGGCGACACGCTCATGCTGCCTACCCTGACCGGGTCGGTGCGGTCGAGGCCCAGCTTGTGCAGGGTTTCCAGGACGCCGATGAACTCCTCGCCGAGACCGTACTTGAAGGTCACCCGCTTGGCCTTGACCCAGCGCGGTATCAGCAGGACTTCCTCATGCTCGACATTGACGCATTCGACGGGGCCGATGCCCTCGGGGAAGGTGAAGGTCTCGGGTTCGCTGAACGGGGGAGTGGTGAACCAGCCCCGATCCTTCTCCCAGATCACCGGCGGGTTCAGGCATTCCTCGATCGTGGTCCAGATGGAGAACGTCGGCGCGAAGTCGTAACCGGCCACGCTGAGATTGGCACCGTCCCGGACGCCGATCTCGTTGATCTCACTGAAAAGCTCGTCCGCGGCGTACCGCGCGAAGACATCGGACAGGCCGGGCTCGACGCCGATGCCGGCCAGGGCAAGCTGGCCGGCCTGCTCCCACTGCTCGGCCATCGCGAATTGCTCGTCGCCGAGCTTCACTCCCGTTGTGCCGTACGGGTTGTCCGGATCCGGGTGCGACAGCGACATGGCCATATCCAGGTACGTCACTCCGCCGGCGAGCGCCGCGCGGAACAGTGGCATCACGAACCGCGGATCGGTGGCGTTCATGAGGGCGTCGCAGTGGTACTCGGCCAGCAGGGCGATGGTGGCCGCCTCGTCCCGGGCGTCCAGCTGGACGGCGGTGTAGGAGTCCTTCGCGGCTGCTGCCTTCTGTGCCCTAGCTAGGTCATAGTCTGCAATGATCAGCTCGGCGAACGGCCGGCGGGCGGCGATTCGGGCGATAGCGGTACCGACACCGCCAGCTCCAACGAGAAGTATGCGCATGGCAGCGATCCTAGCCCCGGCCCGTCTGCGGCTCTCGACGGGACTAGTCGCAGTTTCTATACGATACAACTGAATTCGTTGCCAACTCTGGCAATACGTGCTAGAACCGTAGCTCGTGTGAAATTATCCGGTGTCGGCGCGTTTCAGCTTCCGGCGCTAGTCGAGGGTCACTAACCTGGCAGGCACGATGCAGTCGGTCGGATGTGCGTGATTAGCCTGGTTGGGTACAGCTGATTAAGGGGTGGGGCATGGCTGCAACTTCACCAGATATCCAGCCGATGGAAGAGAGCCTCGGCAAGGGCCTCAAGTCAGGCGCTCTTGGCCTGATTTCGAGCACCGTCATCGCGACGGCTTCGGTCGCGCCCGCTTACAGCCTCGCGGCGACACTGGGCTTCATCGTGGTAGCCGTCGGGGTCAAATCCCCGCTGGTCGCGATCCTGGCCTTCGTGCCGATGATCCTGACCTCGATCGGCTACAGCGAGCTCAATAAGGCGGACCCCGACTGCGGTACCACCTTTACCTGGGGCGCGCGCGCGTTCGGCCCGAAGACCGGCTGGGCGGGCGGCTGGGCCATTGTCGTCGCGGACGTGCTGGTCATGGCGAGCCTGGCCCAGGTCGCTGGACAGTACATCTTCCTGCTCTTCAACGCCAACGGCATCGGCCATAACCCGGCAAGCAGCTGGGTGCTGCTCACGGGGATCCTCTGGATCGTCTTCATGACCTACATCTGCTACCGCGGCATCGAGGTCTCGGCGAACTTCCAGAAAGCGCTGCTGTCGATCGAGATCACCATGCTGCTGGTGCTATCGATCGTCGCGCTCGTCCGGGTCGGAACCGGCAACCACCCGGCGGTATCCATTCACCCGAGCTGGTCCTGGCTCAGCCTGAGCCATCTGCCGTTCAGCGCCTTCGCGTCCGGGCTGATCCTCATGGTGTTCATCTACTGGGGCTGGGACACCGCCTTGTCGGTGAATGAGGAAACCAAGGACCCGGCGAAAACTCCCGGCCGGTCCGCGATCCTGTCCACCATCATCCTGGTGGTCACCTACGGCATCGCGATCTTCGGCGCGCAGTCTTTCGCTGGCATCGGCACCACCGGCATCGGCCTGGCCAACCCGAACAACTCCAGCGACGTGCTGTCGGTACTCGGCCACGCAGTCTTCGGTGCTGGCGCCGTCGGCAACGTCTTTTACCGGCTCCTGCTGATCATGGTTCTGTCGTCGGCTGCCGCGTCCACCCAGACCACGATCCTGCCGACCGCCAGGACCACGCTGTCCATGGCGGCGTACAAGGCGCTGCCGAGCTCGTTCGCCAAGATGCACGCCAGATACCTGACCCCGACGGTATCGACGCTGGCCATGGGCGGCATTTCGATCGTGCTGTATGCCGCGATGAATTTCATCTCCGGTGGCAATGTCATCGCCGATGCGGTCACCAGCTGCGGTGTCTTTATCGCCACGTATTACGGTCTCACCGGCTTTACCTGTGCCTGGTACTACCGGAAGACTCTGACTAGCAGCGCCCGCAACCTCTGGATGCAAGGAATTCTGCCGGCCCTTGGCGGCGTGATCCTGTGGTTCCTCGGTGGCTGGAGTCTGTACTTGGACTTCAACCTGACCAGCCCGTTCGAGGCTTCGTACACGACATTCACGATCCCGGGCACGCACGTGAATATCGGCGGCGTTTTCGTCATCGTCTTTATCTCCTGGCTGATCGGCCTGCTGCTCTTCATCTACCTGCGGATCAAGCAGCCGCCGTTCTTCAAGAAGGAGACGCTGACCAGGTCGACGCCGACGCTCGTCCCGGACAAGTAAGGGACTCCTGCGCCACGAGCCCGCCGCGGAACGCGTCAGTGTTCCGCGGCGGGCTGGTTGGCGTTCGTGGCCTGGAATAAGCCCGCTAGCTCGCGTTGCGCTGCGCTGTCGGCGACACCGCCTAGGCTTGGCACGTGACCACGATGGTTGTCGACTCCCTGCTGGACGGGCTGAATCCGCAGCAGCGCGCCGCTGTCCTGCACCAGGGCAGTCCGCTGCTCATAGTGGCGGGCGCGGGCTCGGGCAAGACGCGGGTGCTGACGCACCGGATCGGCTACCTGCTAGCGGAGCGGGAGGTCGAGCCGAGCCAGATCCTGGCCATCACGTTCACCAACAAGGCAGCCGGGGAGATGGCGGCCAGGGCCGCGTCCTTGACGGGAGCACGGGCCCGGTCGATGTGGCTGATGACATTTCACTCGGCCTGCGTGCGGATCTTGCGCCGCGAGGCCAGGCGATTCGGGTACCCCTCCAGCTTCTCGATCTACGACCAGGCGGACTCACAGCGGCTGATGGCCATGGTCTGCCGCGAACTTGAGCTGGATGCGAAGTACTTTCCGCCGAAGGCGATGATCAATCAGGTCTCCGGCCTTAAGAACGAGCTGATCGACCATGAGACGGTGCTCGCCAGGGCCAGCGGCTACCGGGAGAAGGCTCTCGGCGAGGCCTACGGCGAGTACCAGCGCCGGCTCGTCGCCGCGGGCGCGATGGACTTCGACGACCTGATCATGGTGACGGTCAACCTGCTGCAGGCGTTCCCTGACCTGGCCGAGGAGTATCACCGCCGGTTCCGGCACGTGCTGGTGGATGAGTATCAGGACACCAACCACGCGCAGTACACCCTGGTGCGTGAGCTAGCAGGAGCGGGCGGCGATTCGCCAGCCGAGCTTGTCGTCGTCGGTGACGCTGACCAGTCGATCTATGCCTTCCGCGGCGCCACGATCAGGAACATCGAGGAGTTCGAGCGCGACTTCGCTGGCGCCCGGGTGATCTTGCTCGAGCAGAACTACCGGTCGACGCAAAATATCCTGGCCGCCGCCAACGCCGTGGTGTCGCGCAATCCCGGCCGGATCCCCAAGAACCTCTGGTCCGACGCCGGCGACGGTCCGCCCATCACTGGATACGTGGCTGACAGCGAGCACGACGAGGCAGCGTTCGTCGCCGAGGAGGTCGACAGGCTCGCGGATGCGGGCGAGGCGGCGCCTGGCCAGGTAGCGGTGTTCTACCGGACCAACGCGCAGTCCAGGGTCTTTGAGGAAGTCTTCATCCGCTCTGGGCTGCCCTACAAGGTGGTCGGCGGCGTCCGGTTTTACGAACGGCGCGAGGTCCGGGACCTGCTGGCCTACCTGCGGCTGATCGCGAATGCTGGCGACGAGGTCTCGCTGCGGCGCGTGCTGAATACACCACGTCGCGGGATCGGTGACCGGGCCGAGGAATACGTGGCCGCGCTCGCGAATCGCGACCGGATCAGCTTCGCCGCCGCGCTGGCCAGGCCGGATGACGTGCCGGGGCTGCCAGCTCGGTCGGCTCGTGCCATCGACGGCTTCAACGAGCTGATGGACGCCCTGCGCGCCATGGCGTCGGAGGGGAGCCCGGTCGGCGATCTGGCTGACGCGATCCTGGACCGGACCGGTTACGTCGCCGAGCTCCAGGCGTCATCCGATCTTCAGGACGCTAGCCGGATCGAGAACCTGACCGAGCTGGTCTCGGTGGCCAGGGAGTTCGATGCTCGCAATCCCGGCGGGACGCTGGCTGAGTTCCTCGAGCAGGTATCGCTCGTCGCCGACGCCGATCAGATTCCCGACGGCGAGGAGCACGGCGGGATGGTCACGCTGATGACGCTGCATACCGCAAAGGGCCTGGAGTTCCCGGTCGTGTTCCTCACCGGCCTGGAGGAGAACGTCTTCCCGCACGAGCGGTCGATGGGAGACGAACGGGAGCTCGCCGAGGAACGCAGGCTTGCCTACGTCGGCATCACCAGGGCGATGGAGCGGCTCTATGTGACGAGGGCCGCGACACGTACCTGGTTCGGGCGGCCGGGCTACCACAAGCAGTCCAGGTTCTTGTCGGAGATCCCGGCCGAACTGATCGACTGGCGCCGAGACGAGTCCGCTGCTACCCAGCCGGCTTCGGAGCGGCTAGCCCGGCGACCTGGCGTCCGCGCCATCGGCAACCGGCCCGTCCCGTCACTCCAGCCGGGCGACCGGGTCAATCACGACTCGTATGGCCTTGGCACTGTGCTGTCGGTCGAGGGCCGCGGTGACGATCCGGAAGCGAAGATCGACTTTGGCGGCGACTACGGCATCAAGCACTTGGTGCTTCGGTACGCACCGATTGAAAAGCTCTGAGAGCTTGTTTCACAATCGCCGGTTAGAGGCGGGTCGCGGCCCGTACCAGGTCGGCGAGCGCCAGCGACCGGCTGTGCGGCGGCCACGCGATCACCGTCGTTACGGGCGGCGCATCGAGCACCGGCACGGCCGCCAGGTCGCCGCGCAGATCGGCCCGGCACGACTCCGGCAGGACCGCCGAAGCTCGGCCGAGCGAGATCAGCTGGTGCAACTGCGCAAGGTCTCGCACCTGAAGGCCGGGGCCGTCCGGGTAGTTGCCGTCGGGGCCTGGCCAGCGCGGCGTTGGCAGGCCAGGCAGCGCGGCGACGTCGGCCATCCGCAGGTGGGCCCGGTCGGCGAGAGGGTGCCCGGCCGGCAGGACCGCGACCTGCCCTTCGGTGCGGAGATCCTCGGTGTCAAACCCGGTAGTCGAATCGAACGGCCGGTGCAGCAGCGCCACGTCGGCCCGCCCATCGCGCAGCAGCCGTTCCTGCTCGGCGATCCCGCACAGGACAACGTCGACGGTGACCGCGCCGGGTTCGGCGGCGTACGCCTCGAGCAGCTTCGACAGTAGTTCGTTGGACGCTCCGGCCTTCGTGACGAGGACCAGGCCGGGGTGGCCGTTCGCCACGAGGGCGGCGCGGCGAGTACGGCGATCGGCGGCGTCGATGGCATCGAGGGCCGCCCGCCCTTCGCGCAGCAGCACTGATCCGGCCTCGGTCAGCGCGACCGTGCGGCTGGTGCGTTCCAGCAGCGCTACGCCAAGCCGCCGTTCGAGCTGGCGGATCGCCCGCGACAACGGTGGCTGCGCGATCCCGAGCCGCTGCGCGGCGCGCCCGAAGTGCAGCTCGTCGGCGACGGCGACGAAGTACCGAAGCTCCCGCGTTTCCATACCGCCACGGTACCGGCGGGCGGCGACGCGCGGTGCCGGGTAGCCCGTGACCTGGATCGATACCTGGCAGGTATCGCTGCCCACCCAGACGGTGTTGGACGCTCCAGCTAGGCGAAGACAGGATTGAATCCATGAACGAACACACCATCGCGCTGGTCACCGGCGCGAACAAAGGCATTGGATACGAGATCGCGGCTGGTCTAGGCGCCCTCGGCTGGAGCGTCGGCGTCGGCGCCCGGGACGAACAGCGCCGGGAAGCCGCCGTGGCGAAGCTGCGCGCCGGCGGCGCCGATGTCTTCGGCGTGCCGCTCGACGTGACCGACGACGCGAGCGTGACTGCTGCTGCCGGGCTGATCGAGGAGCGTTACGGCCACCTTGATGTACTCGTCAACAATGCCGGCGTGCTCGGCGGCAGGCCGCAGGAACCCACCTTGGTCGACCTCGCGACCGTGCGGACGGCCGTGGAGACCAACGTGATTGGCGTCATCCGCGTCACCAACGCGATGCTGCCCTTGCTGCGCCGCTCGGCGTCGCCGCGGATCGTGAACATGTCGAGCAGCGTCGGCTCCCTCACGCGCCAGACTGCACCGGGCGGCGGGGTGGGTCCGATATCCGTCGCCTACGCGCCGTCGAAGACGTTCCTGAACGCCGTCACCATCCAGTACGTCAGGGAACTGGGCGACACCAACATCCTGATCAACGCCGCCTGCCCTGGCCACACGGCGACCGACCTCAACGGCTTCCGCGGGGCACGGACCCCGGAACAGGGCGCCGCGATCGCGATCCGGCTCGCCACCCTGCCCGACGACGGCCCGACTGGCGGCTTCTTCGATGACGCCGGGGTGGTGCCGTGGTGACAGACGGACGCGGCCCGCT
>DATHPF010000137.1:0-14326 GCA_035484155.1 Streptosporangiaceae bacterium
CGCTGCTAGCGTGGGCGACGTGGGGGATCTTCCGCTGATCGATGCGACCTGCCTGACCGCGGCCCAGCGGCTCGGGCGTGCCTGCGTCTCCTGCGGGAAACGCTTCCCGCAGCCGACGGTCCCGGTTGGCCGCACAGGTGCAGGCGAGCTTCTCTATCGCTGCCCTGAATGCGTTGTTGTCCTGGACCCTATCGGCGCCAGCGCACCTGGAATGCACACGGTGCTGCCAGGGTTCGGCCGCCGATCATAACCGCCTAAAGCGCCGGCTACCCCGGTGACTTCTTGCTCGCCACGACGCCGTTGCCCGCTGTCGTTTTGCCGTTAGCGGTGGCGGCGCCAGGCTCAGCGGGATTTGCGTCAACTGCAGATGAGGACGAGCCCGGTCCACTGGTTCCGCCCTCAACCCGCTGCACCAGCACGGTGCCAATGTGGTTGCGACGGCCGGTCAGGCTCTCGGCGGTCAGGCGCAGACCGGAGACCGTGGCGACGGAGCCAGCGATCGGTACCTTGCCGAGGCGGTGTGCGAGCAGGCCGCCGACAGTCTCGACATCCTCGGCGTCGATGCTGACGCCGAAGCGTTCCTCCAGTTCCTCCACCGACAGCCGCGCGCTCACCCGGGCCGATCCGTCATCGAGCCACTCGACTGGCGGTCGCTCGCGGTCGTACTCGTCGGCGATCTCGCCAACGATCTCCTCGAGGATGTCCTCGATCGTGACCAGGCCTGCGGTGCCGCCATATTCGTCGATCACGATCGCCATGTGGACGTGGCGGGCCTGCATATCGCGCAGCAGGTCATCCACCGGCTTGCTCTCCGGCGCGAACGTGGCCGGCCGCATGATCGACTCCACCGCCTCGACTGACTCGCCTTCGGGGTGCTCATGGATGCGGGTCATCACGTCCTTGAGATAGGCGATGCCCACGACATCGTCGAGGTTCTCGCCGATCACCGGAATCCGCGAGAAGCCACTGCGCAAGGCCAGCGACAGGGCCTGCCGCAGCGTCTTGCCGCGTTCTACGAACACCATGTCCGTGCGCGGCACCATGACCTCGCGGACGATGGTGTCACCAAGCTCGAACACAGAGTGGATCATCGCGCGCTCCCCCGGCTCGATGATCTGCCGTTGTTCCAGCAGGTCAACCAGGCCGCGCAGGTCCTCCTCCGCGCCCGACTGGCCATCCCGGTCGCGGCGCTCCTGGCCGGGTGTGAATGCCGCGCCTGCCGCCGCCAGCAGCCGGGGCAGTGGCCCGAGCAGCCGGACCACCGGCCGGAGTACGCTCGCCGCCGCACTGGCCACCTTGACCGGGTAGCGCCGGCCAATGCTGCGCGGGACCACCCCGGCCAGCACGTAACTCGCCACCGTCATCGCCACCGCCGTGATGAGGAACGCCTTCCAGGTCACCCCCAGCCACGTCACCAGCACAGCGGTGACGAGCACGGCCGCACTGATTTCGGCGGCGACTCTGACAAGCAAAACCACGGAAAGGTAACGGGGTGCATCCCCGAGCACCGTCTGCAAGGGCTCGGCTGCTTCACCGGCCGACCGGCCTAGTTCCTTCGCGCCTGCCCTGGAGACGCGAAGCAGCGCAGTCTCGGCGCTAGTGCACCATCCGGCCACCAGCATCAGCACGAACGCCGCGACGAGCAGCCACCCCACGGATGGTCACCCAGGCCCTTCGGGGCCGCCATGCCCGGCGCCCTGGCCGGCGAGCCACGACGCCAGCAGCCGGTCCTGCAGGCCGAACATCGTCGCATGCTCCTCAGGCTCGCCATGGTCATAGCCGAGCAGGTGCAAGATCCCGTGTGTGCAGAGCAGATCGATCTCGGCCTGAACGGTGTGGCCGGCCTCCGCGGCCTGCGCCGCGGCCACCTGCGGACAGATCACGACATCACCAAGCAGCACCTCGGCCGCATCCGGGTCCGGGGCAGCGTGCTCGGCGTGCGTGCCGCCCGGCTGAGGCAGCCGCAGCTCATCCATCGGGAAGGCAAGGACGTCAGTCGGTCCTTCCTCGCCCATCCAGCGGACATGCAGCTCGGTCATGGCCTCCTCGTCGACGATGAGGACAGAGAGTTCGGCGAGCGGATGTACGCGCATGTCGTCCAGGACGTGGCGGGCGAGCCGAGCCAGGTGCGACTCGTCGACGTCAACGCCTGACTCGTTGGCGATCTCGATACTCATCTGACTCCCGTCAGCAGCCTGTCACCGGTCGCGATAGTGATCGCGCCGCGGCCGGCCAGCGGGCAGGCGGCCGGGCTCGGCCGCGGCCTGCCTGGCGTCATACCTCTCATAGGCATCAACGATGTCCGCCACCAGCTTGTGCCGGACCACGTCATGGCTGGTCAGCCTCGAGAAGTACACGTCGCCGACGCCATCGAGTATGTCCTGCACGACCCGCAGCCCGCTCACCTGGCCGCCCGGCAGGTCGACCTGCGTCACGTCCCCCGTCACCACGATCCTCGACCCGAATCCGAGCCTGGTCAGGAACATCTTCATCTGCTCGGCCGAGGTGTTCTGCGCCTCGTCCAAGATGATGAAGGAGTCGTTCAGGGTTCTACCCCGCATATAGGCCAGCGGGGCGATCTCGATAGTCCCGGCTGCCATCAGACGCGGGATGGAGTCCGGGTCGACCATGTCGTGCAGGGCATCGTAGAGCGGCCGCAGGTAGGGGTCGATCTTCTCGTACAGGGTGCCCGGCAGGAAGCCCAGCCGTTCGCCTGCCTCCACGGCCGGCCTTGTCAGGATGATCCGGTTGACTTCCTTCGCCTGCAGCGCCTTGACCGCCTTGGCCATCGCCAGGTACGTCTTGCCGGTGCCGGCCGGGCCGATCGAGAACACGATGGTGTGGGTGTCGATGGCATCGACGTAGCGCTTCTGGTTCAGCGTCTTGGGCCTGATGGTCCGGCCGCGGCTGGACAAAATGTCCAGATTGAGCACCTCGGCCGGGCGGGCTCCGGTCTTGCGGCGCAGCATGGAGATGCTGTGCTCAACCGCGTCGGCAGTGAGCTGAGCTCCGCTCCCGGCCAGCTGGATGAGCTCGTCGAATAGCCGTGACGCCACCGCGGTCTCGGCGGCGGGACCGGTAATGGTGATCTCGTTCCCGCGTACGTGAAAGTCGGCAGTCACTGCATTCTCGATAACGCGCAGCAGCTCATCACCGGTGCCGAGCAGGCTAACCATGGGCTGCTCATCCGGAATTACGATACGAACTTGCGCAGTACCGTCCTGCGAGCCGTTACTTCTGGCGCTGTCGCTGCTGGCACTGTCGCTTCTGGTGCTGGCGGGCTGCCCGCCCCTGCGCGTATCAGTCGGATTGTCAGTCAATGGCCCTTCCCTGCCGCGGCGCTCGGCTCTGGCCGGGCCCGCTAGCCATGATATCCGGCTGCCGCCCCCTGCTCAGCCGGGCGGCCAGGTCATCTGACGGCCGCCGATGACGTGCGCGTGCACGTGGTCGACGGTCTGGCCGCCATGGCGCCCCGTGTTGAAGACGACGCGGTACCCGGTGTCGGCGATGCCCTCGGCAAGCGCTACCTCGTGAGCGTGGGCAACGAGGTCGGCCAGCAGCCCGACGTCGGCGGCCGCCAGCTCGGCCAGGTTGGGGTGGTGCGCCCGAGGGATCACAAGTATGTGAACGGGAGCTTGCGGATTAATGTCGCGGAAGGCGATCGTTCGGGGATTACTGGACACTATTGTCGCCGGTATCTCACTGGCGGCAATGCCGCAGAACAGGCAGTCAGGCACAGGAAAGATCTTAACGTGTACAGGGCCGGCGACGCCGCCGACAGATATGGTTGTCTCCTGCGAACCCACGGTGCGCCACCCCTCTGGTGCAACGGCCTCGCCAGTTTTGGCTTTCCGTCGCTAGGGGTCGAGACATGCGCGGGCGCTGTGCGAAGGCGTAGATGGGCGTGGGGGAAGTGGACGTAGTAGCTGGGCGCGCTGGCGTACCGCCAGCCATCGCAAAGATCCGTGATGACAGCCGGTGAACCTTCGGACGTCGCTGCGCGTCCAACTCACGTGACCGAAACCCTTGTGGCGGATTTTGCCGTGGGTTCGGCGCCGGTCGACAAGGAAGCCGACCGGGCAGTGACGGAGCTGTACAGCACTCACTACCGCTCGCTGGTGCGGCTCGCGGCGCTGCTGGTCCGGGATATCGGAACTGCGGAGGAAGTTGTGCAGGACTCGTTTGTCGCAATGCATGGCGGGTGGCGCCGCCTGCGGGATAGCGACAAAGCCCTGTCCTACCTCCGCCAGTCGGTCGTCAACCGATCACGTTCCGTGCTCAGGCACCGAGTGGTTGTCGACCGGAATGCGCCCAAGCCTGCGCCAGACATGCCCAGCGCGGAGCACGGCGCGATTGCTCTTTTCGAGCGATCTGCTGTGATTTCGGCCCTCCGCACGCTTCCGGCCCGGCAGCGCGAAGCCCTGGTGCTGCGTTTCTACGGCGATATGTCCGAAGCGCAGATCGCCGACGCCATGCAAATCAGCCGGGGCGCGGTCAAGAGTCACACCGCCCGGGCCATGCAGGCCCTGCGGACCGTGCTGGAGCGTGACCTATGAGCACGCTGAACGAGCGCGAGGCGGCCCTGCGCCAGGCCCTGCACGCGGCTGCCGATGCTTTCGAGCCGGGATCCGATGGCCTGCAGCGCATCCAGTCCAGGCTCGGCCGACCCCGCCCGATTGCCGTTGCCTGGGCTGACGCCGCCTGGCTGGACTTGCGACTGTGGGCTACGGCCGGACTTGATGCGGTCCTGGACCTGCTCGGCAGGGGTCGGCGTCTGGCGTGGCAGCGCTTCGGTCCGACGCAGCGACGGTCCGGCCACCGGGCATCGCGGTCGTTTGGCTGGCTTCGGCCGCTCGCCGCGCTCGGCGTGACTGTCTTCATTGTCGCCGCTGGCGCTTACGTCGCCTTCGACGCACAGCAGGCGATCTTCCCGAGCAGTTCCAGGTCGGCGGGCTCGGCGGGTGGCAGCTCAGGTTCGGGCGGCAACGCTAATGGCGGGCCGGGCAGTACCGAAAGCCATACCCAGAGCACGTTCGGGTCTGGCTCGCCCACCGCGTACCCGGCGGCGACTTGTAAGCCCAAGGCCAAGCCCCCCAAGCCGCGCCGCGCGACGTCGCCATCCTCGCCCGCGTCCTCTGCGCCGGCACAGTCGCAGACGCCGACCTCGACTCCGAGTACGTCACCGACGGACGACCCGTCGCCGTCGCCGTCGCCATCGGCGACCGACTCGGACGGAGACGGGGGGCCGTCGAACGCACCGACTATCGCGGCGAGCTCCTCGGCCAGCGCTCCGGCCGACTCGACCAGCGCTGCCGCGGGCCCCATCTACGGCCGCGCGCCGAAAGCCAGCTCCTCGCCGTGCGGCTAGCCTCGGCCGTCGCTAGCCTCTGCCCGGCGTGATCACGCCCAACGGCGCGAGCGGCTGAGCAGGATCCCGGCCGCGACGATGCCTGCGGACGAAGCCCGCAGCACGGTCGGCCCGAGCCTCGCCGCGATAGCTCCGGCGTCGAGCAGTGCGTCGCCCTCGGCCGGGCTGATCCCGCCTTCCGGCCCCACGACGAGGAGGATGTCGCCGCGGTCGGGCACGCTGACCGTGGCCAGCGACTCGCTCGCCGCCGGGTCAAGCACGATCGCCAGCGCCGCTGCTTCCACGCGCCGTACCGCCTGAGGAAGCTCCGCCTGCGCTGTCACCTCGGGAAACCACGCTCGCCTCGCCTGCTTGGCGGCCTGCTCGGCAGCCGAGTTCCATCGCGCCTGCGACTTGGCCGCGCGGTCACCGCGCCAGACGGCCACGCATCTGCTCGCCGCCCAGGGAACGATGACGTCGGCCCCCACCTCGGTCAGCAGCTCGACCGCGAGCTCACCGCGCTCGCCTTTGGGGATCGCCTGAAGCACGACGACCTGTGGCTGCGGTCGCGGTTCAGCGCGTCGGTCGAGCACCGCCAGCTCAAGCTCGCCTGGCCGGGCTGCTGTCACCACGCACTCGGCGATCCCGCCGGAGCCGTCTGTGACGTCGGCCCGCTCGCCAGGCACCAGGCGACGGACCGTGCTGGCGTGCCGGCCTTCCTGGCCGCGCAGGACGATACGCTCCCCGGCCAGGTCGGCCGTGGCGGCGACGAAGACCGGCGGCCTCAGGGCTGCCCAGCCCTGGACTCAGCGGCCGTTGAAGGCATCGCGCAGCCGGGAGAAGAAGCCGTGCTGGCCAGGCGCGAATTTGCCCGGAGGTGCTTCCTCGCCACGCAGCTTGGCGAGCTGGCGCAGCAGTTCTTCCTGCTCCGGCTCGAGCTTGCTCGGCGTCTCGACCGTGACATGAATGATCAGGTCGCCCCGGCCCGAGCTGCTCAGCCGCTCGGTCCCCTGCCCGTACATCGGGATGGCCTGGCCGGACTGCGTGCCTGGCCGGATGTCCAGCTCCGCGGGCCCGTCGAGGGTGTCCACCGAGAGGGTGGCGCCGAGCGCGGCGGCGACCATCGGGATGGTGACGGTGCAGTGCAGGTCGTCGCCCTGACGCTCGAATATCGCGTGCGGCCGCTGGACAATCTCCAGGAACAGGTCACCGGGCGGCCCACCGCCGGGGCCGGTCTCGCCTTCGCCGGCCAGCTGGATGTGGGTGCCATCCTCAACACCTGCCGGGATGCGCACCTTGATGGTGCGCCGCGTCCGGACCCGGCCATCGGCGTCGCACTCGGGGCAGGGCTTGCGGATGACAGTGCCGAAGCCGCCGCAGCCGGGGCACGGCCTGGAGGTCATCATCTGGCCGATGAACGACCTGGTGACCTGGCTGACTTCGCCGCGGCCGTTGCAGATATCACAGGTCACCGGATGCGTGCCAGGCGCCGAGCCTTCACCCGAGCACGTCGGGCAGACGACGGCCGTGTCGACGACCAGCTCCCTGGTCGTGCCGAACGCGCACTCAGACAGGTCCAGATCGACCCGGATGGTCGCGTTGCGGCCGCGCCGCGCCCGTGTGCGCGGTCCGCGGGGCGCGGCGCCGCCGCCGAAGAACGCGTCCATCAGGTCGCTGAACGGGAACCCGGCCGTGCCGAATCCGCCAGCACTCGCGCCGGCGCGGGCATACGGGTCAGCGCCGAGGTCGTACATCTGGCGCTTCTCGGGATCGGAGAGGACCTCGTAGGCCTGGGTGACTTCCTTGAACCGCTCCTGGAGATGCGGATCCGGATTCACGTCCGGGTGCAGCTCGCGCGCAAGCCGCCGGTAGGCCTTCTTGATCTCGTCCGCGCCCGCATCGCGGCGGACGCCGAGAATCCCGTAGTAGTCGTTAGCCACCGGCATCCCTAGGACTCCGCCAGGATCTGGCCTACATAGCGTGCCACTGCGCGTACCGCTCCCATCGCCGTCGGGTAGTCCATCCTGGTCGGACCGAGTACGCCCAGCCTGGCCAGTGACTGATCGCCGGTCCCGTACCCAGTGGCGACCAGCGACGTGCTCCGCAGCCCGTGCACCTCATTCTCCGAGCCGATGCGCACCGTCACCGTTGCATGGTCCCCCGACTCGCCGAGTAGGCGCATGAGAACCACCTGTTCTTCCAACGCTTCGAGCACCTCGTGCAATCCCCGGGAGAAGTCCGCCTGGGTGAGATTTGCGGCACCGCCGACGACGACCCGCTCCTCGTGGCGGTCCACCAGAGTCTCCACGATGACAGAGAACACCGCGGCCGCATTCGGCCGCTCCACCGCGGTGACCCGCTCCGGCAGCTCCGCCACCACCGTGGCCACGTCGGCGAGCTTTCGGCCGTCCAGGCAGGCGTTGAGTACCGCCCGCAGCTGGGTGATCGCCTCGTCGCCGATCGGGCTCGGCAGGTCCACCGTGCGCTGCTCGACCCGGCCGGTATCGGTGATCAGGACCAGCAGCAGCCGCCGGTCGGTCAGCGGGACAAGCTCGATGTGACGGACCGAGGACTTCGTCAGCGACGGGTACTGCACGACCGCGACTTGCCTGGTCAGCTGTGCGAGCAGGCGCACGGTTCGCATGACCACGTCGTCGAGGTCGTAGGCGCCGGCCAGGAAGGTCTCGATCGCGCGCCGTTCGGCGCTGGACAGCGGCTTGACTCCCGACAGGCGGTCAACAAAGAGGCGGTAGCCCTGGTCAGTGGGGATGCGGCCGGCGCTGGTGTGCGGCTGGACGATGAAACCCTGCTCCTCCAGGACGGCCATGTCGTTACGGATGGTCGCCGGAGAGACATCGAGATTGTGCCGGTCCACCAGGGACTTGGAGCCCACCGGCTCGTTCGTGGAGACGAAGTCCTCCACGATGGCCCGCAAGACCGCCAGTTTCCTGTCGTCGAGCACGCTTTTCACCTCCCTGGCACTCCTGGGTCCTGAGTGCCAAGTCTATGGCCGAATTCATGCGTCGGCACAGACCAGCTGATCTGCCGGTCGGCTACGAATGCGCCCGGTTTTGCGGAAGATAGCAGTTAATGGCCCGCTTCTGGCCCCACAGATGTCAGCTGGTAATTGCGCGGATGACTGCATCCGCCAGCAGCCGGCCCGGCCGGGTCAGCCGCACGACTCCGCCGCGGAATGCATCCTGGCTGGCCAGGCCGTCGGCTACGGCCTCCGCTGCGGCTGCCTGCCCGGCCCGGCTGAGCTGCGACACCGGGCAGCCGGAGGCCAGCCGCGTCATCAGCATGATCCGCTCGGTGACCTGCTCGGCATCCGTGAGGATTTCCCTGGCCTGACCTGGGCTGACGTTGGCATTGATCCGCTCGGCGTAAGCGGCCGGATGGCGAACATTCCACCAGCGAGTGCCCGCAATGTGGCTGTGCGCGCCTGGTCCCACGCCCCACCAGTCGCCGCCACTCCAGTAGAGCTGGTTGTGCCGACACTGCGCCTGCGCGTCAGCCGCCCAGTTAGAAACCTCATACCAGTGCAGGCCGGCCGCGGCCAGGCGCTCGTCAGCGATCAGGTACCGGTCGGCTAGCACGTCGTCGTCGGGCGCCGGGAGGTCGCCGCGCCGGATCCTGGCCGCGAGCCTGGTGCCCTCCTCGATGATCAGCGAGTAAGCCGAGATGTGATCGGGGCCTGCCGCCAGGGCCCGGTCCAGGGACGTTCGCCAGTCAGCATCGGTCTCCCCTGGCGTGCCGTAGATCAGGTCCAGGCTGACCTGGGGGAAGCCGGCCGCGCGCGCCCAGGCCACGCACTGCTCGGGCCGGCCGGGGCTGTGCACCCGGTCCAGCACGGTCAGGACATGCGGCACCGCGCTCTGCATGCCGAGCGAGATCCGGGTGAAGCCGCCAGACCGCAGGTCCGCGAGCAGCCGCTCGTCGACGGTCTCCGGATTGGCCTCGGTCGTCACCTCGGCGTCCGCGGCCAGGCCGAACTCGGAGTCGATGGCCGCCAGCATCGCGATCAGGTCGGCGGCTGGCAGCAACGTCGGCGTGCCGCCGCCAAAAAACACCGTCTGCACAGGCCCAGCGCGGCCCGCCAGCACCTTGGCGGCTTGCCGTAGCTCCCCGATGGCCAGGCTGGCGTAGGACTCACGCGATGCACCGGAGCCGAGCTCGGGCGCGGTGTAGGTGTTGAAGTCGCAGTAGCCGCATCTGGTCACGCAGAACGGCACATGCACGTAGATCCCGAACGGCGCGTCGCCAAGCCGGTCAGCAGACGGCAACGGCAGGCTGCCGTCCGCGGGCATCGCCTCGCCGTCAGGTGGCTGGCCAGCCATCAGACCGAGCTCAGCACGTCCGCGGCGATCTCCGCCCACTTCGAGCCGAGGCCTTCCACTGACAGCAGCCTGCGCATGATGTCCCGGTCGCCGTAGAAGGCGCGCATCGACTCGGCGACGGTGACCGCCTGGCTGGGCTCGTCCACGACCGTGAGCTCGTCGCCGGCCTGGATCACGCCTGGCGTCAGCACGCGCAGATAGGCGCCGGGCCGGCCGGCTGCGGCGAAGCGCTTCACCCAGTGCGGCTCGTCAAGCCAGGACTTGAAGGTCACGCACGGGATGCGAGGCGAGGTGACCTGGACGACCGCAGTGCCGAGGCGCCAGGTCGCCCCGATCAGCGCGGCGCTGATGTCGATCCCGGCCGTGGTGACGTTCTCGCCGAATATCCCGTCGCCTAGCTGGCGTCCGAGCTGCTCGGTCCACCAGTCCAGGTCCTCCCTGGCGTACACGTACACGGCCTGCTCCGGCCCGCCGTGATGCCGTTTGTCGGCACAGTCGTCGCCGTCGAGCCCCAGCAGGCCGACGGCCACGGGACCAGCGAAAGGCCTCTTGTCGATGGCGGTCCGGCCGGGCCTGCCGCCGATCAGCAGGTCGGCGACCTGGCCGCGGTTTACCGAGCTGACTCGAGCGGCTGGCATGCGAATGACGCTAGCCGACAGCATCGCCGCCGTCGAACTCATAACGCCGACCCGGGTCCGGCCTAGGGCAAGGTCAGGACGGGAACGGAGTCGTGGTGAGCGCCGGGAGATCGCTGGGTAGCACAAAACGGGCCAACTACTCGCTGTTTTTGCCGCGCAGGTCGATACTGAGCACGTCAGTACGGAGCACGTCAGTACGGAGCACGGGGACGACATGTCTTGCCCAGGGGGACAGGGATGAGTTCAGGCGGTTTCGGCGAGCAGCCGGGCCAGGGCCAGTTCGGCGAGGGCCAGTTCGGCCAGCAGCCGGGCTGGCAGCAGCCTCCTTACGGCCAGCCGGGACCGGATATGCACGTCGGTGCTGGCTGGCCGCAGCCAACGGGCCGTCGCACGAATCCGCTCGCCATCGCCGCACTCTGCTGCGCAATCGGGCAAGTCGTCGCCGGTCCGTTCGCTGGCATCGCCGCCATCGTCCTCGGCTCGATATCGCTGAAGCGGATCCGGGTGACAGGCGAGGACGGCCGCGGCCTGGCCATGACTGGCCTGGTCCTGGGCATCGTCGGCACGCTCCTGCTGATTTTGCTCATTGTGTTCATCCTGGCGTTCTTCAATAGCGTCGTCACGAACGTCAACAACAACTAGGCACAGCCGAGGAATCGAGCAGATGAGTTCGCAGACATCAGGCGGCAGCAGTTCAGAGCAGCCGGGCCCTGGACAGCCCGGCCAGTTCCCGCAAGCCCAGTTCCCGCAAGCCCAGTTCCCGCAAGCCCAGTTCCCGCAAGCCCAGATGCCGCCAGGCCAATACTCGTCAGGCCCGTTCGTGCCAGGACCGTATTCCGCTGGGCAGGGACCATTCGGGCAGTACAGCTACCCGCCGCAGGATGGCTACCCGCCGCAGTACGGCACCCCGGCCGCCCCGCGTACCAACAGGCCCGCGATCTGGGCACTCGTCTGCGGCATCGGCCAGTTCATTCTCGGCTTGACGCTGGTCGGGAACATCCTGGCCGCGATTCCCGCGATCATCCTCGGCGCCATCGCACTCAAGCAGATCAGGCTGCGGGGCGAGGGCGGCCGCGGCCTGGCAATCGCCGGCCTGGTACTCGGCATCCTCGGCGTCTGCTACTTCCTGCTGATCATCGCCCTGATCGTCATCGGCGCCAGCGTGCATTCCGGGACCCGGTAGCACCACGGCGGACAGGCGAGGGAGGCGGGCTGAAGCGGCCCCGTTCCCAGCCTTTTAGCGTTTTTTGTCCGGCGGAGCTTCGGTCGACAGCGCTGCGACGAAGGCCTCCTGGGGCACCTCGACCCGGCCGATGACCTTCATCCGGCGCTTGCCTTCCTTCTGCTTCTCCAGCAGCTTGCGCTTCCGGGTGATGTCACCGCCGTAGCACTTGGCCAGCACGTCCTTGCGGATGGCGCGGATGTTCTCGCGCGCGATGATCCGCGCGCCGATGGCGGCCTGGATGGGGACCTCGAACTGCTGCCGGGGGATCAGCTCCTTGAGCTTGGCCGTCATGCTCAGGCCGTAGTCGCGGGACTTGTCGGCATGCACGATCTGGCTGAACGCGTCGACGGGCACGCCCTGGAGCAGGATGTTGACCTTGACCAGGTCGGCTTCCTGCTCGCCGGACGGCTCGTAGTCCAGCGAGGCGTAGCCGCGCGTGCGCGACTTGAGCTGGTCGAAGAAGTCGAAGATGATCTCACCGAGCGGCATCGTGTACCGGATCTCGACCCGGTCGGACGACAGGTAGTCCATGCCGAGGAGGACGCCGCGGCGGTTCTGGCACAGCTCCATGATCGCGCCGACGTAGTCCGAGGGCGCCAGGACCGTGGCCCGGACGACGGGCTCGAAGATCTGGCCCACCTTGCCCTCGGGGAACTCGCTCGGGTTGGTGACAACAATTTCCTTGCCGGACTCGAGCACGACTCGATAGACCACGTTCGGCGCAGTCGAGATCAGCACCAGGTCGAACTCGCGCTCCAGCCGCTCCCTGATGATCTCCATGTGCAGCAGTCCGAGGAAACCGCAGCGGAAGCCGAACCCGAGCGCCGTTGAGGTTTCCGGCTCATAGACCAGGGATGCGTCGTTGAGCCGGAGCTTGTCCAGGGCGTCCCGCAGCTCGGGGTACTCGTCCCCGTCCACTGGATACAGCCCGGAATACACCATGGGCCGGGGATCGGCGTAGCCCGGCAGCGGCTGGCTCGCCGGGTTGGCCAGCGTCGTCAGCGTGTCGCCGACCCGAGCCTGCCGCACGTCCTTGACCCCGGTGATCAGGTAGCCGACCTCCCCGGCGGCAAGTCCGTCTGACGGCACCGGCTCGGGCGAGATCACCCCGATCTCGAGCGTTTCGTGCACCGATTTGGTCACGAGCATGAGCGTGCGCTCGCGGCGCGACAGCCGGCCGTCGACGACCCGGACGTAGGTGACCACGCCACGGTAGGTGTCGTAGACCGAGTCGAAGATCAGGGCCCTGGCCGGGGCGTCGGGGTCGCCCGAGGGGGGCGGGACCTGCGCGACGACGGCGTTCAGCAACTCGGTGACGCCCTCACCGGTCTTGGCCGAGACCCGCAGGACGTCGGACGGCTCGCAGCCGATGATGTTCGCCAGCTCGGCTGCGTACTTGTCCGGCTGGGCGGCTGGCAAGTCGATCTTGTTGAGGACCGGGATCAGGTGCAGGTCGGCGTCCAGGGCCAGGTACAGGTTGGCCAGGGTCTGTGCCTCAATGCCCTGGGCCGCGTCGACCAGCAGGATCGCGCCTTCGCAGGCGGCCAGCGACCTGGATACCTCGTAGGTGAAGTCGACGTGACCCGGTGTGTCGATCAGGTTGAGAACATACTGAATGCCGTCCTCGCCACGCCACGGCAGCCGGACGGCCTGGCTCTTGATCGTGATGCCGCGCTCACGCTCGATGTCCATCCGGTCCAGGTACTGGGCCCGCGCGTGCCGGGCGTCCACGACCCCAGTGAGCTGGAGCATCCGGTCGGCCAGGGTGGACTTACCATGATCGATGTGGGCAATAATGCAGAAATTGCGGATGACCGGCTGCGGAGTCCGGGCAGGCTCGGGCGCGGACAGCTGCTTGATCTGCTGTTCGGGCGATGACGACACAGGGCATCCGGAGGGTAGAAGTCGGCTAACTCAGGCGCGTCTATCGTTGCACGCCGGGCCAGATGCCCTGGCCACCAGCACACCCCGGGCCGTGCTGGCTGCCTCGGTTTCCTGGTGCCGTCTGAGCTGCGTTTGAGCCGCCGGGCCAGTGTCGGCTATCCTTACCAATTGGCTGCCTGCATGCCCGCGTTTGCTGCTGCGTCAGTGTGGAACGGGGCGCGAAGCCGCGAACCGCTCACGTTGCGGCTCAGACCTTGCGGCTCGTGCCGGCACCGTGAGACCACCTAGACCGAACCGTAGCGAGGCATTCGCGTGGCAAACATCAAGTCCCAGATCAAGCGCAACAAGCAGAACGAGAAGGCCCGGCTCCGCAACAAGGCGGTCAAGTCGGAGCTGAAGACGTATGTGCGCAAGTTCCGCGAGGCTGCCGACACCGGCAGTGCCGAGGCCGCGGAGACCGCAATGCGTGAGGCGTCCGTCAAGCTCGACAAGGCTGTGAGCAAGGGCGTCATCCACAAGAACCAGGCTGCTAACCGCAAGTCGGCGATCGCCAAGCGCACTGAGCAGCTTAAGAGCGCCTAGGCTCCAGCAGGACCCAGGCGGCGGGCTCGCCATGACGGCTTGAGCCGCCGCCTCTTGCATGACCCTGGGCACTAGCACCACGGCTCGCCGCGCGCGGCTCGCCGTGTGATCTGGGAGCCGCTATGTCCAGGCTGACTGCGTCTGACGTCAGCATTTCTTTCGGTAGCCGCGTCGTGCTCGATGGCGTCAGCCTCAGCATCGGCGCCGGCGATCGCATCGGCATCATCGCCCCGAACGGGGTCGGCAAGTCGACCCTGCTCGCCGTGCTGGCCGGGGACCTCGAGCCAGACGCCGGCACCGTCATCAGGTCGCC
>DATHPF010000138.1:0-2863 GCA_035484155.1 Streptosporangiaceae bacterium
AACCCGGGGTACTCATCGATTCGTTCAACTGCGGCACGGAATCAGTTAAACACTGCCACTAGCTGGGCATCTCCACTTCGTCAAGAAAATGAATATAACAATACCAGTCTACGCGCAGTGAGTACCATATCCCATCTACCAGTACAGGAATTCCGGAAACAGGCCGGTGTTTCCCAAGAATATACGCGGGAGTGCGCCTGCTCATGGCATTGCCGCGCAACGAAGACTGATTAGCTACCTCGCTCAGGCCGAATTCATCCAGCCGGATAGCGCGTGTCACCGTCTTCTTACCTTCGCCGTCGAGCACGTCTAGGCCTTGCACAGCGAACGCCATTCCCACAACACTGGATAGCCGCTCGTCTTCAGGTCGCGACTTATTGCGTTCTATCAGCGCCTGCATCCCGGTATAGCGCGCTTCCGCGGCCAGGCCCTTACCATTCCATTCCGGGAGGACGCCCCAGAAATCGGCCAGGGCCGCCGCCTTCCAACCACCTCCAAGCAGACTCTGGTACCGCGCCCGATCGACTATTTCGTCGGCAGGTTCCTGAAGCAGCGGCATCGCCCATCCATCAGACGGGATCCGTAGCATACGTTGCGCGACGGCGATGAACTTCCCGTCCTCGCTTGCATCGGGCGCCGCTACCTCCGCTATGAGGTACGAGCCGGAGGCAAGCCAGCCGAGCACGTCCTCAAGCGATACATTTTCTATATAGCCACCGCCCTGCTCCCATTTCTGTCGCTTCTGCTGAAATATGTCAACCGCCCGATGCTGATCTGTCTCCCAGCCAGCTGCCAGATCCAGCAATGCCTTGACCATCTCGGCACCGACAAATAGTCGCTTGTATCTTCGGTGGAATGCCGCGACCATGCCGACATCGACGGCATTGTCTATTATTCGCGTCCTGGCCTGCATGCTTATCTCTTCTTTCTTATCCATATGGAAATTAACCCGTACGGGCAGCGGGGGCGGAATGTTAAAACTCGAATTCCTCATAATCATCGAGGTCGCCGTCATCGGTTAGAGTGACTCCATTGATTGCACTAGCAACCTCCGCCATGGTCGGCTCGTCGAACAGCACCGAGAGTGGTATATCTATGTCGAAACTCGTACGAATTCGGACGATGACCTGGGTGGCGGTAAGTGAATGGCCGCCCAGTTCAAAGAAGTTGTCATTCGCTCCGACCTCATCCAGGCCGAGGATCTCCGCCCAGATCCCGGCCAGGATCTTCTCGGTCGGAGTCCTGGCTGGCACGAACGGATTCGTCAGATCTGGTCGTGTTCCCGCCGGGGGTGGTAGTGCGGCAGTGTCGAGCTTGCCGTTAGGCGTCAACGGCAGGGCGGGAATCTCGACATAGGCCGCCGGTATCATGTAATCCGGCAGGGTCTTCTTCAGGAAGGCATGCAGTTCGCCAGCCGAAGGCAGGCTGCGGCCGTCATCGGCAGGCACCAGGTGGGCGTGCAAGCGGCGATTCTCACCGTCACCTGCCGCGCTGACCACAGCGGCGGCTATCTGCGGATGCTCTTGAAGCCGGGATTCGATCTCGCCGGGCTCGATGCGGTATCCGCGGAGTTTGAGCTGGTAGTCGGCTCGCCCGAGAAAGTCGAGTTGCCCGTCGGAGCGTCGCCGGGCTAGGTCACCGGTCCGGTAGAGCCGCAGTCCAGGCAGGAAAGGATCGGCGGTGAATCGTTCAGCGGTGGCTGCAGGCTGGTTGTGGTATCCGCGGGTCACTCCGGCACCGCCGATGTAAAGCTCACCGCTAGCGCCGACGGGAACGGGGTTGAGATGCCGGTCCAGGACGTGGCACCGCGTACCTGGCAGGGAGCCACCGATCGGAGTTGGCCGGTCGGGCTCCGACGGCAGGCTGACAAGCTCACAGTAGGTGGAGTCGATGGTGGCTTCCGTGACGCCATAGGCAGTGAGCAGCCGCGTCTGCGGCCCGAGGATCAACTGGGCCTGTGCCGCCGCAGCGGTACGCCACAGGTCGGTAGTCGCGATCACCAGCCGGAGGCCCTCCAGGTGTGCTCCGGTCCGGCTCAGGTGCTCTACCAGGTCATCGATATAGCGTGGCGCACACTCGAACGCGCTGACGTTCGTGCTCATGATGAGGTCTGCCCATGCGGCCGGCCTAAGCTGGAGGCCGACCGGGCCGATGACCAAGGTCCCGCCGGATCCGAGGGCACGGACTACGTCGCCGGTGAAGACGTCGAAGCTTACGCTGGTCAGGGTGAGCCATCGATAGCGCGTGCCGTCGGGGAAGTGCGCAGACGCCCAGGCGGCGTACGTAGCCAGCAGAGATTCGTGAGTGACGAGGGTGGCCTTGGGCCGACCGGTGGAACCCGAGGTATAAATCACGCTGGCGAGCCGACCGGGGACGTCGGCCGCAGGAGTGAGGACGGGCTCGGGGCGCGGATCGCCGATGCCGGTGAAGTCATCTAGCCAGATCGTGGCTCCCCCGCTTTGGATCACGGGTTCGGCCAGAGCTTCGGCTGGTCCAGGCCGGCCGATGAGAACAGCCGCCTGGCTGTCAGCGAGCATGTACTTCAGGCGCTCGGGCGGATACTCGGGATCGAGGGACAGGCAGGCGCCGCCCGCTCGCCAAATGGCGAGCATCGCGATGATGATGCCTGGACCGCGGTCCAGGCATAGGGCAACCACGGTCTCGGATCCGACGCCCAGGTCTCTTAGCTGGTGAGCCAGGCGATCGGCATATAGGTCCAATTCAGCGAAGGTGAGCGACGTCTCTCCCGAGACCACCGCGATGGCGTCCGGGTGTAGCTGGGCGTGCCGAACGATCAGGTCATGGACGCTCCCCGTCGTGGTAGGCGGGAGAGAGCCACTGTTCCATTCCGAGAGCTTCTGTA
>DATHPF010000139.1:0-1591 GCA_035484155.1 Streptosporangiaceae bacterium
CGCAGCAGCGGGTTACCGTGCAGCATGTCCCAGGCCTGCAGCGCGATGGAGGCGCCGTCGGAGGTGACCTCCTCGGTGCGCGATATGGCCAGGTAGCACAGGTAAAGGACGACACCCGCGGCGGCCAAGCCGACCGGCCAGGCTACCAGGATCGCGCGCCGGAGCCAGGGCCCGCTGAGCCGGGGCCATGTGAACCGGGGCCGCTTGAGCCGCGATCCCTTCAGCTGCGGTTCGGTGAGCTGCGGTCGGTTGAACTGCGGTCCCTCGAGCTGCGGTCCCTCGAGCTGCGGTCCCTCGAGCTGCGGTCCCTCGAGCTGCGGCCGATTGGCCTGCTCCAGCCCAAGGCCATGGCCGTTGCTTCCGTTGGAGCCGTTGCTGCCGTTGGCGTCAGTGTCGGCGTCCTGGGCGGGTTCGGCGGACGCGCCGGGGAGCGGGTTCCCGGCGCCCGCACGCGCCCGGGCGACGGCGAGGGGCATCGTGCCTGACTCGTCTTCGGATGGCGTTTGCATACTCCCCTAGGCCAATTCGTGTGTTCCCGAGTGAGCCTAGTACGGAGCCGACACTCGGTGCGGCCCTGAGCCGGAACGCCAATGCGAGAAAATCAGTGGGGAACGTGCATAATGGCGATCATGCGACTGTCAGCCCGGGCCGACTACGCACTGCGCGCTGTTATCGAACTCGCGGCGGCGGGCCCCGGTCACGTCACCGCCGATCAGCTCGCCCGCGCTCAGCAGATCCCGGGCAAGTTCCTGGAGACGATCCTGACCCAGCTGCGACGGGCCGGGCTCATTCGTAGCCAGCGCGGACCGGACGGAGGTTTCTGGCTGGCCCGGCCTGCGTCAGAGATCTCCCTGGCCGACATCATCCGGGTCATCGACGGCCAACTGCTGGGCGTGCGCGGCGAGCGGCCGGAGAACATCACCTATCCGGGCGTGGCCGAACCCCTCCAGCAGGTCTGGATCGCGCTGCGGGCCAACGAGCGCGCCGTCCTCGAGACGGTCACACTGGCCGACATCGTGTCGGGCAACCTGCCCGACATGGTGAGGCACCTGACGGAGAACCCGCGCGCCTGGGTTTAGGGCGCTGAAGCCCGCGGTGCTCGGCGGCTTTAGACAGCCTGTAGTGCTCGTCGGCTTAGACGGAGACGGGGACCATGTCGGTGACGTCGAAGCCCGGCCCGGAGTCGGCGAAGTCCATGGCCGCCTCGGTGTCCGGATCGATGGTGGTGATCGAGACGAAATCCGCGGACGGCAGGCCGGGGCCAGCCTTGGCCGGCACTCGCAGGCCAGGCTCCCTCGGCATTTCCAGGACCGGCTCGTGCTGGAGCTCCGCGAGGGCGAAGTTGTCCGAGACCTCGCGGAACACCTGAGACAGCGGTGTACCCAGAGCGCCGCAGATCGCGGCGAGCAGTTCAGATGAGGCTTCCTTCTGGCCGCGCTCGACCTCGGACAGGTAACCGAGGGAAACACGCGCCGAGGCGGAGACCTCGCGCAGCGTACGACCCTGCCGCAGGCGCAGCCGGCGCAGCACGTCACCTAGCAGCTGACGGAGCAGAACCATAGTCGCACTCCCTTCCAAGGCCGAACCGCCT
>DATHPF010000140.1:0-8264 GCA_035484155.1 Streptosporangiaceae bacterium
CAGGCGTAGCCGATGCTGCGCGGTGAGCATCCGTACCGCCCGACTCAAGGAGCCCGTCTTGGCGCACATCACTCTTAACTCAGACGAGCCTGGCATCCGAGGCCTGTTCCGGTTCAGGCCGGAGACGGCAGGGCCGCTGAACGAGCTGGTGGAAGTCCTGCTGGTCGAGCCGAACACCCTGACCAGGGGTGAGCGGGAGCTAATCGCGTCCTACGTGTCCTCGCTAAACGAGTGCAAGTACTGCTGCTCGTCGCATTCGGCCTACGCGGCGGCCCAGCTTCCCGAAGGGATGCCGCTGGTGCGGCAGGTCTGCACCGATGTCTCGGACGCGCCGGTGTCGCCTAAGCTCAGGGCGCTACTGGACATCGCGGCCGCGGTGCAGAAGGGCGGGCTGTCGGTGACACAAGACCTGGCGGACGCTGCACGTGCCCAGGGAGCGACCGACACCGAGATCCATGACTGCGTGCTGATCGCCGCCGCGTTCTGCATGTTCAACCGGTACGTCGACGGGCTGGGCACGTTCGCCCCGGACGATCAGGAGCTGTACTCCTCCCGCGCTCAGCGGATCGTGGACATCGGCTACGTAGGGCTCCTCGCCGAGTCGCAGCCGACTAGATGAAGAAGGTGTTCGGCTCCAGGCCGCACAGGACCCGGCCGTAGAGCTCGTAGTTCTTCACCGGCATGTTGACGGCGTGCAGGCTGATCGCCTGGAGGTCGCGCTGAATGCGCTGGATGGGCATCGAGGTGTAAATGCCGCTCGCGCCGTTGGCCATGTTGTAGATATTGGCCGCGTCACAGCAGAGCTGTGACACCCGGCCGACCGCGACCCGGCAGTACGCCCGCTCGCGCATCGTGTACGGCGCGTTGCTCAAGTTCTTGTGGTCCACCAGGGCCGCGAGCCTGCGGGCGTGGTACTCGGCCTCGTCGATCTTTAGGTCGGCCTCCGCCGCCTGAAGGTGGGTGACCGGCCACTCGGCCTGCGTCGCGTAGTTGGTGTGCTGGATGGTGCGGCGGTGGATCCGCTCGAGGAACGCCTCCCTGGCGGCCTGCGCCAGCCCGACCTGCTTGCCGGTGTTGATGTTCGAGAGCACCCCGATGATCGGGCCGCGGTAACAGGGCGAGTCGGCGTTCCGCTCGGAGTCGTATTCCTGGCGTGCGACCTGGCTCATCCACTGGAACCGCTCCCGCGGGACGAACACGTCCTTGGCGACCAGCGTGATGCTGCCGGTCCCGCGCAGGCCCGCGACATCCCAGTCGTCGACGATCTCCAGCTCGCTGATCGGCACGACACACGCGATCGGCTCGATCTCGCCCGCCGGGTTGAGCGCGAACGTCGAGAAGAATTTCCACTGGCTGTGCCAGGCGCCACTGTTGAAGCCCCACTCACCGGACACGATGACGCCGTCCTTGGTGATCTCACCCTTGCCGTTCGGGACCAGGGTGCCGCAGATCCGCACGTCCGGGCTGTCTCCGAAGATCTCATCCTGGACCGCGTCGGGAAAGTGCGCGACCGCCCAGCACTGCGCCCACCACGCGGTCGCGCAGAAGGCCGGCGACCCGTCTGCCCGGCCGAGCTGGATGCCCACGTCGACGATCGTCTGCATGTCGCTTTCGTAGCCGCCGTATTGCGTGGGAACCAGCATGCGCAGGACGCCCGCACCGATCATCGCGTCGACCACCTCGTCGGCCAGGCGCCGGTTCTGCTCGCCCCACAGCGCATTCGCGCGCAGCACGGGCGCGATATCGGCCACCCGCTGGACAAGCTCGGTTCGCGACGGGGTCTTCACGGTTTCCACAGACTTCTCCCTGGTAACGGGGCACCCTGACTCACTCACCTTGCGGCGACGCCGCGTAGCCGCACACCTTCGACATTGCCCGGCCCCGCGCCACCATTGACGCGGGGCCGGGCATGATCGAGCGGCTAGCCGACCGTGTAGCTGTAGGGGATGTTGATGAGCTCGTCACCACTGGTGGTCGCGCTGTTGAACGTGTCTACGGCGATGAAGCCGCTGACCACGGTGCCCTTCGCCGCGTTCGGGGTGATGGTGAGCGTGATCGTGCCGGACTGGCCGGGGGCCAGCGTCAGCGGTTTGTAGGGAGCGCTGGCGTTGACGGCCAGGGCCCAGGCGTCGCCGGTGCTGGAGGTGATGGCGCCGTCGAACGCGTTGGTGACGGCGACCGCGACCATGTTCGTCGTTCCGGTAACCGCGGCCGCGCACGGGCAGGTGGGTTCGGGAGCGGCCCATTCCTGCCCCGGCGAGAGCTCGGGCGCGTTGGCCACCGCGACCGAGTTGTCGCCGGACGGGACGCCGAGTTCCTCGGGATCGTTGTTGTCGGAGTTGATATCGAAGGTGATCGGCAGCGTGGAGCGGGCGGTAATGGTGAGCCTGCTGGTGTCGGTCGGCACCACCCAGTGCGGGTTAACGGTCGCCGTCAGCGGCTCCGGGACGCTGAGCTGCGCCTTGTCGAACGTCGTGCCGCCCACCACGTTGGTACCGAGCAGAGTCAGGTGCGCCAGGCTGTTCAGGCGTGGATCCGCGAAGAAGTCCTTGGCGATCCTGCTGGTGTTGGTCACGGCGATCGTCGCGGTGACCGCCTTGCCGGCCGGGAGCACCGTGCCCCGCGAATCCGGCAGCCCGCTGCTGGTCACCGCCGGCGGGGTGAACGAGATCGTCCCGGTGAACGGCTCGCTCAGGTGCGCCCCGTCGAGCGGCGCGAAGGTCAGCAGCGACATGGTCCACAGCCCGGGTGTCGGCGTGCGCTCGAAGAACTGCATAGCCGGGCCCGGTTTGTTCGCGTTGTTGGCGGTCGACTGCAGATCCAGCGACTGGCCGTCGGGGGCGACCAGGGCTCCCTCGAGCACGTAGTCAGAGTCGCGCAGCGCGATGCCGAGGTTCAGCGACGGCTCGCCCGGCGGCACGTTGAACTGGTAGGTGAGCTCCTGGCCGTTACTCGCGGTGCTGCCGCCGGGCGAACCGTTGCCGGTCAGGATGCCCGCGAAGGAGCCGCCGCCGCTGGAGACCGGCACGAGTGCCCGCAGCACGATCGGGATGGCCCCGTCGGTGCTGCTGCCGGTACCCAGGTGCAGGCTCAACGCCTCGTCGCCTGCCTGGCCGGCGGTGGCGGTCACGGAGAAGGTGCCGGACTGCCCGGGCGCGAGCGTCTGCGACGCGGGCGAGACCGATCCGGCGGTGCGGAAGTCTTCGGTGGCGTAGGAGAACTTGACTGCGCCGAAGTACTTGGCGTTGCTCGCGGTGTAGATCACCGCAGTCCATGTGCCCGCGTCGGGCTTGCTCACCTCCACATGTCCGAACCCGCTCTGGCTCCCGTCGAGGCTCGAGTACGCGGCGAGCTTGCCCTGGGGGTCGAACAGTTCCTCGAACGCCGCTCCCTTGATGCCTGCGGCGTCCCAGGTGATGTCGCCGTTCAGGTAGCCGGTCCCGCCCGGCACGCCGAACTTGTGAACTTCGTAGTAGTCGGTGTTGCCCCCGCCGTCGGTGAACGTCGCGCTGGACGAGCTGAGGGTGACCGTTCCGGTGTCAGTGGATACCACGGCCGGGTTGCCGGACACCGTTGGGGTGACGGTCTGGGACGCGCGGCCCTCATTGGTGACCCCGACGCTGAACGTGTGGCTCTGCCCCGCGTTCACGGTCGCGTTCAGGCTCGTCTGGTTTACCAGCAGGGTGCTGCCCTGCGGGCTGGTGCTGTCGACGGACTCGGCGAGCTGCACGGCCTTGAGCGCGTTGACCAGCCCGGCGCCCTGGTGGTCGGCCGGCGCCCCCAGGTCGGTGGCCGTGCTGACGAGGATTCGCTCGACCAGGGCAGGCGACGGCAGTGCGCCGTGGTGCGTCTTGGCGTAGGCCTGCATGATCAGCGCGGCCACCGCGGCGACCTCGGATGCCGAATCAGCGGTGGAGATCTGGTTCGTGATCCCCGGCGAGGACCCGTTGTCGGGATCGGTGCAGGCGAAGAACCTGTTGGTGTCGGTGCCGCACAGCCCCCAGAGGCTGTCGCCGGGAGCGACCACGTCCATGGTGCGGGGACCGTATTCGTTGACGCCGGTCGTGCTGTCCGCGCTGACGTTGTCGCTTTCCCAGCCGCTCGTCCCCAGGGTCGGGCCGTTCAGGTCGGTCTGGCGGTAAACCTGGAAGGAGGTGGTCGCGCCGACCCCGATCACCCCGGGGACGCCGCCAGGCGACTCGATGTTGGTGCCGCTCGCGCCGCTGTCGCCGGTGACGGAGACGACCACCACGCCGGCGGCTATGGCGGCCTGGTCAGCCAGCGCTCCTGGGTCATTCTCGGTGTTCGGCACCGGAGCTCCGCCGAAGGGCGCGACGAGCACGTTGACGTGGTCCACGGTGACCGCGTACTGGATCGCCTGGACGATCTCCGAGTTGAACACCGCCTGGTCGTTGCCGAACGGGTTGAGCTCGGCCAGGCTCGCCCCCGGGGCGATGCCCTCGATCTTGATGGTGCAGCCAGCCGGCAGCGGGTGCGCCTTGTTGACGTACTTCGACAGGTCGTAGACCTCGTTGCCCTGTGCGGCGATGAGGCCCGCAAAGTACATTGCGAGACCGGAGGTGGGCCCGCCGGGGTCCTCACCGCTGAAGCTCTGGTAGTCGGTGATGACGTGCTGGCCGTCCTTGCGGATGAGGTCGGGGTTGTTCGGGTCGATGCCGTCGTATATGAGCCCGACCTTGATGCCGGTCCCGTCCGCGATCTGGTTGGCGGCGCCCACGTTCATGAGGTCCCGCGACTCGGGCTCGATCAGCGGATGGGCCGGATTTGTCGGGCAGATCTGCTGCGACGGGTCGTCAGCCGTGCCACGGTCGGCGGCCAGGCTCACAGCAGCCGAAACGGCAGCGTCAGTCGTCGCGGCGTCCTGCGGCGTGGCATGCTCGACCGCGTCGGGCTCGACCGCCCGGACCGCCGGGTTCGCCCGCAGCCGCTGGACCTCGGCCGGCGAGATCGTCGCCGCGATCGCGTTAATGATCTGGAAGCTCTGCACGTGGGTCGCGTGCAGCCGGGCCAGTTCGGCCAGCACCGGCGCCTGCGCGGCCTTAACCGCGCTGACCCGCAGACGCTCGGTGGATCCTCGCATGGGCAGGTTAGGGAACTGGTCCTTGAAGATGATGATCGAGCGGTCTGTTGCGTGGGCAGCCAGCCGACGGACCTGCGCCGCGGTCAGTACCGACTGTTCTGCCTTGACTGCTCTGGTCTGTGATTGGGCGGCCGCGGCAGGGCCGCTCAAGCCGAGGGGGATGAGCCCGGCTGCGGCGATAAGCGCAAGCAGGCGACAGCGAGAAAGCATAGCCAAGATCCTTTCTACCCCCCGTCATGAGCGGGTTTTAAGGAATCGCATGCGTCCAGTGGGTGACGTTAACAGCGCGGTGCCATCAGGTGCCTCTCTCTGATTGCCGCGGCACCGCCGCGACGCAATGAGGGAGATGCGCCGCCAGGCACCGCAATGTCACCGTCGGGAATGGACGACCGGCGAAAGGGACAGCGCCTGCTCAAGATGGGCTTACATCTACAGGGCAGAGCCGGAGTCTGGCCAGGTTCCTCCCCAAGGCTGGTTAGAAAATTTAATGGAGGGAACAGGACATGAGCGGCAGCGGATTGTCGAAATCGCGGCTTGCGCGCATGCGCGATGTGATGGCGGGCTACGTCGAACGCGGCGAGGTACCCGGGCTCGTGCTGGCGGTGAGCCGGCGAGGCGACGCGCTGATCGAGCCGATTGGCGCGGCCGACCTGGATGGCACCCCAGTCCACAATGACACGATCTTCCGTATCTCCTCGATGACCAAGCCGATCACGGCGGCCGCGGCGATGATCTGCGTAGAGGAGTGCATGCTGCGCCTAGAGGACCCGGTGGACCGACTGCTGCCCGAACTGGCCGACCGCGTGGTGATGCGGAATCCGGACGGCCCGCTGAACGACACGGTGCCTGCCAGCCGACCGATCACCGTGCGTGACCTGCTCACGTTCGTCTGGGGTCTCGGCATGGTCATCGCTCCGCCCGGCACCTATCCCATCCAGCAGGCGATGGAAGACCTGCAACTGGGCCAGGGTCCGCCAGCCCCGACGATGCCACCTCCGCCTGACGAGTGGATCCGCCGCCTCGGCACGCTGCCGCTGATGCATCAACCCGGCGCTGGCTGGATGTACAACACCGGCTCGGACGTGCTCGGCGTGCTGGTCGCGCGCGCCGCAAGTCAGCCGTTCGATGAATTCCTGCGTGAGCGGATATTCGAGCCGCTGAAGATGGCTGACACCGGCTTCAGCGTGCCGGCGGCAAGCCGGGCCCGGCTTGCCACCGGCTACCACGACAACGGGGTTGACGTCTACGACGCCGTCGCCGACAGCAAGTGGAGTCAGCCGCCGGCGTTCCCCTCCGGGGCCGGTGGCCTGGTTTCGACGGTACCGGACTACCTCGCGTTCGGAGAGATGATGCTGCGCCAGGGCAGGTACGACGGCGGGCGGCTGTTGTCCAGGACATCGATCGAGATGATGACCACCGACCAGCTCACGGCCGAGCAGAAGCAGGAGTCCGGCCCGTTCGCCCCCTATTTCGCGAACCACGGCTGGGGCCTCGGCACGTCGGTCGTCACCAAGCGGGACGGCTTCGGCGAGCCCGCCGGGCGGTTCGGCTGGAATGGCGGGCTCGGCTCGGTCTGGTACGCCGACCCCAGCGAGGACTTGGACATGATCCTGATGACCGGCTGCGCGAAGTTCGTCTTCACCCCGCCGGAGATCTACCGCGATTTCTGGACCCTGGCGTATTCATCCATCGACGACTGACCCCTGACCGGGGCCCACACACCAGGGCCCGGGCTGGCCCGCAAGCGCCAGCCCGGGCCATTGTCGCTTAGCCGAGCTGAAGCGGTGCGTCGGGCGACGACAGGGCCTGGCGGAGCACGTCCAAGAACTCCTCCGCCATCGCGCCGATGGTCGCATCGCTGAACAGGTTGCGCTTGAACGTGATCGCTCCGACCATGTCGCCCGACGGCGCGTTGCTCAGCGTCCACAGCATCCCGTCCGGCATGGCCGAGGTCCGCTCCTGGCCCCGTGGCTCCCGCGATATCTCGACGATCTTCAGGTTGCCGGGGGTGTTATCGGCGAGCATGACGGGGTCGGGGAATACCTGGAACACCGCGGCGGCCGCGTTATCGGTCATGGCCGGCCCCATCAGCTCAGGCGCCAGCCCGAAGATGTGGATGCTCGGAATGTCACGAGAGTAGGCGTCAAGGCAGGTCCGGCGGGTCCGATCAAGCACTTCACGGAACGTCGCGCATCCGGTGAGCTCGGTACGCAGCGGGATGAAGTTGAAGAACGACCCGACGGTGTCCTGGAACAGCCGGCCACCGCGGCCAGGGGTAAAGGTCGCCACGATCACGTCCTTGGACCCGAGCTTGCGCTGTACGACGACCTGATACGCGGCGAGCAGCACGATGGCCGTCGTGCTCCGGCTCTCAGCGGCCATCTTCGTCGCGGCCGAGGCCAGGTCGGCAGGAATCGAGAAGCGGTACGCACCGGTCGAATGCGGCACGCCGGCCGACCGGGCGAAGTCGGTGGGCAGCGCGCTGATCCGGGCGCCCGACAGGGTTTTGCGCCAGTACTCGATGGCGGCCGCCGACTGGGCGTCGGGTGCCTCGCGGCTCCAGGCGGCAAACTCTCGGTACTGCGGTGCCTCCGGCAGCTCAGGTATGTCCAAGCCCTTCTGGGCTGCGTAGCGGTTGACCAGGTCGCGGATGATCACCCGTACCGACCAGCCGTCTGTGGCGATGTGGTGCGTCATCAGGGCGAGCACCGAGTCTTGGTCGTCGAACCTGGCGAGCACTGCCCGAATGAGGGGCGGCTGATCCGCTTCGATCTCGCCGTTCTCGAGCTCCCTGATTAGCTCCTGGGCCTGCTGATCGCGTGACTTCCCCGGCTCGGGGGTTATGTCGCGGACCGACAGCTCAGGCATCGAAACCGGATATATCTCCTGGTATTTCTCGTCGCCGTCGCGCACGATCACGGTGCGCAGCGCTTCGTGCCGCTCCACGACGGCGCGCAGTGCGTGTCGCATCGCGGCGGCATCGACCTGCCCGCTGACGCGCCACGCCTCAACGATGTGGTAGTGCGGACCAAACGGCCCGTCCTCGCCGCCGGAGTCGAAGAGGCAGACGAACTCCTGGTTCAGCGACAGCGGAGCTCGCTCGGTGTGCGTCACCGCTGGCTGTCCTGCGCTAGTGGTACTCATGGTTCACGCTCCTTCTCGC
>DATHPF010000141.1:0-2449 GCA_035484155.1 Streptosporangiaceae bacterium
TCCAGGAGAGCGAGGACGAGTCCCTGATGGACTCCTACCTCTCCGGTGCCGAGCTGGACGTCAAGGGCCTGATCGAGGACCTGGAGAAAGCCGTGGCGCGCGGCAGCTTCTACCCGGTGCTGGCTTCCTCGGCCCCGCACCACATCGGCATGGCGGAACTGCTGGAGGTCATCACCCAGGCGTTCCCGTCACCAGCCGAGCACCCGCTGCCACCGGTCACGACCGCTGACGGTAACTCCGTCGGCGGGCTGTCGTCCGACCCGTCGGGCCCGTTGCTGGCCGAGGTCGTCAAGACGACCTCGGACCCCTACGTCGGCCGGGTCAGCCTGGTCCGGGTCTTTTCCGGCACGCTGCGGCCAGACGCCGTCGTGCACGTGTCCGGGCACGGCCGCGCGGCTAGCGGGCACGCCGACCACGATGAGGACGAGCGGGTTGGCGCGATCACCTCGCCACTCGGCAAGCAGCAGCGGCCGATGGCAAGCTGCGCGGCCGGGGACATCTGCGCGGTGGCGAAGCTGGCCACGGCCGAGACCGGCGACACGCTGTCGGACAAGGACAAGCCGCTGCTCATGGAATCCTGGGCGATGCCCGAGCCGCTGCTGCCCGTGGCGATCCAGGCCAAGTCCAAGGCCGACGAGGACAAGATGTCGCAGGCCCTGGCCCGGCTCGTGGCCGAGGACCCGACCCTGCGGCTGGAGAACAACCCCGAGACGCACCAGCTCGTGCTGTGGTGCATGGGCGAGGCGCACGCCGACTTGCTGCTTGACCGGCTGTCCAGCCGGTACGGCGTGGCGGTCGAGACGGTCGAGCTGCGGGTTCCGCTGCGCGAGACCGTCGCGGCGAAGGCCCAGGGCCTCGGCCGCAACGTCAAGCAGTCCGGCGGTCATGGCGAGTACGGGATCTGCAGCGTCGAGGTCGAGCCACTCGGTTCCGGCGGCGGCTTCGAGTTCGTCGACAAGATCGTCGGCGGCGTGGTGCCGCGCCAGTTCATCCCGTCGGTAGAGAAAGGCGTCCGGTCTCAGCTGGAGCAAGGCGTCCTGGCCGGCTATCCGATGGTCGACGTGCGGGTCACGCTGTTCGACGGCAAGGCCCACTCGGTCGATTCCTCGGACATGGCGTTCCAGAAAGCTGGCCGCGCCGCCCTCCGCGACGCTGCCGCGAAAGCCCAGGTGCTTCTGCTTGAGCCGGTCGATGAGGTTTCCGTCCTGGTTGCCGACGACTACGTCGGGGCGGTCATGTCGGATCTGTCGTCCCGGCGCGGCCGTGTGCTTGGCACCGAGCCAGTGGCCGGCGGCCGCACCCTGGTCAAGGCCGAGATACCCGAGCTCGAGGTGACCCGTTACGCCATCGACCTGCGCTCGATGTCACACGGCACCGGCTCCTTCACGCGGTCCTACCTGCGCTACGAGCCCTTGCCGTCACACCTCGCCGACAAGGTCGCGGCGGCGGAGAAGGGCTGACCCTTTCGCCTGTGGGCCGGGCCGGGAGTGGACGGACGCCGAGGCAGCCAAACGGAAACGGCTGCCTCGGGCCCGCCCACCCCCGGCCTGCTGAGCCACCATCACAGATCAGGGCAAAAGGCCTAGATAGATCAGAGCTGACTGGCGCGCGGTCGTCTTCGTACTTCTGCTAACCGCATGGCTGGAACCCTGCTGCTGCTGTATCCGCAGTAGATCGGCAGCCATGACGTATCCGGTTGGGCGCCGATCGCACAAAACGCGCAATTCAGGCGCAGTGGAGCGCCGCGCGGGCCAATCGAGGCTTCTGATCATGTCGGGGTGACCGCGTGGCCGGGGACGACCCGTGGTGAGGCAGCCATTTCTCTGCCCTGGCTGCCTCGCTACGGGCCGGCGCCGGCAATGCGGGGGTTATGCGGCCTTAGGCCAGGCGGCCGCGAGGATGACCCTGGTGTCGGCTAGGAGTTGCGGCAGGACTTTCGTGTGGCCGACGATCGGCATGTAGTTGGCATCGCCGCCCCAGCGCGGTACTACGTGCTGATGCAGGTGTGATGCGATGCCGGCGCCGGCAACACTGCCCATGTTCATGCCGATGTTGAACCCCTGCGCCTGCGAGGCGTCCCGCAGCGCCGTCATCGAGCGCTTGGTGAACTCGGACAGTTCAGCCGTCTCGGCCTCAGTGAGCTCGGTGTAGTCGGCGACGTGGCGGTACGGGACGACCATGAGGTGACCGCTGTTGTACGGGTACAGGTTGAGCACCGCGTACACCTGGTCGCCGCGCGCGACGATGAGCCCGTCCTCGTCGCTCATCTTCGGGATCTCGCAGAACGGGCAGTCAGCGTCGCCGCCGCCGGCGGGCTTGTTCTCGCCCTTGATGTAGGCGAGCCGGTGCGGCATCCACAGCCGCATCAGGCCGTCGGGCGCTATCTCGACCGGGCTCTCGACGGCGCCGTCGCTCCGTGCTCCGGTGGCCTGCCCGCCACCGCCGATGT
>DATHPF010000142.1:0-4725 GCA_035484155.1 Streptosporangiaceae bacterium
GTCTTGCCGCCAGTTCGATCAGGCCGCGGCGGGTCCTGGGCGACACCGGCCCGAACGGCGCGCGCGTCCGGTCCGAGGTGATGATGCCGCCCTCGGCCAGCAGGATCTTCTGCGCGCGCAGTCCGCACTGGCGGTTCTCGAAATGGATGAGCGGTAGTAGGTCTTCCCAGGCGCTCACGGCGCCGGCCCGGTCACCCGAGAGATAGCGGCGGACGACCGGGCCGAGTTCGGCGGGGACCATCGAGCTTGGCATGGTGCCCTTTGCCCCGGCGTCCAGGTCCGGGATCAAGGTGACCGACTCCTCGCCGTCGAAGGGGCCAGGCAGGCTGTCGCCCAGGGCGCTGACTAGTGAGTTCAGCTTGTCCGCGGCCTGCGGCACCTCGATCTTGGCGTACTGCACCTGGGGCACCTGCTGGACCAGGTCGATCAGCAGGCTTACCGGCAACGGCGTTGGGGACAAGGGCGCGTCCTGCACCATGACCGGGATGTGGATCGCGTCTGCTACCTGCTTGAAGTACCCGATCACCGCGGGCCCGGCAACCGTGAGGGTGGCCCCGAAGAAGGGCGGCATGATCATCACCATCGCCGCGCCCATGTCCTGCGCGGCGCGGCTGCGCGCGGCGGCGACCCGGACACTGTAATGACTGGTGGTGACGATCACGGGGAGCCGTCCCGCGACCCGCTCCAGGAGCGTGCGGGCGATCGCGTCGCGTTCGGCGTCGGTCAGCGAGAACTGCTCGGAATAGTTGGCGAGCAGGCACAGCCCATCGACCCCGGCGTCCATCAGGTAGTCCACGACGCGTGCCGTGCCGCCCAGGTCAACAGTCTCGTCGTCGTGGAAGATCGTCGGCACAACCGGCACGACGCCGGTCAGCGGAACAGCCATGTGCGGGTTCTCCAAGTGGGCTCGTACGTTCGGCGTCGTAGCCGATCTCGATCTCGTTATGGATATTGCGACGCTGGTCAGCCCGGCGACCGCCAGTGCGGGCCGCGTCGCGCTGACTGCAGTACTTCAATGCAGGGTTGACCACGGCGCAAATATCCGCGAGCACAGGGATCTGGCGCTCGGCTGGGCGGTCAGGACAACGGCAGATCCCCACCGCACAATATCCACGGTAGGACTTGATACCAGGGAACATAGACGGCGGGTTTCATCACCGTGACGATGGAGCTGTGCTCGGCGCCGCGCGACGAGGGTTTCGGCTGGGAGGCAAAGTGAGGCTGGCGTGATGAGCGGCGACCGTGACCACACCATCGCCACCGCCACGGTGACAAGTGAGGAAACGCCGTACGGTGTGCGTATCAACACGGAGGGCCATGCGCTGCGCGGCGACGAACCGGTCGACCGTGGCGGTGCCGATACCGGTCCGACTCCATTCGGCCTGCTGCTGTCCGGGCTCGGTGCCTGCACCGCGATCACGCTGCGAATGTACGCCGAACATCAGAGCTGGCCGCTGGTACGCGTGGATGTCGAGCTGACCTACGTCGTCAGAGACCGGAACACCAGGTGGATCGACCGGCTGATCACCCTGCACGGCGTCGACGACGACCAGCGCGCGAAGCTGGCCGAGATCGCGGAGAAGACCCCGGTCACCAGGGCGGTCCGGGCGGGAACCGAGATCCGGACCACCACCGGGGCGGCCTGACCGGTGGCGACGCACGCGACGGAGCGGCCAGAGCAGTGGGGTGTACTGATCCCATGACCGAGCGGATTGTTGTCATCGGGGCGGATGCGGCCGGGATGAGCGCGGCCTCGCAGGCCAAGCGGATCGCGGGCGACGCGATCCAGATCGTCGCGTTCGAGCGCGGCGCGCACAGCTCCTACTCGGCCTGTGGGATCCCGTACTGGGTGGCCGGTGACATCGACGGGCCGGAGCGTCTGGTCGCCCGTTCGCCGGACGCGCACCGGCGCAACGGCATCGACCTTCGCATGCGCACCGAGGTAGAGAAGATCGACCTCGCGGCCGGACGGGTGCTCGCTCATGACCTCGCCGCCGGGCGGTCGTTTTGGGAGGGCTTCGACTCGCTGGTCATCGCGACCGGCGCGGTCCCGGTGCGACCGCCGCTGCCCGGCGTGGACGCCGTCGGCGTGTTCGGCGTGCAGACTCTCGACGATGGTGCCGCGCTCCTGGCGGATCTGCACCGTGCGCAGCCGCGGCGGGCCGTGGTGGTCGGCGGAGGGTACATCGGCGTGGAGATGGCCGAGGCACTGGTGCGACGCGGGGTCGCGGTGACCGTCGTCGATCAGGCGGCGCAGCCGATGACCACGCTCGACCCGGACATGGGTGCGGCGGTAAACCGGGCCATGGAAGATATCGGCATCGATGTGCGCACCGACACAGCCGTCATCGGATTCGAGACCGACAATAACCACAGGATCCGCTCGGTGCTGACCGCCGACGGCTCAATCCCGGCCGACGTCGTCGTCCTCGGCCTCGGGGTACGGCCGAACACCTCGCTCGCCCAGGAGGCCGGCCTGCCGCTGGGCGATCACGGCGGCCTGCGCACGAACGTGCAGATGCAGGTTCTCGGCCACGACCATATCTGGGCGGGCGGCGACTGCGTGGAGGTCCTGAACCTGGTCTCTGGTCAGTACCAGCATGTGGCGCTCGGCACCCACGCCAACAAGCAAGGCCGGGTCATCGGGCACAATCTGGCCGGCTCCTACGCCACATTTCCCGGGGTGGTCGGCACAGCGGTGAGCAAGGTGTGTCATCTGGAGATCGCCCGGACCGGGCTGCGCGAGCGCGACGCCACATGCGCCGGGTTCGAATACGTGACCGTAACCGTGCGGTCCACTACGAAGGCCGGCTACTTCCCGGGTACCCACCGGATGAACGTCAAGATGACTGCTGAACGCTCCACCGGACGTCTGCTGGGCGTGCAGATCGTCGGCCATGAGGGATCGGCCAAGCGGATCGACACGGCCGCGACGGCGCTGTGGAACCGCATGACAGTCGAAGAGATGACCGCCCTGGACCTCGCGTACGCTCCGCCGTTCGCGCCGGTGTGGGATCCGATTCTCGTGGCGGCACGGCAGGCCGCCGGGGCAGTGCGCCAGGTCGGCGCTAGCCGGCGATGACGCGACTTTCAAACGCGCGGTGAACCCGGCGCCTGGACCGCGGGCCGGACCTGAAACCGGGATGTACAGCGAGTTACCGAAGATCCGTACCCACTCCAGTACCGCAGCCTGCATGTCCTCCTCGGGGGGCTTCGCCAGCCGGGCGCGGAAGAGCGGATTGGAGGTGTAGTTGGCCAGGCAGTGACCGCGCGGTTGGCCATGACCCCACGGTACGACGCGCGACGTCAGGCTGTCGTCGGTCACGGCCCAGAGTTGTGCGCCACCACCGCGGATCTGGCGCCGTATTGTCGCACCAGCCATCGACGGCCCCCACCAGGGAGGGCAATGTCATAGCGAACACACCCTTACCACCACGCGGGCATCGGTATCTCACCCTGGAGATCGGCGATGGCAACTGCACAGGCCAACGCGGCGGCGTCCCTCGACCAGTTCCTGGTCGACGTAGGGGCTGGCCCGTTGCGACGCTGGCTGCCCGACCGCCCCGGCGTCGAGTTCATCGCCAGCCTGGCCGGCAAGCCCCTAGGGTGGACCGTCGACTGTCGACCATGGTCGATGAGCTGCTCGGCGGCGACAGCGGGTTCATCTTGTCCACCAGCGGGCATATCGCGGCGATCGTCAACCCGCCTGGCAACCCAAAGGCCGGCTACCGGGTGGGAGACGAGAAGCTCGCGGAAGTCGGGCAATGGACGCAGACGTCCGGCACTGAACAGAGCAGCTGGTGGGACGACTATCTCGGCTAGCTCACCGAGCGCGGCGGTCCGCAGAAGCCGAGCCCGGCCAAACTCGGCACTACCGGGCTGGCTCCGCTGGCCGACGCGCCCGGCACCTATATCGTCGAGAGCTGAGATTTCACCAGCGAAGACGGGAAAGGATCTGTTCACGATGTCGGAAACACCGATTACGCAGCAGGCCGAAGCAGCCGTCACACGGATCAATCAGCTGACCGAGCGAATGCTCACGGCCACCAGGAACGCCGGCGGCGGCCTGGCCGGCGCACACGAGAAGGCCCTGCGCAGCCTGGCGGACAACCCTGCCGATCTGAAGCAGCCCGTGGAATGGGTGCAGGTGCTTGCGGAGGTACACGCGAAGTTCATCGAGGAGGCGACCGACGCGCTCGTCAAGACCGCCGGCGAGGCCGCGTCGGACGTACCTGTGACCGGGGTGCTTGCGAGGCCGCTGCGCAGCGCGTCCGCAGTCTCAACCAGCAGGTCCTCGCCCGGGCCAGCGCGGTCGACGGGTACGAGCAAGCCCTCCGGGACATGGCCGACTTCGAAACCAAGATCGCAGGCAGCAGCCAGCTTGACTGGCTGCAAGCTGTCGCCCGCTCGCACACCAAATTCGTGACCGATGTGGTCTCGATGTACGCCAATGCGATCAGGAACGGCCTGTCGGGCTAGCCGGATTGGAGCGAGATGACCATCCAGTTGAGCAAGCCGGCTGACCTGCTCGGTATGGTCGGCCGGGAGATCGGGACGGGCGAGTGGCATGCGATCACCCAGCATCAGGTGAACATCTTCGCCGACGCCACCCATGATCATCAGTGGATCCACGTCGAGCCCGAGCGCGCCGCGAAGGGTCCCTACGGCGGCCCGATTGCGCACGGTTACCTGACATTGTCGTTCTGTCCGGTGTTTCTCGACGAC
>DATHPF010000143.1:0-43553 GCA_035484155.1 Streptosporangiaceae bacterium
GATCCCGTGGCCGTGGTCCTGCGTCGCTGCGCCCGCGCTATCGGCAGGCAGCCGGGATCGGATAGCTAGTCACAACCGACCGTCCGCGAGAAACGCCCGTGAGCGTGGTCACGTAAGCAGTGCCGGGGGTGGCCACTACAGAGGCAATGGTTCCGTCCGCCCGCACCGTGATGACTGGCCCCGCCGCAGAGCGGGTAGCGAAACAGACGAGCGCGTGACCAGGCGCCCTGGTAGATACCCATACCGCGCTCCCAGCGGACCAGACGTTCTCGCTCTTGGCCAGCACCGGGTTGCGCTGGATGGAAACCGGTGTCGTCGGCCGCAGCTGGCCGTCGAGCCGGACCAGCGGCCCCCGCAAGGCCACCCGAGAATTCGTGATGGCGAAAGTCTGTGCCCACAGCGAGTCGCCGGCTCTGGCGACCGCCCCGACTTGCTGCTGCGGGGCGCCACCGAACGTCACGCCGGGCTCGCCAGCGATCACGAGGTGACTGCCGTACCCGTATCCATTGGTGACCTGCACAGCCACCCGGCCATCGAGCAGCCCCGCCCAGTTGCCTGGTGCGGTGGTGAGCCCCGCTCCCAGCCGGCTGTCCCGCTCCTGGCGCACAGAGGCCACGCCCTGCTGCCCTGGCGCCGGCATGTGCACTTCCAGGACGCCGTAAGGAGCCGCTGTTAGGGCCGTCTGCCGGCTCGTGGGCACGAGCGGCCCGGGTGCCGGCGATCCGGCTGCCGCGCGTCGGCCGAGATCGGGGCTCAGCAGCAGAATCATGTCCGGGCTTCTGTCGCCAACGATGCCAACCCAGACGAGCCTGCGTGGGCCGATAGCTAGCCAGGTTGGGCTGCCGTGAACTCTGACGCGTCGGACCAGCTTGCCGGTGAACCGGTTATAGGCCGCCACCAGGGAACGCTGGCTCGACGCCAGGTAGACATACTGGCCGCTGACCGCGGCTTCCGACACCGGATACCGCGTCTGCAAAACTACGCGCGGACCCGGCGGCTCAGGCACCGGCTTGGAATTATAGTGACCGGAAAGCGCATAAACCGCGCCTGCGGCCGCGATCACCACCGCACATGCCGCAATTGCGTCCTGCCGCCTGTGCCGCCACGTGCGTCTCCCATGGCGCGCCTTGTCGGCGAGCCCGTCAGGCGGCTCAATGAATTCGCTGGCAACCTCAAACGCCGTCCGCAGCTCATCGCCGAGCTTCGCGCTCATGCTCCCCTCCCGTCCGGCTGTCCGTGCTAGCGCCGCCGGCGAGGCCGGGCACGAGCTCGCTCAGCCGCGCCATCGCTCTATTCTGCTGAGACTGGACGGTGCGCACCGAGCAGCCAAGCGCTCGGGCGGTAGCGGCGTCGCTGAGGTTGTCGAAATAGCGCAGTACCAGCACGGCCCGCTGATCTGCGGGCAACTGACGGACGCAGCTCAGCAACGCTGCTTGGCCATGCAATCCGCCGAGGCCAGGATCCTGCGCTCCCGGCAGCTGATCTCCGACTAGCGGTGCGCCATGGGGCTCGCGCCGGCGGCCGGCCTCGACGGCAGCCCGCACGAGCAACCGGCGGACATATGCCTCTGCGACGTTCTTGCGCAGGATCGACGGCCAGCGCCGGCAGGCCCGGTCCAGCACGGCCTGCAGCAGGCCCTCGGCCACGGTCAGGTCATCGGCGATGAGGTAAGCGGTGCGCAGCAGTTGCCGGGACGAGGCGGCGACGAAATTGCTGAAGTCAGCGTCTTCCGCAGCCCGCATGCAGTCCACCCCCGCCGCCCGAATCGCCCTATTGCGGCCGGGCGCTCGTCACTGCAACGGCTCCAGCCAATTATACAGTTTGTCATATTCTGGCGGCAGGCGGGCGCGAGTCAGTCGGCTGGGTCACTAAGCCGCTGCCTGAGTTCGTCGGCCAGCTTGCCAAGGTCCGGGCCGAGACTGGCGAGCTCCTGCACGACCTGGGCGGATGGCAGGTAGCGCTGCCGTCTGCGGGCGCCTCTTGGTCGCTCGCCGGAGTCTTCGCGCCGCGTTTCTAGCCAGGTCGAGTCGGTCACGGCAGAGACAGTAGCCAAGCAACGACAGGCGCGGCTCGCTGCGACACGCCCAAAAGGATCTTGACCTTAGCGGTTGACGACGAGTAACTAACCCGGTCAGCGACTCGCAGGGGCTAGATCTGCGGGCGTCGCGCGTAGCGAGGCGCGTGCGGCCGGTACTCACCGGTGATCTTCGCCACCGGCAGCGCGGACAGGAACTCGCGCGGTCCGTCGAAATCCGGCATCTCCAGGTAGGCCGCGCCGATGCCCTCGGGGTCGTGTGCGTCGGACCCAGCGCCGCCGGGCAGGCCGAACCGCGCCGCGAGCTCCGCGGCCTGCTGGTTGCGCTCCTGATGCTCGATCTTGGCGTTGAAGACCTCGATGATGTCGGCGCGCCCGTCCGCGCACAACTCGGAGGCGACTTCGCCCAGGCTGGATCGGCCGGGATCGAACGGATGGGGCAGGTAGATGAGCCCGCCCTGGGCGCGGATCAGGCTCGTCACCTCGGCCAGCGGCAACACATAGGGGATCCGCTCGGTCAGGAAGAGTCCGATCACGTCGCCTTCGCGCGTGCGGATCTCCTCGCCCACCAGCACCCGGGCGCCGATGCCGCGCTCGGCCGCGGCGACGGCGGCCGCGGTCACGTTGTGATCGGTGATGAACACGACGTCAAGGCGCTCCTGTTCGACGCGCTCGGCCAGCTGGTCGATGCTGGTGATCGCGTCGCCGGAGAGCGCAGTGTGGAGGTGGCAGTCGACCCGTACCCAGCCGCTTGGAGCCACGCTGGTCGTCAGGCCTGCGGGAGTGGGATGCCGAGCTCGGCCAGCAGCTCCTGCGAGTATGCGATCCGACCGGTCAGGCTCTGCGGATCACGATGGCAGAGCATGAGCGCAGCCTCGGCCATGACCGAGGCTGGCTCGGAGTTCGCGTCGCCCTCGCTGGTCAGGTGGTGGTAGACAGTGCCCGGCGTCGGGACGACCTTCGTCGGTGACAGCGCGTTGACCGCGATGTTGTCGGCGTACAACTCGGCCGCCAGGCCGGTGGAGAACCGCTCGATGGCGGCCTTGCACATCCCGTACACAGTCCCGCCGCGCGCGGCGAACGGGCCGGGCGGGATGGCTGGATGCCTGGCGGCGCCAGAGGAGATATTGAGTATCCAGCCTGCCTCGCGCTCGCGCATGCCTGCCAGGACGAGCTTGGCCAGGTGGAACGGCGCCTCGACCTGGACCGCGAACATCAGCGCGTACTGCTTCGCCGTGAAATCCTCGACCTTGGTGAAGTACGTGACTGCGGCATTGCTGACCAGGATGTCGGGCGTGCCGAGCTGGCGGACCGTCTCGGCCACCAGCTGCTCGCGGTCTTCGGCCCTGGACAAGTCAGCGACGACGGCAATGGCGGTGCCGCCCGCGGCTCGGATCTGGTCCGTCGTCTCGCCAATGGTGCCGGCGAAGCGCGACGTGCCGGGCTCAGCCGTCCGCGCCGCGACGGCCACGGCCGCGCCTTCGGCGCCGAACCGCCTCGCGATCTCGGCACCGATGCCGCGGCTCGCGCCCGTGACGATGGCCACCCGGCCGTCAAGCAATCCCATCCAGAACCTCCGAGCATGTGCTGGCTTCGTGAGCCAGGGGTGCGGGAACTAGTGGTGGAGCGAAATACTAGAAGCGTGTTCTACTAAGCCATTGGACCGAGCCGGGCCGACTGTGTCAATGCGGTTGGCCGGCGTGCTGCGCCTGGAGGCCATGATGTCGCTCAATCACAGTCTCGTCGGGGTACCGGGGGAGCCGCACGAGCGCTCCTGGACATCTACCGACGCGCTCCTGTACGCGATCGGCGTGGGCGCGGGTCTCGGCGATCCCTTGCAGGAGCTCCAGTTCACGACCGAGAACACCGCCGGCGTGGAGCAGCAGGTACTGCCTACCTTCGGCGTCCTGCTGGCGCAGGCCCGGACGGCCGGCGACCTCGGCGACTTCGACCGGGCGATGCTCGTGCACGCCGAGCAGTCGATCGAGCTGCACAGCCCGCTGCCAGTACACGGCACGCTGCGCACCTCGGCGATGGTCACCGGGATCTACGACAAGGGCTCTGGCGCGCTGGTCGAGACGCAGAACCAGGCCGTGGACGCGGTCACCGGTGAGCCGATGGTGACGACGCGCGGCAGCACGTTCATCCGCGGCGAGGGCGGCTTCGGCGGGGATCGCGGCAGCGCGCCATCCTGGGAGCTGCCAGAACGCGCGCCCGACTACAAGGTGACACAGCAGACCAGGCCCGAGCAGGCCCTGCTGTACCGGCTCTCCGGCGACCGGAACCCGCTGCACGCCGATCCCGCCTTCGCAGCGAGAGGCGGCTTCAGCCGCCCGATCCTGCACGGTCTGTGCACGTACGGGATCACAGGCCGGGTGCTGCTGCACGAGCTGTGCGGCTCCGATCCGGCGCGATTCCGCTCGATGTCCGGGCGCTTCAGCAGGCCCGTGCTGCCGGGTGAGTCACTGGTCGTGTCGATCTGGGCCGGCGATGACGGAACTGCCCAGTTCCAGACCGCCAAGGAAGACGGCACTGTCGTCATCGACCGGGGCATTGTCGAGTTCCGGTAGCTGGCGAGTTCCGGTAGCAGGCAGCACACGTCCGAACGTCCGGCGCATAATCTTGCCCGGCGGGGATATGTCGCATCGGGGGTGGCGGTGCCAGCGCGCCGCTTCGACGGATCCAGACGAGAGAGGCGTGCATGAGCATCGAGAAGCCTGAGATCGATTTTCCCGGCGGCGAGCCGCCGGCCGACCTCGACATCACCGACATCTGGGAAGGCGAAGGCGCGGTTGCCAAGCCTGGCGACACCGTCCAGGTCCATTACGTCGGCGTCGCGTATTCCACGGGCGAGGAGTTCGACGCGAGCTGGAATCGCGGCGAACCGCTCGAGTTCCAGCTCGGGACGGGGCGGGTCATCGCGGGCTGGGACCAGGGCGTGCAGGGAATGCGAGTCGGCGGGCGCCGGCAGCTGATCATTCCGCCCGACCTTGCGTACGGCGACCGCGGCGCCGGACGCGCGATCGCGCCGGGCGAGACCCTGATCTTCGTCTGCGATCTGGTTTCGACCTGACCGGCGTGCAGTAGTTTGGCCGGGTGTTCACCCGGCCTGACGACCTTCCGGACGACACGCTCCGTGCTGCCCTGCGGGACAACTGGGACTTCTGCGCCACATCGCTGACGTACGAGGCGGTCGGCTTCGGCAGCCACCACTGGCTGGCCGGGGACGCTCGCGGCGGTCGGCTGTTCGTGACGGTTGACGACCTGACCGACAAGCTGCGCAGCCCGGACGACACGACGGACGCGGCGTTCGGCAGGCTGGAACGTGCCTTCATCGTGGCGCTCTCCCTGCGACAAGACGCGGGCCTTGACTTCGTGGTTGCGCCCATGCCTCGGGCTGATGGCCGGGTACTGTCCCGCATTGCGCCGCGATACTCGGTGGTGGTCCACCCGTATCTGGATGGGCACATCACGGGCCGGGACGGCGCGTTTGCCCAAGCCGATGACCGGCACGGAGTGCTGGAACTGCTGACCGCGCTGCACGCCGCGCACGCTCAGCCGCCGCGAGCCGATGACTTCGCCGTGCCCCTGGTGGCCGACCTGACCGAGGCGATGGGCGATACTGCCGCGCCATGGGAGGCCGGCCCGTTCGGGACTCGCGCTCGCGACCTGCTCGAGGCGCACGCGCCCGCCGTGACCGCGCTGCTCGGCGCCTATGCCGAGCTGGCTGCCACAGTCAGCGCAAGGCCGGATCGGATGGTCGTGACCCATGGCGAGCCGAATTCGGCGAACGTGCTCCGCACGCCGGCCGGACTGGTGCTCGTGGACTGGGACTCGGTGCTTCTCGCCCCGCCAGAGCGGGATCTGTGGGCGCTGACCGAGGCGGACCCGTCGATCCCGGCGGCGTACACGGCCGCGACCGGCGTAGTCATCGACGACGATGCGCTGGCGCTGTACCGCCTCTGGTACGACCTCGCTGAGATAGCCGAGTACGTCAGCCTCTTCCGAGGCAGCCACGGCGATACCGCCGACACGGCGGAGGCATGGCGCAACCTTCGGCATTTCCTGCGGCCCGCCGAGCGGTGGCCCGATCAGGCCTGGCGCTGGGCGCGGTAGCCGACGACAGTCGTGGCCGCCAGCGACGGACAGGCGTTAGGCGGTCGGTCGGCCGTTCTGCCACGCTGAGGAGCGTGGATCCAGATCTCGCGCAGTCGGCCATCCCGGTGCCGGACCCGGCGCTCGTCGTGCTTGTCGGACCCGCGGCCGCTGGCAAGTCGGCCTGGGCGGCTGGCCGTTACCGCGCTCGGGAGATCGTGTCGTCTGACCAGCTCCGGGCCGTGGTCGGCAGTGGTGAGCACGACCTGGACGCCTCCGTCGACGCGTTCTCACTGCTGGACCAGATCGTCGCAACTCGCTCGCGCAGGCGGCTGACCACGGTGGTGGACACGCTAGGCCTCGACGCTGAGCGCAGGCTCGGCTACCTGGCGCTGGCGAGACAGTCGGGTCTGCCCGCCGTGGCCGTTCTCTTTGAGACCGACCCCGCAGTGTGCCGTGCGCGCAACAGGGCCCGCGACCGCCCCGTGCCCGCTGCGGTGCTCGACACGCAGCTGCGCCGCCTGCCTGAGGTGGCCGCGAGAGTAGCCACTGAAGGCTGGGATCTCGTGCTGCACGCGGCCACCAGCGTCGATGAGCAGCACGCGGTCGAGCCAGGGCATTCGCCCGGCAGCCGGCAAGCGGCGAGCCAGCAGCTCGCGCGTCCGGCACAGCTTGCATTCATCCTTCAGGTCTCCAGGTTCGGCTGGGCTGACGACCCGGCGGGCTGGCTCAAGTCCGTTGCCCTTGCCGCTGCCGAAGCGGGCTTCGCCGGTCTCGCGCTGATGGATCATCTCATCCAGATCCCGCAGGTCGGCCGGGCGTGGGAGCCGATACCTGAGCCGTGGGTAACTCTCGGCCTGCTCGCGGGCCTGGATACCGAACTGCGGCTCGGAACGCTGGTCACGCCGGTTACATTCCGCGCGCCCGGCGTGATCGCGAAGGCCGCGGCCACCCTCGACGTGCTCAGCGGCGGGCGCGCCTTCTGCGGGATCGGGGCGGGATGGTGGGACCGGGAGCACGCCGGCTTCGGACTCCCGTTCCCGCCGCCCGCGACCAGGCTCGACATGCTGGAGACGGCCATCGAGACGCTGCGCGCCCTGTGGCAGGCAGGCACCAAGGAGTACAGCGGCGACCGCGTGCGACTGCCCGAGACGACCTGTTACCCGCGGCCGGTGTCCGACATCCCGGTCATCGTCGGCGGCAGCGGCTACCGGACGCTTCAGATCGCCGCCCGGCTGGGTGACGGATGCAACCTGCCGTCGGATCCGGCGATGCTTGACGCCCGGCTTGCCACCTTGCTCGAGCACTGCCAGCGGGCCGGACGTGATCCGGCCGATGTTGCGGTCACCGTGCTCGACGTCCCTGTGATCGGCCGCGACCGGGATCATGTCGCGGCGCTCGTCGAGACACTGCGCGGCCGGATCAGCGCGGCCGCGTTTGCGCGCCAGCACCACGCCGGCGTCGTCGCTGATCACATCGGCCGCTACCGGCTGCTGGCCGAGCGCGGGGTCAGCACAGTATTCGTGTCCCTGCCGGACCTGGCCGGACCTGACGACCTCAGCCGGATCGCTCCGGTCGTCAGCGCCTTCGCTTGACCGGGCGTACCGCGCGGACGCGGTGGCCGTTCTCTAGGTAGACGATGGCCTGCTTGCGAGGCGAGCCATCACGCTTGCGTACCGCCTGGACGCGGCGGCGAATCGGCGTACGCAGCAACGACAGCGCCTCGGCTAGCGGCGCCAGCCGGTGCTCCGATATCTCCTCAGGCTGGAGCACGACGCGAGCCAGCGCAGTGTCGGCCAGCGTCCCGCAGTCAAACAGGAACCTGATCCCGCCGGGATTGCCCTCGCGCCAGCGGCGGAAGTCCATGCACACAAGCCGGCCATGTGTGACCTCAAGGCGGCACTCCTCGTGCACCTCACGCTGGCAGGCTTGCCACGGAGTCTCGCCGTCAGCCTCCATGATCCCGCCGGGAATCGTCCAGCCGGATTTGTACGTCGGCTTCAGGATCAGCAGCCGGCCCTGGCGATCAAAGATCAGCGCGCCCGCCGAGACCGGCACTCTGGGCAGCACGAACTCGTCGTCGCTGACTGTCTCGCCGGTAGTTGCGGCCATGATTCACCCTACGCAACGGGCTGACGGTCGCTGTGCTGGCTTCACTAGGCCGGGCACTGTGAGCCCGGTCGGCGATAGATTGCCCGGATGGCGACGTTCATTACCCGGCTGGATTACGCCCGCGGCGGTGTCCGGCTGGCGGTGAAGGATCTCATCGACTTGGCCGGCAGTCCGACCACGGCGGGCAGCCAGGCTCTAGCGGCTGCCGCAGTGCCAGCGGTGGCGGACGCGCCGTGCCTGGCCGGAGCGCGCGCCGCCCGGGTGCCGATCGTCGGCAAGGTGAACTTGCACGAGTTGGCGTTCGGTGCCTCGGGCGTGAACGATTACTTCGGCACGCCGGTCAACCCACTCGACCCGGGCCGGGTGCCGGGCGGATCCTCGAGCGGCTCCGCGGTCGCTGTCGCCGATGATGAAGCCGACATCGCCTACGGATCGGACACCGGCGGGTCGATCCGGATCCCGGCGGCATTCTGCGGCATCACGGGGCTGAAGACCACGCACGGCCGGGTCAGCCTGGCTGGCGTCTGGCCGCTAGCACCGAGCCTGGACACAATCGGTCCGATGGCACGTGACGTGGCCGGCGTCGCGGCCGGGATGACGCTGCTCGAGCCTGGCTTCACGCTCGACGCGGCGCCGGCCATCCGAATCGGACGGCTCCGGCCTGCCGGCTGCGACGTCGACCCCGTGATCGACTCGGCGATTGACAGCGCACTGGTCCGCAGCGGCCTCGAGGTCACCGAGATCGATCTGCCAGGCTGGCTGGCCGCGCGCGAAGCCGCCGGCGTCATCATCGACGCCGAGGCAGCCGAATCGAACCGCGCGCTCCTGGACGACCCGTCGCGCCGCGACCTACTCGGCGCCGACGTTCGGGCCCGCCTCGCTGAAGGCGCAGCGACCACGCCAGCCCAGCTAACACAAGCAAGGGCAGTCCAGACCAGGTGGCGCGACGAAATGGCACGGGCGCTCAAAAACGTGGACGTATTGGCGCTCCCGACAGTGCCGTTCTACGCGCCCCGGTTGGAAGACGCGGCGCGCAAGCCCTACACGATCTTCACAAATCCAGTGAACCTCGCCGGCAACCCAGCGCTCGCGCTGCCAGTCTCAAGCCGGGACCGACTCCCCGCAAGCCTTCAGCTAATCGGCCCAGCCAATAGCGAGGCCATGTTGCTTGCCACAGCCGCGATCATCGAAGCCGCCGCCGGCTACCGCCAGTTCACCTAAGTCCGACCTAAGGCAGCTTCCAGTCAACCGCTTGAGCACCCTGCTGGGAAAGCAACGCATCAGCCCGGCTGAACGGCCGCGACCCGAAGAAACCTCGATCAGCTGACATCGGGCTCGGGTGCGCGGACTGAATGCTCGGCGTGCTGCCGAGAAGCGGCGCGAGGTTGCGCGCGTCGTTGCCCCACAGGATCGCGACGAGCGGGCCGCCGCGCGCAGCCAGGGCCCGGATGGCCTGCTCGGTCACCTGTTCCCAGCCGTGGCCCCGATGAGAACCCGGCTTCCCCGGTTGCACCGTGAGGACTCTGTTGAGCAGCAGCACGCCACCCTCGCTCCATGGGGTGAGGTCGCCGGTAGTCGGCCGCGGATAGCCGAGATCCGCCGTGTATTCCTTGAAGATGTTGACCAGGCTGCCAGGCAGTGGTCGTACGCCAGGCGCGACGGAGAAACTGAGGCCGACCGGGTGGCCCGGAGTCGGGTACGGGTCCTGGCCGACGATGAGCACGCGCACGTCGGCCAGCGGCTGACGAAAAGCGCGCAGGATATTCTCACCAGCGGGGAGGTAGCTGCGGCCGGCCGCAATCTCGGCCCGCAGGAACGCGCCGAGCTCGGTGATCTTTTCCTCCACCGGCGCGAGGGCATCGGCCCAGTCCGGGGCTACCAGTTCGGTCAGGGAACGTGCCGCCATGGCAGCCCACTGTAGAGCAGGCTGGCTTGCCGGACGCTGGCCTTTGGCCGCATCTGCGGTACTCGCGAGCACAACAGGAGGTCCGGCGAAGGGAGCGCCAAGCCGAGCCGTGCAATCGGCTGAAGCGCCGCGCAGCGAACTGCCGTTATGCTCAGCTGCGCTGTTGTCACTGCCTTGCGCCGGGCGTCGGTCTTAGCGGCGTGCAGTTCGCCAGTCAGCGCCGCTATCTCCTTCTGATCCACCGTTTGCTCGTGGTCGAGGGTCGCAATCTGCCGCGACGCCCTGGCCTGTGCGGATCCTTCCACGATCGCCGTAATGACGCTGGTTCCGAGCGCGACCGCCGCCAGCACAGCCAGCGCCCAGAGTGCCTTCCGCATATCCGGGATTCGGTCCAAAGCCGACCGACGTTACATTGACAGGCAGATTCCAGGCATCCCTGCCGACATCAGGACGCAAAGGATGCAGGGAGCGGGGCGGCGCGCCCTGGGCCGCCCCGTTCCCGGTCAGGTCCTCCCTACGGGTGCGTCGCCTGCAGCCCTGGCCGCCTTCCAGGTGCTCGCACGCGCGCGGATGTAATGCTCAAAGTCAGCGGGTGTGTGCTGGTTGGCCAGCAGCGGCGCATCGCGCAGCAGGTTGTCCGGCACCTGGAGATTAGAAATCTGCTGCGCGTGCAGCTGCACCAGCTGTGACACCTCGCCAGCGGCCTGATTCGGCCCCGCAGCGGTGGGCGCGACCACGCCAGCGATCGGATCGTCGGTACGCGGGGTCGGCAGCGACAGCACGCCGCCGAGGTCAGGCGCAGCGGCATCGCGCGCCGTGAGCGCGGGCAGCCCCCAGCGCAGCTCGATGGTCTTGAGCACGGAGGTGTGGTCGATGGGCATCGTGCCGGCCGGGACCCGGTAGATAGTGCCGGCCGGGATTAGCGGCGACACCAGCACTGCCGGTACCCGGATGCCGAAGCGGGTGAAGTCGAAGCCAAACTCGCCGACGCTGCTATCTGGCGGCACGGCGCCTGACGGCGGCGGCACGTGGTCATAGCAGCCGCCGTGCTCGTCGTAGGTGATGATCAGCAGGGTCTGATTCCAGCCCGGCCCGCCGCGCAGCGCCCCATACACCTGCTGGAGGAAGACCTCGCCGAGGGCGACGTCATAGTTCGGGTGCTGGCTGTTGCCAGTCGACGACCAGCTTGGCTCCAGGAAGGAGTAGGCGGGCAGGGTCCCGGCCGCGGCGTCGGCCTGGAAGTCAGGGAACTTCCCGAAGTGCGTTTCTGGTGCGCTCGTGGTATCTGGGTAGTTGGCCCTGGTCAGCGGCTCGGCGTCATAGCCATAGATCTTCCAGCTCAGGTTGTGGGCTGTCAGCAGACCGAAGATGCTCTGGACCGTATAAGAAGCCGTGGCATCGTTCATGTGTCCCTGGCTGGTACCCGCGCAGGCGAACGCGCGGTTCGGGAAGGTCTCGGTCGGCACCGAGCTGTACCAGTGATCACACACCGCAAACCCCTTCGCCAGACCCGACAGCACGGGCAGGGCCGACGGCGGGAAGATCCCCATGATGTCCGCCGCGGTTGTACCCGTGAGCACGGTGCGATTGGATCGCTGGTCGTAGGTGATGGCAGCGTCGAAGTTGGTGACGAAGCCGACGTTCGTGGCCACGGGCGGGCTCGGCGGGCGGCCCGAGCCGAATAGCTGGGAATTCGTGTTGGCGTATCCCTCGCCGGGGTCGGCGCCGGGCATGTAGTACGCGTTCGCGCTTGTGGCGTCGATCTGAAATACCGTGACCGGCTTGCCGTCGGTGCCGTTATTCGACTCCGTGCCGAGCAATCCCTCGAATGGCTGCCCGTTCGGTCCTGTCTTGCCGGGATAAAGGAATCCCAGCATGTGATCGAACGAGCGATTCTCCAGCATGACCTGAACGATGTGCTGAATCTGCGGTAGCTGATTGGTTCCGGGCTGACCTGGCTGGGATTGACCTGGCGGGGATTGGCCTGGGACGGGCTGCGGCATTGGCGTCGACATGTCCATATGTTGTCCGACGCGAGGGCCTACGGCAATTATCGACGCGAAGCGTCAGGGGCGGCCCGACAGGACGGGTGCCGCATCGCGGAGGACGTCATCGACCGTGGCCGCCCAGGTGCGCAGTACCGGGTCGAGCTGCCCGAGCTCGGAATCCAGGACGGCCAGGCCGGGGACGGGCACTGCGGCACCGAGCTCAGTCAGCAGCGGCCGAAGGTGCGCCTCTACCGCGCCGGCGTGCTGCCGGGAATTCATCACGAGCAGCGGCAATGCGGTGGCAGCGGTCAGCGCGCGGTAGGGCAGCCGGTCGAAGAACACCTTGAGCAAGCCCGAGTACGTGCCCTTGAACGTCGGGCTCACCACGAGCAGGAGGTCCGCCGACCGCACGCGATCGACGGCGTCCTCGATCGCCGCGGACGGCTCAGGAAGCAACAGCCGCCTGGCCAGACCAGCCAGATCCACGAGCTCGGGCCTGCCGCGCAGGTCCAGCCTCGCGGCCAGGACGTCAGCGGCCGCTCGGGCGACGCCGAGAGTGCGGGATGCGGGTTTGGGGTTGCCAACGACGACGGTGAAGTTCACTTGGCGATCTCCGGGGAGCTGAGGCGTGACGAAGCAGGATGAGGCTGCGCCGGCCGGGAGGTGGAGCCCGGCCGGCGTAGCCAGTCAGGTGTGGTCTGGTGTCATCCCGCGGTCGCGGCGGTGGCGAGCAGGCCGGACAGGTCCGCTTGATCCGGCACGGCCCGCCGCCTGCGCAGCTCGGGCAGGACGCCCTCGCCGAACCAGTACGCCTCCTCCAGGTGCGGGTAGCCGCTCAGGATGAACTCGTCGATGCCGAGCGACGCGTACTCCTCGATCAGGTCAGCCACCTCCGCGTGGCTTCCGACGAGAGCGGTTCCGGCGCCGCCGCGGACCAGGCCGACGCCGGCCCACAGATTCGGATAGATCTCCAGGTCCTGCGCCTTGCCGCCGTCGCGGTAGGCCTCGTGCAGGCCGCGCATCCGCTGCTGGCCGACCGACACAGACGTCGCCAGCGCACGCTGCGAAGTCGAGATCTCGGCCGGACTCAGCTCATCGAGCATGCGGTTGGCCTCGGCCCAGGCCTCCTTCGCGGTATCCCGGCTAATCGTGTGCAGGCGGATGCCGAAGCGCAGCGTCCGGCCGGCCTCGTCGGCAAGCTCGCGCATCCAGGCGATCTTGCGTTCGACGGCCTCGGGCGGCTCGCCCCAGGTGAGGTAGACGTCGACGTACCGCGCTGCTACTGGCCCCGCAGCCGCGGACGAGCCGCCGAAGTAGACAGTCGGCACCGGGTCAGGCCTCGCCATCACGGTGGCGCCCTCGACCTTGTAATGGGCGCCGTCGAAGTCGTACGGCCGCCCGCTCCACGCACCGCGGACGATGTCGAGGAATTCGCCGGTCCTGGCGTACCGATCGTCGTGACTCAGGTAGTCGCCGAACCGGCGCTGCTCGGCATCCTCGCCCCCGGTCACCACGTTGAGCAGCAGGCGGCCATGCGATATCCGCTGATAGGTCGCCGCCATCTGGGCCGCGAGCGTCGGGGCGATGAAGCCGGGCCGGAAGGCGACCAGGAACTTCAGCCGCTCGGTCTGGCTGATCAGCGCGGCCGTGGTCAGCCACGCGTCCTCGCACCAGGTGCCGGTCGGCGTGAGGACGCCGGTGAAGCCGAGTTGCTCGGCAGAGCGCGCGATCTGGCCTAGGTACTCGATGTCCGGCGGTCTGGCGGCGGCCCGTGCTCCGGTGGCGAGCGCGGATGGCCGGGCGGTGGCGCCGGCGAGCGGGATGCTGTGACCGCGCCCGACGATGCCGCGGCCGTCGCCCGACGTGGGCAGGAACCAGTGGAATACCGGGCTCACGACGACCCTCCGAGGATGCTGTTGTAGGTACTGACGGCGAAGTCGGAGAAGTTGATCTTGCTGGGGATCAGGCCGGCGCTGGTGAACGCGTTCGCAATCTGCTGCTCCGAGCTGATAACGGCGGCCGTGATGGGCACGGGTTTCGCCAGCGAATCCTTCACCGCGAGCTGCATCACGCTGCTGGGCAGCCCGGTTGCCGTCGCCCATGACGCCGCCCAGCCTGACTCGTGACTGGCGGCCCACGTGTAGGCCTGGTCGATCAGCTGGAGGTAGTCGTGGATGGCCGCTTCTTTCGCCGGGTCGTTCAGCGCGGCCCGTGATGCGACGACGAACGAGTAGGTCTCGCCGAGACCGGCGCCGTTGGCGAGGATCCTGGCGTGGTACTGGGCCTCGGCCTGCTCGATGAACGGCGACCAGACATCCCAGGCGGCGACGTGACCAGCGGAGAAGGCTGCCTCGGCCTCAGCCGGCTGGAGGTAGTCGGGCGCGACGTCCTTGATGGTCAGGCCGGCCTTGGTCAGGATCGCGAGCAGGTGATAGTTGGCCGAGCTGCCCTGCGAGACCGCGATGCTCTTGCCGCGCAACTGGGCCACCGTGTGGATCGGCGAATTCTGCGGTACCAGGATGGCCGAGCCGAGCGGATTGGCCTGTAGCGCGCTGACCACGGCGATCTGGCTGCCGCCCGCCGCGGCGAACACCGGCGGCGCGTCGCCGACGCTGCCGACGTCGACCGACCCCGCGCCCATCGCCTGGAGCATCGGCGGACCGGACGTGAAGTCGCTCCAGTGCGCTTTGAACGGCAGCTTGCTGATCAGGCCAGCGGCGGTGAGCAACGCCTCCGCGCCGGAGCCCGCCTGATCGCCGATGTTCAGCGTGACATCGGAGACGTTGACTGTGCTGACCGACGCGGTACCACTCGCCGCCGGAGTGCTGCTACCGGCTGCCGAGCCCGAGCCCGACGACGAGCAGGCCGCGGCGCCGGCGAGCAGGAGCCCGGCCGTCACTGCCCCGGCGCCGATGCGCCACCGTGTCACGCCGCGGCCGCCCGTGGTTCGACGGCCCGTGGTTCGGCCAACAGCGGTGCCGCGACTGGAAATGGCCCCGTTCCTCATATGTTTCCTTCCCTCTCGACGCCTAGCTCGGTGAGCAGGCGAGTCCTGAGCGCTGTGAGCGCACTCTGATTGCGGTCGCGCGGCCTAGGCGCACTGACCTGGCTGCTGTGGCTGATCCGGCCCGCGGTGAGCACGAGGACGCGATCAGCGAGCGCGAGTGCCTCGTCGACGTCGTGCGTGACCAGCAGCACCGCGGGCCGATGCCGGTCCCACAGGCTGAGCACTAGCCGGTGCATGGCGATCCTGGTCAGCGCGTCGAGAGCGCTGAACGGCTCGTCGAGCAGCAGCAGGCTCGGATCGCGAACTAGCGCCCGCGCCAGCGACGCGCGCTGCGCCTCGCCGCCCGACAGCGTGAGCGGCCACGCACTGGCCCGCCCGGTCAGGCCGACTTCCGCTAGCGCGTCCGCGGCCTTGGCCGCCGGGTCGGGGCCCCGCAGGCCGAGGCTGACGTTGGCGCTGACCCGGCGCCACGGCACGAGGCGGGGTTCCTGGAACGCGATCGAGACCGTGCCGTCGACGGCTAGCTCGCCGGTGACCTCCTGATCGAGGCCGGCCAGCGCGCGCAGCAGGGTCGACTTGCCCGAGCCGCTGCGCCCGATGAGGGTGACAAACTCACCGGCAGCGATGTCGAGGTCGAGGCTGTCCAGGACGAGATCGCCGGGACTGAAAGACCGGGACAGGCCGCGCACGCGTACCGTCGGGCCGGTGCCAGGTCGCTCAGGCCCCGACGCCTGCGTGCCTGATCTGCCGGGCAGCGAGGTCACGCTGCCACGAAGCTGCGACGCCACCGAAGTGCCCTCCTTTCCAGCATGCGGACAAGCCAGTCGGTGACCAGCCCGAGGACGCAGTAGACGAGCAGCGCCACGATGATCACGTCGTTCCGGAGGAACTGGGTGGCCTGGCTGATCATGAAGCCGAGCCCCGCGTTGGCGTTGACCTGCTCGGCCACGACGAGCGCCAGCCACGCGACGCCGAGGCTCTGCCGCAGGCCGACCAGGATCTGCGGCATCGCGCCGGGCAGCACGATCTGGGTGACGAGTTCGCGACGGCTCAGGTGCAGCACCCGCGCGAGCTCGCCGAGCTTGGGGTCAACGTTGCGGATGCCGGCGAAAGCGTTCAGGTAGAGCGGGATCGCGGCGCCGAGGGCGATGAGGATGATCTTCGGCGCTTCGCCGATGCCGAACCAGACGATGAACACCGGGATCAGCCCGAATAGCGGCAGCGTGCGGAGCATCTGCATGAGGGGGTCGACGGCGTTTTCGCCGAAGCGGCTGAGGCCGGCCATAAACGCGAGCAGCAGGGCGATGGTGGCGCCGAAGGCAAAGCCGACGGCGACCCGTTCCAGCGACACTGCGAGCGCGCCCTGGAGCGTGCCGTACGCGGGCTGGTCCGTGGTGACCAGCGTTACGACGGTGGACCAGATCTGAGTCGGCGGCGGGAGCCGCTTGGCTGAGACGAGGCCGAGCGAACTGATCAGCTGCCAGGCCACCAGCACCGCGAGCGGACTGATGAGCCGGAGTGCCTTGCCGCGATGGCGTCCCGCGAGCAACCGGCGGCCGGTCGCCTGGCTGGGCTCGATCGACGCCGCATGCCCGGCTGGCCCGGGCGTCGGGGCCGGCCCGGCGGGCGGTGCGGGCACGGGCGTCAGGCCGCGCCGGGGTGGCGCGGCCGGTGACACGAGCCGCGCCGCATGTTCAGCCGCGACATCACCGTCGGTGACAGCCTGTCTGTTTCCGGGCATGGTGGCACCCTCTTCTGATCGTTGCGGGGTATGGCGACGGCACGTTGCGCGGCGAGGTCTGCGGGCCATGCGGCCATGCGCTGGCGCTTACGCAGCCGCCTCGGGGGCGGCGAAGGCGAACGGGGTTACGCGGCGAGCCGGGCGGCCGGCCCGAGTGAGCTCGCGAGGCCGACCGAGGCAGCGTGGCTGCCTGCGCGCGGCCCGGAGCGTGTGCTCGGACGACACAGCGCGACCGGACGACACAGCGCGGCCGGACGACACAGTGCGCTCGCCTGCCTGCGGAGATCCACATGCAGTCGGTACACCAGGTATCGCGGGGAGCTCATGTCTTCATCTTGACGAACAGATTCCTATAAAGTCAATAGGCAAAGTCTTATTTATACGTCGGCTCCAGACGGCGATCTTGGTGGCCCGTTTCCTGCGCATCGCGGGCCCGTCTATGCTGCCGATTACGAACGGGCCAGCCGACCGCCATCATGGTCACGGCCCAGGATGAGTGGACTGCTTGCCGTGACGCGTGTCACGCCCAGAGGTCAGGGCATGCAGGCTCGGCCAGGCGCTCCACTGCATACCTCCCGTATTAGGTAAAATTGGCTGTCCCTTAGCGTGGACCGACCACGACGCCGGGTAAGCTGCGGACGCTGTATTGGCACAGGGACTTGATGACGGACGCACGGCGGCGATGTAGGCCTGCCAGCACGTGTGCCGGAGGTAGAGACGCGGGATGGCTCTTCGGGAGCGCGAGATGATCGGCCACGCGGTCGAGTTGCCCGAGCCGTGGCGCAGCGCCGCGGTGACTGTGGTGCTGCCTACGTACAACGAGGCAGCCAACCTGCCTGTCATCGTGGCCGAGCTCTTTGGCCTGCCGCTGACAGGACTGCACATCCTGGTGGCAGACGATAACTCTCCGGACGGCACCGGCGTGATCGCCGACGAGCTCGCGGAGAAGTACGGCGCGGACCGGATGACGGTCCTGCACCGGCCCGGCAAGCAAGGCCTCGGTCGCGCCTACGTCGATGCCATGAGCCACGCTGTCGCGGCCGGCGCCGAGTTCGTCGTGCAGATGGACAGCGACCTGTCGCACTCGCCCCAGTACCTGCCGCAGATGCTCGGCGCGCTGCTGGCGTCCGATGCCGACGTCGTCATCGGCTCGCGGTACGTCGTCGGCGCGAGTCTGGCGAGCGAGTGGTCCTGGCGCCGCAAGGCACTCTCCAATTTTGCGAACTACTACGTGCGGGTCCTGCTGCGCCTCGGCGTCCGCGACGTCACGGCCGGATTCAAGCTCTGGCGCGCGTCTGCGCTCACCGCCATCGACGTCGCCAGCGTGCGCAGCAACGGCTACAGCTTCCAGGTCGAGATGAACTACCGGACCGTGCACCACGGCCTCAAGATCGTGGAGTTGCCGATCCACTTCGCGGACCGGCGCGAAGGCGAAAGCAAAATGAGCCTGAAGGTGCAGCTGGAGTCGGCGCTGATGCCGTTCGCGCTGCGGCGGCGCGCACGTTAGTCCGCCTCAGTCCAGGCAACCATTACCAGGCACCCACCGTCGGACAGCACGAAGGCCCGGCCGGGATTCCGGCCGGGCCTTCGCTCGGTCTCAGGCGGCCCGGGGAGTGTCAGCGGCACTGGCGCTGACGCTCCCCGTTCCCGTCCTGATCTTGATTTTTCTCGTCAGGCTGCCACGGCGGCGTGCGAGTTCGCCGGCTCCAGGGCGAGCTGGAGCACCTCGCGGACGTCGCTGACCGGGTGGATGCTGAGCGCCGCACGGACGTTCTCCGGCACATCCTCCAGGTCCGGCTCGTTCCGCTTCGGGATCAGCACGGTGGAGATCCCGGCTCGGTGCGCGGCCAGCAGCTTCTGCTTGACGCCGCCGATCGGCAGGACCCGGCCGGTCAGCGAGACCTCGCCGGTCATCGCCACATCAGACCGGACCAGCCGGCCGGACAGCAACGACGCCAGGGCGGTCGTCATCGTGACACCCGCGCTCGGACCGTCCTTCGGCACCGCGCCAGCGGGCACGTGGACGTGCACGCCGCGGTCCTTCAGGTCACCGACCGGCAGTTCCAGCTCCGCGCCGTGAGAGCGAAGGTAGGACAGCGCGATCTGCGCCGACTCCTTCATCACGTCACCCAGCTGTCCGGTCAGTGTCACGCCCGTCGAGCCCGTCTCCGGGTCCGCCAGCGACGCCTCGATGAACAGCACGTCGCCGCCGGTGCCAGTGACCGCCAGGCCAGTGGCGACGCCAGGCACCGCGGTCCGCTCAGCCGACTCCGGCGTGTGCCGGGGATGGCCGAGGTAGCCGACCAGGTCGGCAGCGTCCACGGTGACGGGCACGCTGACCTTGCCGGACTCCGCCTGCGCTGCGATCTTCCGCAGCACTCTGGCGATGGTCCGCTCCAGCGACCGGACACCTGCCTCGCGGGTGTACTCGCCCGCGATCTGGCGCAGTGCGTCGTCAGTCAGCTCGACATCAGTCGGCTCCAGACCGGCTCGGTCGAGCTGCCGTGGCAGCAGGTGGCCGCGCGCGATCGTGACCTTCTCGTCCTCGGTGTATCCGTCCAGCGTGATGAGCTCCATCCGGTCCAGCAGCGGCGCCGGGATGGCGTCGACCACGTTCGCGGTGGCGATGAACAGCACGTCGGACAGGTCGAGTTCGACCTCGAGGTAGTGGTCGCGGAACGTGTGGTTCTGCGCCGGGTCGAGCACCTCGAGCAGGGCAGCGGTCGGGTCACCCCGGTAGTCGGTGCCGAGCTTGTCGACCTCGTCGAGCAAGATCACCGGGTTCATGGAGCCAGCCTCGGTGACAGCGCGGACGATGCGGCCGGGCAGGGCGCCGACGTAGGTACGCCGGTGACCGCGGATCTCGGCCTCGTCCCGGACACCGCCGAGGGCGACGCGAGCGAACTTACGGCCCATGGCCCGTGCGACGGACTCACCCAGGCTCGTCTTGCCGACGCCGGGCGGGCCGCCGAGGGCAAGCACAGCACCGCTGCGCCGGCCGCCGACGAGCTGCAGGCCGCGATCGGACCGCCGCTTGCGGACGGCCAGGTACTCGATGATCCGGTCCTTGACGTCGTCGAGCCCGGCGTGGTCGGCGTCGAGCACTTCGCGCGCGCCGGTGATGTCGTAGGCGTCCTCCGTGGTCGTGGTCCACGGCACCTCGAGCAGGACGTCCAGCCAGGTGCGGATCCAGCCAGCCTCAGGCGACTGGTCCGAGCCGCGCTCGAGCTTGGCCGCCTCCTTCAGGGCCGCTTCGCGGACCTTCTCCGGCAGGTCGGCTGCCTCGATCCTGGCGCGGTAGTCCTCCTCTTCCGAGGCGGGCTTGCCGTCTAGCTCAGCCAGTTCCTTGCGGATGGCAGAAAGCTGCTGGCGCAGCAGGAACTCACGCTGCTGCCGCTCCATGCCTTCCTTGACGTCGTTGCTGATGGTCTCGGCGACGTCCAGCTCGGCCAGGTGCTCCCTGGCCCAGCCGACGAGCACCTCGAGCCTGGCCTGCGGGTCGGCGGTCTCCAGCAGCTGGCGCTTCTGCTCCACGCTGAGGTAGCCCGCGTAGCCGGCGCTGTCGGCCAGAGCCGACGGGTCGGTCAGGCGCTGCAGCACGTCGACAAACTGCCACGCACCGCGCTTCTGCAGGATGGTGGCGGCCAGGCCGCGGTATTCGCGCGCCAGTTCAGCGGCACGGGGGGTGGGCTCGGGCTCGTCGATAACCGTGCCCTCGACCCAGAGGGCCTGGCCCGGTCCGACGGTCCCGGTGCCAATGCGGACGCGGTCGGTGCCGCGGACAACAGCCGCGCGCTCCCCACTGGGCAGCCGGCCGACCTGTTCGATCGTGGCCAGCGTGCCGATGGGTGCGTAGCCGCTATCGGGCCGCGGCACGAGCAGGACCTGCGCCTTAGTGTCGCCGCCGACGGCCGCTGCGGCGAGCTGCGCCGCCTCGATCGCGGCACGTGGCTCAGCGGCGGAGAGGTCAAGCGGCACCACCATGGTTGGCAGAACGACGTTGTCGTCCAGCGGCAGTACCGGCAACGAGAAGGTCTCGGCCATTACAGAGGTCACTTCCTCCGAGGAGTAGGCGATAGATTGCTTACGTAATTACGAGGCTACAAGTCAGCTTGGAGGTTTTTTGTTCCTCGCCTGGTAGAGCGTTCGCGGTGAGCGGACGGCGGGGAGGCGGCCGGCCTCATCAGCCGGTGTCAGCGGCCAGTGTGAGCGGGCAGTCTGGCGATGGCCCGACTGGCCGGTCGCCGGGGCGGCTGAGGCAAGGAGCTTTCGCGTCCCAGCTTGACTGGAGTGCACCATTCGCGCCTTTTGCCGCGCCGCGTAGCCTGACTAGTTACGCGCTAGTAACAGCACCGGGGCGGGCGAAAGTGTTCCGGCTCGGCCTAACGTGTTCGCCGCCGACGTGCGCAAAGCCGTCAGGGCCTTTTGCAGCGCAGCTCTTGCCCCACTTTGATCCCGCGTGGTAGATCGAGACGATGGGAAGACAGGCAGTCGTCGTGCTTTACGTGCTCGCGCTCATAGCCGTCGTGGTCAGCGTGGACGTCCTGTTCTTCAGGAACCAGCTCTGGGCGCGGCTCGCAGTAAACGTCGGGATTGTCCTGGTCTTCGGGGCGTTCTACTTCAGGTTCCTTAGACGTCCATAAAGCGGCTGCCGGCGGGTCTCGGGCGACGGCTTCCGCTATGTCGAATCTTTCGCCACAACAGAGCCGCCGCCACAGACCGCGTCGGCAGCGGCAGCTAGCGCGCCGTGGCAGCGAGGCACGGCGGGCTCCGCGTCAGCCCATCGGGTAGTGCCGCAGTCCGACCGCGTACTCGCAGCCTGCGGCCATGCCTATATAGCCGGCCATGTTGCGCAGGAACTCGTCCGGGTCGAAGTCGCCGCCCAGGCCTTCCAGGTACGCGCGGTGCTCCCGAAGCGACGCGATGCCCGCGTCGATGGTGGCCGTGACGTCCACGAAGTGGCTTGGATTGCCAGTGCCAACGACGTAAGCGTCCTTGACCTTGGCAGCTGGCAGCGCAAGCTCAGGGAAGACCCACTCGTTCGCCGCGTCCCGACAGGCATCGAGGACGGCGAGCCCGACGGCCCGGTGGTCCGCGTGGTTGACCGGGCCATCTTCGCCCCAGGTCAGGTCGAAGCTCATCGTGATGACCACGTCAGGCTGAAGCTGCCGCAGTGCCCTGGTCAGGTCCCGGCGTAGCGGCACGCCGTACTCGATCAGCCCGTCCTGATGACCGAGGAACAGCACCTCGGATACGCCGACGACGGCCGCGCTGCGACGCTCTTCTGCTTCCCGCAACGGCCCGACAGTCGCCGGGTCCTGGCCGGCGATGCCCGCCTCGCCGCTGGTGGCGAGGACGTAGGCGACCTGTTTGCCCTGCGCGGTCCAGCGGGCTACGGCAGCGGCGGCACCGTATTCCAGGTCATCGGGATGCGCGACCACAGCAACTGCGCGTTCCCAGTCCTCGGCCATCGGCTTCATGCGGCCACCTTCCCGGGCACCGCGCCTTCGCGCGGTCCGCCATGTGTGCGTGCTCGCCACCATTCAATCCTGAGTCGCCCCGGCCAGGCGGCGTAAGCTGCGGCGTTGTGCTTCCCCGTGTCCGAGCCATCAGGTATGTGACCCCGCTGCGTGAGGGCGGGTCGCTGCCAGCGGTGATGGAAGCCGACGACCTCGGCACCTACGTGGTGAAGTTCCGTGGCGCTGGCCAGGGCCGCAAGGCGCTGATCGCCGAGATCATCAGCGCTGGTCTGGCCAGGGCATGCGCTCTGCTGGTGCCTGACCTGGTCACTGTCGACCTGGACGCCGCGCTCGCGCCCGGCGAGCCGGATCAGGAGATCCAGGACCTGCTGCGGGCCAGCCACGGGCTGAACCTCGGCGTGGATTTCCTGCCGGGCGCGCTGGAATTCGAAACCGGCGCGGCCACCGTCGCTGCGCCGCTGGCCGGCCGGATCATGTGGTTCGACGCGCTGATCGGCAACGCGGACAGATCGTGGCGCAACCCGAACATGCTGCTCTGGCACGGCAGCCTCTACCTCATTGACCACGGCGCAACGCTGACCTTTCAGCACCGGTGGGCCAGCGCCGAGGCGGCGGCCGAGCGTGTCTATGACGTGACCGATCACGCGCTGCTCGGCTGCGGCGCCCAGGTCGAGGCCGCGGATGCCGAGCTGGCGCCGCTTCTGAGCACTGACGTCATCCGCGCAGCCGTGTCCGAAGTGCCGGGGGAGTGGCTCGCGGACGAGCCGGGTTTCGACGACGTCCAGCACCTCCGGAATGCGTACGTGGCCCAGATCGAGGCGCGACTGGCCGCCCGCCCGGCCTGGCTTCCGCCGCTGGCAGCGGCGGCGCGCGCAGGCCTCGGACAGCTGACGCCAGCCGACAGGGCCGGGCGCCCAGCGACGAGGCCAGCATGGCTGACCGGTAGCGAGGGGCCATGACGGACCGGAACGGGGTCGACACCGCCGGACAATCCACCCAGCCGCAGCCGTTCGAGTACGCGGTCCTGCGAATAGTCCCGCGCGTCGATCGAGGCGAGGCGATGAACGCTGGCGTGCTGGTGTACTGCCGCCCGCTTGACTACCTGCGGGCCTGGGTCGAGCTGGACATTGGCCGGCTGCTGGCGCTCGATCCGGCCGCGGACGTCGCCGCGATCGAGCGAGCCCTCGCCGCCGTCGTTATGGTCTGCGAGTCTGATCCGGGCGCCGGTCAGGCTGGGCTTCAGGACATCGGCCGCCGGTTCGGCTGGCTGACCGCACCACGCAGTACCGTCGTCCAGGCCGGGCCGGTGCACACCGGCCTTACCAGTGATCCCGGCGCCGAAGCCGAACGGCTGCTCCGCGCGCTTGTCCGCCGCCCCAGCTGATTGCCGTCCCAGCTGAACGGCCGTCCCAGCTGAACGGCCGTCCCAGCTGACACGCGCCTGTCGGGCGTCTGAACAGACGGTAGCCAGCGCGGGGCCGCTGGCCCTGGGCCCGAGGACGCCGGGCAGCGCCTGGCCCGGTCTGGCTAAGCTTGGGCAGAATAGACCCTGGCAGTCAGCGAGGTCAGCTCACCGCTGACGGCTTTCCCCCGCCGGGGTGGGTGAGGGGAGCTGACGCATCATGCCGGAAGAAGTCATGCGGGACTCGCCCGTGCGGGATTCGCCCGTGCGGGACTCGCCCGTTCGGGACTCAACAGTGCGGGACTCAACAGTGCGCGGCGCGGATGATCGGGCGCCGCTCAAGGTCGCGTTGCTCGGCTGCGGTTCGGTCGGGTCGCAGGTCTACCGGCTGCTGACGGAGCAGTCCGCCGACCTGAAGGCCAGGGCCGGCGCGCCGCTCGAGATCGTTGGCGTCGCCGTACGCGAGCCGGGGCGCCCCCGTGACGTCGCCGTGAATCCGGACCTGCTGACGACCGACGGGCTCGGCCTGGTCACCCGACCCGACGTGGACATCGTGATCGAGCTGATCGGCGGCATCGAGCCGGCCAGGACCTTGCTGATGGCCGCGCTGAGCGCCGGCAAGTCGGTCGTCACGGCCAACAAGGCCCTTGTCGCCGGCGATCGAGCCATGTTGCACAAGACCGCTAGCGCGGCTGGGGTCGATCTGTACTACGAGGCCGCGGTGGCAGGTGCCATCCCGCTGCTGCGCGCGCTGCGCGAGTCGCTGGCCGGCGACGAGGTCCAGCGTGTCCTCGGCATCGTCAACGGCACGACCAACTTCATCCTGGACCGGATGGACACCTCAGGGGCCGATTTCAGCGCGGCCCTGGCGGAGGCGCAGGCGCTCGGGTACGCCGAGGCCGATCCCACGGCGGACGTGGCCGGCTTCGACGCCGCCTCGAAAGCAGCGATCCTGGCCAGTATCGCCTTCCACACCGAGGTCACAGCGGACGACGTGTATCGGGAGGGCATCCTGTCGGTGACCGCGGCCGACATCGCCAGTGCGAAGTCGATGGGCTACGTAGTCAAGCTGCTGGCGATCTGCGAGCGGTCTAACGGCGGGATCTCCGCCAGGGTGCACCCGGCGATGATCCCGCGCACCCACCCGCTCGCGGCCGTGCGTGAGGCGTACAACGCGGTCTTCGTCGAGGCGGAGTCCGCCGGACGGCTGATGTTCTACGGTGCCGGGGCAGGTGGGCAGCCAACCGCGAGCGCGGTACTCGGCGACACCGTCGCCATCGCCAGGAACATGCTGGCTGGCCTGCGCGGCCCCGACTCCTCCACCTATGCGCAGCTGCCGCTGGTTCCGATAGGTGACGCGCGGACGAGCTATTACGTTCAACTCGACGTCGCTGACCGGCCCGGCGTCCTAGCGCCGGTGGCAGATGCGTTCGCGCAGCAGGGCGTGTCGATCAAGGCGTTGCGGCAGGAAGGCCGCGGCGACGACGCGAACCTGCTCATCATGACGCACGTGGCCAGGGAAGCGGCTCTGGCCAAGACCGTCGCGGTGCTGGGCGCCATGGAGGCCGTCAGAAATGTCGACAGCGTGATGCGCGTCGAGGCCGAGGAGGGCGAATGACGGCCGCGATGACCAGGCAGGCACCATGGCGCGGGATCATCGGGCACTATGGCGCCAGCCTCCCGGTGCCCGCGGGCGTCCCGATAATCACGCTGGGCGAGGGTGGCACGCCGCTGCTGCCCGCTCCAGTGCTGTCGGAGCTGACCAGCTGCGCGGTCTACCTGAAGGTCGAGGGCGTGAACCCGACCGGGTCGTTCAAGGACCGGGGCATGACCGTGGCCGTGACGCTCGCGGCGGCGCGCGGTGCGCACACGGTGATCTGCGCGTCCACGGGCAACACCAGCGCCAGCGCGGCGGCCTACGCCGCCCGGGCTGGCCTCAGCTGCGCGGTCCTGGTGCCGAAGGGCAGCGTGGCGCTCGGCAAGATGGCCCAGGCCCTCGCGCACGGTGCCCGGCTGCTCCAGGTCGACGGCAATTTTGACGATTGCCTCGAGCTGGTGCGCAAGCTGGCCGCGGACTATCCGGTCGCGCTGGTGAACTCGGTCAATCCCGAGCGGCTACAGGGCCAGAAGACCGCGGCGTTCGAAGTGGTCGATGCCCTCGGTGACGCGCCGGACGTGCACTGCCTGCCGGTCGGCAATGCCGGCAACATTGCCGCTTACTGGCTTGGCTACCGGGAGTACCTGGCTGACGGCCGGGCGACCAAGGCACCGCGAATGCTCGGCTACCAGGCCGCCGGTGCCGCACCGATCGTCCTCGGGCAGCCGGTGCTCAAGCCGGTCACCGTCGCTACCGCGATCCGCATCGGCAACCCGGCGTCCTGGCATCTGGCCGATGAAGCGCGAGCCGAGTCCGGCGGCCTCATCGGCTCGGTGACCGACGAGCAGATCCTCGCCGCCTACCGGCTCCTGGCGCAGCGTGAAGGCGTGTTCGGCGAGCCTGCATCGGCAGCGGGCGTGGCCGGGCTGCTCGTGGCGAGCGCGGCCGGGCAGGTGGTCCCGGGCTCGACGGTGGTATGCACGATCACGGGGCATGGCCTGAAGGACCCCGACACCGCGGTAGCGGGCGCGCCGCAGCCGCTCACCGTCGGCATCGACGTGGCTGCCGCCGCTGGTGCGCTCGGCCTGCGGTGACGGCCCCCTCATGCTGAGCTGGGCGGCCTTGCCCGTCACCGTCCAGGTACCCGCCACTAGCGCGAACCTCGGGCCGGGATTTGACTCACTCGGCCTTGCCCTCAGCCTGTACGACAGAGTCGAGGCGAGGGTGGCACCGACTGGCGTCGAGGTGCGCGTGACGGGCGCCGGCGCCGGTCAGGTGGGCAGTGGCGAGAAGCATCTGGTGGTCCGGGCCATGCGAGCGGGCTTTGCCGCTATAGGCACGCAGCCGCCTGGTCTTGCGCTTGATTGCCGGAACGAGGTTCCGCAAGGCTTCGGCCTCGGCTCATCCGCGGCCGCTATTGTGGCCGGATTGCTCGCTGCCCGCGAGCTCGCTGGTGCTGCCGGGGCCGCGGTGCTCACGCCGGATGCGCTCCTGCAGCTGGCGACCGAGCTCGAAGGGCATCCCGACAACGTGGCCGCGTGCCTGTCTGGCGGCCTCACCATCTCCTGGACCACGGCAGCGGGCGTCAGAGTTGCCCGGCTGACGCCGCTGCCGGGCATCACGCCCGTGCTCTGCGTCCCGGCCGTGCCGCTAGCGACCGTCGCCGCGCGTCAGGTGCTGCCAGCAGACGTCCCGCACGCGGTCGCCGCGGCCAACTCCGCCAGGGCGGCGCTGCTGATTGCCGCGCTGACGGCCCGGCCAGACCTGCTGCTCGACGGCACCGAGGACTACCTGCATCAGCAGTACCGCGCCGCCGCTATGCCGGGGACCGCAGCGCTGATCGCGCGGCTCCGCGCCGTCGGCATCGCCGCTGTGGTATCTGGCGCGGGCCCGTCTGTGCTGGCTCTGACCGTTGACGGCGCCCAGCAGGCTGCGGCGGACGTTGCGCGTATCGCTGGCGAGGACGACCGGACCTGGCAAGTGCTGCCGTTGAGCGTCGACAGCCTGGGCGCGCGCGTGGTCCCCGGTGACGGTGCTCCGGCAAGCTGACATGCCGCGCGAGCTGACATGCCCGGGCGAGCTGAGGTGCCGGGCGAGCTGAGGTGCCGGGCGAGGTGAAATGCCGGGTCGCCGAGATGCCGGCCAGCCGCCCGGGCTGGTCTGGCAGCCTGCCATGTCGTGTCTGGTACCGGTCATGTTGCCGCCCGGCGGCTGGGATCGGCCGCATCGTTAGCGATGATGGCGTCATGTCCGATGGCTGGCGGTCAGCGCCAAGCAAGCCCGAGCCCGCGCTGCACCCGCAGCGGATAGGCCTGCCGGTCATCGCGCGCGAATGGGGCCGCATCGGCGTCACCGGCTTCGGCGGGCCGCCGGCGCACATTGCGCTGCTGCGCAGGCTGTGCGTCCAGCAGAACTCGTGGCTGTCCGAGGCCGAGTTCGAGGACGGGATCGCGGCGACGTCGTTGCTGCCGGGGCCGGCATCGACGCAGCTCGCGATCTTTTGTGCGTGGCGACTGGCCGGTCCGGTCGGCGCCATCGTCGGCGGCGTGTGCTTCATCGTCCCCGGCCTGGTTATTATCCTGGCGCTGTCGGCGCTGTTCCTGGCGCACTCACCGCCGGCCTGGGTCAGCGGGGCGGCCGCCGGGGCCGGCGCTGCGGTGCCGGCCGTGGCAGTCGGCGCGGCGATAGGGCTTCTCCCGGCCAGCTGGCGCCGAGCCAACGCGCGGACTCCGGCCGCGCCCATACCGGCCGCAACTGGGACCGCGGGAATCGGGACGCCAGCAAGCACACCGGCCGCAACCGGGACCGCGGGAATCGGGACGCCCGCAAGCATGTCGCCCGCGACCGGGTCAGGTGCAACCGGGACGCCCGTCAGCACGCCACCCGCGACCGGGACCGCGGGAATCGGGACGCCCGCGGCACCCGCTGCGCCGGTGGCTTCGGCGGCCAGCGCTGCCTCTGCGACGCACGCCGCACCGAGATTTACCCCCGCCCGCGCCCGGTGGGCCTGTTATCTGCTCGCAGGTGGCCTGGCGGCCAACCTGGCCGGCGAGTATCTGGTGGCTGTCCTCCTCGGATGCGGCCTGCTGGAATGGCTGACCGGCCGACGCGCCGCGCAGACGGGCCGGGCCGCGGCGGCGGCGCCGCGCCATGGCGTCCTGCTGGGCCTGGCGGTGAAGGCCGGCGTGACGGCCGGCGTCACCGGTTCACTGGCCTGGGTCGCGCTCAAGGTCGGTGCGCTGTCATTTGGCGGCGGATTCGTCATCATCCCGCTGATGCAGCACGATGCGGTGCACACCTATCACTGGATGACCACGGCACAGTTCCTCAGCGCCGTCGCGCTCGGTCAGGTCACCCCAGGTCCGGTCGTGCTGACGGTAGGCGTCGTCGGCTACGCGGCTGCCGGGCTGGCCGGCGGCCTGCTGGCAGTGCTGATCGCGTTCACGCCGTCGTTCGTCTTCGTGCTGGCTGGCGGTCCGCATTTCGACAAGTTCCGGCGCAGCACCGCGGCGCAGGCGTTCCTGTCCGGCGCCGGGCCGGCCGCCATCGGGGCCATCGGCGGAGCTGCCATCACCCTGGGCCTGGGACTGACACAGCTCTGGCAGGTCGCGGTAGTGGCTGCTGCAGTCTGCTGGCTCATCCTGCTGCGGCGCGGCGTCGTGAGCACGCTACTGGGCGCGGCCAGTGTCGGCGTTGTCGTCGCGCTGGCGGGCGGGCTCAGCTGATCGGTTGCTGGCCGCGAGTCACGAGGGCTCGGCGCCCGGCAGCTACCCGCTGATCCGCTGCAGCACATCGGCGCGCAGCGCCCCGAGGTCCGCCCCCGCCTGCGTCAGGACAGTCAGCGCGCCATTGCGCTTCTGGTCGAGGATGCCGATCAGCATGTGCCCGGACGAAATGGTGTGCTGGCCGAACTGCTGAGCCTGGCGGACCGCGCCGACGAGCGACTGCTTGGCGTCGTCGGCGATGGGCAGCCGCTGCTGGCCGGAAGCGCCGACCCGGTCGATCGCACCTGGCCCGAAAGCCGCGTCCGTTGCACGGCGCACTGCGTCCAGGTCGATGCCGAGTAGGGACAGCGCCTCGGCGTCTAGCTCGCCACCAGTGTCGGCACTACCGCGCGGCAGCCGGGCCCGCAGCTCGGCCAGCTCCAGGCCCGCTGCGGCCAGCGCGTCGGCGGCTGGGCCCGGCTCCCTGAGCAGGCCCACCAGGACGTGCTCGCTCCGGACCTTGTCCTGCCGGGCCCGGCGCGCCTCATCCCGCGCATCGACGAAGGCTTGTCGCGCGGCGGGCTCGAATCTCTCAAACATGGCCATCTCCCCTGCGCCTCCGGCCCCGGCCGCGGCCACCGCCCGATTCGTCCGACAGGCCAGCGAGCAGCCCCGCGTACTTCTTGTGCACGGCCTGTTTGCTGACACCGAGAAAGACTGCGATCTCCTGCCAGGACCAGCCGTGCTGCCTCGCGTTCCTGACCTGAAGCGTCTCCAGGCGCTCGGCGAGCTCGCGAAGTGCCCGTGCAGCCCGCAGGCCAGCGGCCGGGTCCTGCCCGCTCGCTGCCTCCGCGAGTATCACCTCGTTGCTCATATCGTCAATCTATGTTGACGCAACGTTGATGTCAACCCATGTTGACGCTTGTCAATACTCGTCGTGGAGGCGGATCCAGGACATGGTCGGGTCCTGCGGCCAGCCCGCCGGTGAGTCCTCCCAGGCTTCCTGCCGCCCGAGCGGGGTCAGGTCGAGCAGGTTGAAGTCTGTCCTGAGCCGGTCCACACCGCGTGCAGTCGTGAAGTAGGAGCGGAACACCTGATCGTCGTCGCGCAGCAGCACGCTCAGGCCGAAGGCCATCGGGCCCATGTCGTCGTTGAACTCGCTGCCATAGGACGAGTAGAAGGGCAGGCTCCAGCCGAACCGCCGCTGCACTGCCTGGATCTCCTGCTGCGGCGCGCGCGCCATCAGGATCAGCCGGGTGTCGCGGGCATTGAGGTGCCATTGCTGCTGGGCCAGGTTGTCGGTAAGCGAGCAGCACGCGCCGCATAGCCAGTCCTGCTCCGGCTCGAGCATGAAGTGATAGACCACCAGCTGGCGATGACCGTCGAAGAGCCCAGTGAGCCCGACCTCCTCGCCGTCCGGCGCCGTGAAGCTGTATTTCTGGGGGTCGAGCTCGACCATCGGCAGTCGGCGGCGCTCCGCCGCCAGCGCGTCCAGAGCCCGGGTGAGCTCCTTCTCCTTCACCAGGAGGTCGGCGCGGGCCGCCTCCCACTCTTCCGTCGAGACGACCGGCGGCCTGTTCATTGACGCCTCCCTGGTTGCAAGTTCCTTCAGGAGACTGACGCTACCACAGACCAGTTCCCTAAGGGAACGGGGTTGCCTTACACTAGGCCACATGCAGCGGACTGACTTTGGCGCGATGGCCTGTTCGATCGCCCGGACGATGGATGTGATCGGCGAGCCGTGGTCACCGCTTGTGCTGCGCAACATCTACATCGGCATTACCAGGTTCGAGGCGCTCCAGGCCAGCCTCGGGATCTCTCGTAAGGTATTGGCCGAGCGACTGCGGTGGCTCGTCGACAAGGGTGTGCTGGAGCGCCGTGAGTACTCGTCCGCGCCGCGGCGCTACGAGTACGCGCTCACGCAGCAAGGCACGGAACTATGCGACCTGCTGCTGGTCATGGTGCGCTGGGGCGATAGGTGGCTGGCGGGCGAAGCTGGCCCGCCAGTGCTCTATCGGCACCACGCCTGCGGCCAGATTAGCCACGTCGAGCTGAGCTGCTCGGAGTGCGGTGAGCCGATGCGTGCTACCGACGTCGACGTCCTCGTCGGGCCCGGATCACCCTCTGTCGGCTAGGTCTTCACTTCGGGTTCAATAGCTCGTCGTTTTCGGTGATCAGGCTTCTTGTTGGCATGCGGTTGCCACTCGCGCTGACCTGGAGGTCCTGATCTCATGACGACGCCTACTGTGCTAGCTAAATCTGGGCTGGCTAACTTGGGGGCGCCCGCGCCCGGCCGCCGACGCTGGCGCATCGCCGTGCCACTTGCCGCCGCGACGGTAGCCGGGCTCATGGCCGCCGCGGGGCCGCTGAGCAGCCCGGCCGCACACGCCGACGTCCATCCCTGGTTCCTGCCCGGCAACCTCGTCGTGAGCCGGTCGGTCTACGAAGGACAGGCAAGCCTGTTCACGCCTGGCGTGACGGAGCTGCCACCTGGCTGTCCGACCAGCGCTGGTCCCTGCGCGCCGGCGGTGGCCGACGGTACCTACCCGGGTGTGTTTAACAACGCGACCCCCGACCCCAGCTTCGGCGTCACCTCACCAATCTTCCTCGACCAGATCACCCCGGACGGCCACCTCATCAACACCCTGGCCGTACCCGACGGCGACGGCCCACGGGGCGCCACCGCCGATCACGTGGTCACCAGCTTCTCGTCCAAGTCGGAGCTGGCGCTGAACCTGTCCACCAACGGCCGGGACCTGACCTTTATGGGCTACCTGGCGCAGCCGGACAGCATCGACGTCTCTAACGCCAATACCCCCGGCGTCATAGACCCGACCAACCCGGTCTCGAGCGCTGACTACCGTGTGGTCGCCGAAGTGAACCAGTCGGGTCGCATCAGCTACACGCTCACCAACGCTTACAGCGGCGACAACGGCCGGGCCGCGATCCTGAACAACTCTGGCGGCAGCGACGTCCTCTACACCGCCGGCAACGCTGGGAACGGCGGCAACCCGCAGCCGGATGGCGTCATCACCGGGACCGGCGCGCAGATCATGACGCCGCAGCACGCACCGGAGTCACTCCAGACGCCCGGCGCCGCGACCCCGGTCGGCAGCTTCAACGTCACCCAGCTCGGCGACAAGGTCGACAAGATCGGCAAGGACACCAACTTCCGCGGCCTGACGATCTACAACAACGTCGTCTACTACACCAAGGGCAGCGGTAGCAACGGCGTGAACACCGTCTACTTCATCGACACCACCGGCAAGGCGTGCCCGAGCGGCGTCGGCGTCCCGCAGCCGGGCGCCACCCTGCCGACCTCGCCGATCGACTACAACCCTGCGCTCGTCGCGAGCCAGGGCGTCACGCCCTACAACATGTGCATCCTGCAGGGCTTCCCGACCTCGCTGGCGAAGGCCACTACCCCCGCGCCGATGTTCCCGTTCGGAATGTTCTTCGCCAACAAGGACACGCTGTACGTGGCGGACGAGGGCGACGGCGTCAACACCTTCTCGACGACGACGGGTACGTACACCGACGCTGCCGCGCAGACCACGGCCGGCCTGGAGAAGTGGGTCTTCAACGGCACCAGCTGGACGCTGGCTTACACACTGACGGCCGGGCTGAATCTGGGTACGCCGTACACGGTCAGGGGTTACCCGACCGGCGACAACGCGGCCACCGGACTGCCCTGGGCGCCAGCCACCGACGGACTGCGCAATCTCACCGGCCGCGTCAACCGGGACGGCTCCGTGACAATCTGGGCCGTGACATCCACGGTCTCCGGCGGCGGCGACCAGGGTGCAGACCCGAACAAGCTGGTCGCGATCACCGACGACCTGGCCGCGACCGCGCCGGGAGCACATGAGCACTTCACCACAGTCAGGTCGGCTGGCTTCGGCGAAGTGTTGCGGGGCGTCGCTTTCACCCCCGGGACCGGCAGCTTGGGCTACGGCCGGTAGCCAGCCTCGTACGCGGTGCTGACCGGGACCGAGCCAGCCAGACGGAAACGGCTGGCTCGGTTCCGGTCAGAACCGCTAGGAGCTGAGTAGGAGCACACCGGCCAAAGCAGCGATCACGCCGACGGTTTGTACTTGCCGCAGCCGCTCGGATAGGACGGTCCTGGCGAGGAGCGCGGTCACTACCGGGTAGAGGGAGGCCAGGACGGCGGCGATCGATAGGTTGCCGCGGCTGGCGGCTAGCGCGTAGGAGCCGTTCGCGACGATGTCGGTCACGCCGATTGCGGCCAGGGCGGCTAGCCGCTTCGCCGACAGGCGGATGCTCGGTAGCACGCCCGTGCGCAGCACAATGGGTCCGAGGACGATCAGGCCGCCGATCCGCTGGCTCAGCAGAGTGCCGTACAGGCCGTGGCCGGCGGCGAGCGCGAGCAGCGTGTAGGCGACCCCGAAGCCGACGGCCGCGCCGATGGCCAGCCAGAGGGCCTGCCGGCGCACCGCAACGCCGGATCTGAACTCTGGGCCTGATGCCAGCACGATGCCGATCAGCGTGACCACGATGCCGGCGATCTGGAAACCGCTGAGGTGCTCGCCGCGCGCTATACCGACGAGCACCGGGATACCTGAGCCCGCGGCGGTGATGGGCGCGACTAGCGACATTGGCGCCGTCGCCATGGCTCGGTAGAAGGCTGCGAGCGAGAGCGTGGCGACCACGCCGGCGGTGGCTCCGACCAGCAGATACAGTCCCGTCACCAGGTGCATAAAGGGGAACAGGACCAGCAGTCCGGCTAGCACCAGCGCCTGAGAGATCAGCACGGCCGCGGACGCGTCTATCCGGCGGGAGATCAGGCCGCCGCCAAAGTCCGAAGTGCCCCACAGGGCCGACGCAGCGAGCGCGAGCAGGGCGTTCACGAGCTAGCGAAGCCGGCCGCGGCGCGGCCCGCTACCACCCCGGTCAGTGCGGCGAGTACGTACTCACCGAGGGACGGCAGGTCGTAGCCGCCTTCCTGGACGGCGGCGATAGGGCCCAGCCTGCCGATCAGCTCGCCTGCCGTGCGGTACCCGTCGGCGCTGACCTGCAGCGGGCTCTCCGGGTCTGCGGCGGCTGCGTCCACGCCGAGCGACAGCACGATGGCCTGCGCGCCGAACGCGCGGGCGTCGTCGCACAGCAGGCCGACCGCGTCGAGCCAGGCGTCGTCGCCGCTTCCGGGCGCCAGCGGGACGTTGCGGTTGGCAGCGGTGCCGGCCCCGTTCCCGCGCTCATCGGCGAAGCCCATGTAGTGCGGGAACCAGCCGGCACCAGGGTCGACGTGGACGCTTCCGTAGTACACGTCGGGCCGGGCATAGAAGATCGCCTGCGTGCCGTTGCCGTGGTGAGCATCGATGTCCAGCACCGCGACGCGGTCCGCGCCCGCCTGCCGCAGCGCCTGCGCTGCCACCGCTGCATTGTTGAGGTAGCAGGAGCCGCCGTATCCGGCCGGCCCGGCGTGGTGGCCGGGCGGGCGGCACAGGGCGTAGACGGCCTGCCCGCCTGCGGTGACTAGCGCCGCTGCGGTCCGGGCGCAGTCCGCGGCGGCCCGGATCGCCTCCCAGCTGCCAGGCCCGACAAGGGTCATGGTGTCGTAGCAGTACAGGCCGACCTGGCCGTGCGTCGCGGCAGGCCGCCGGGCTGGGAGGCCGGCCAGCATGGCCTCCGTCGGGAAGACGTACGGCACAACTCGGTCCCGGCCGTAGTCGGCCGGATACCCGCCGTTCTCCCAGTCGGTCCAGATGGTGGCCAGGTGCTCGACGAGCGCGCGGTCGTGGACGGCGAGCAGCGCGTCCTGGTCGTGGCCAGCGGCTGGCACGACCTCGGCTCCGGCGCTGGTCAGGTTCTTCAGGATCACAGTGGCGCGCTCGGGTACCTCGGTGCCGTCCTCGCGCAGGCCGAGCCAGACCTCCCCGGCCGGCTCGTGCAGCAGACAGTCCTCATCCCAGACCACCGGGAGCCCGAGCACACCACCCTCGATCGTCATCGGCTGAGTCCTTCCATGGCATGCTCGCTGCGTGACCGTACCGAATGGACGACCCACCCGAGCCCGCGACCTGGGGATCAGGATAGGGGTGCTCCCGACCGGTCCCACCGCCTCGATCTCCGACGTGCCTGCCCTTGGCGTCGGACACGTGACAGTCTGGCGGGACGAGCCCGGGCCGCCGGCCGGGCGCGGGGTGGCGCGGACCGGCGTGACGGTCATCGATCCGGGCGGCAACATGTTCGCCAGCCCGGTGCCGGCGGGTGGCGCGGTGCTGAATGGCGCCGGCGAGTGCACCGGCTTCCTCGCGACGGCGGAGTGGGGCCTGGCCGAGACGCCCGTGTTCCTGACCTCGACCATGCAAGTAGGCCGTGTCTATGACGCGGCATGCGAGCAGCTGATGACCGAGGATTCCCGCATCGGCGTCGACGATGTGATCATCCCGATCGTGGCTGAGTGCGACGACAGTTTCCTGTCCGACGCCCGGCGGATGCAGGTCAGCGCGGCCGATGTGAAGGTCGCTCGGGAGGCCGCCCGCGCGGCCGGAGCGGCTGACCCGCGTCGGGTGCCGGAAGAGGGCGCGGTGGGTGCCGGCACCGGGATGAGCTGCCTGGGCTTCAAGGGCGGGATCGGCACTTCGTCACGGGTTGTCGGAGGCGGGCACACGGTCGGCGTGCTAGTACTGACGAACTTTGGCGATCGGCAGCGCCTGACCATCGACGGCGTCCCGGTCGGCCGCCTCCTGCCGCCTGCCTCGGAAACTGCGGGCCGCGAGCTGGCTGCCCGGCCGCCCGCAGGTTCGTGTATTACGGTCATCGTCACCGACGCGCCGCTCGACCCGGCGGCGTGTGCCCGGCTGGCCCGGCGGGCCGGGCTCGGGCTCGCGAGGACCGGGTCGACCGCTCACCATGGCAGCGGCGAGATCTTCCTGGCCCTCGCGACCGGCCTGCGGGCGCCGCGCGGCACGCTGGCGCCGCCGAGCGTGCGGCCGGTCACCGGGGCCGCGCTCGACCCGTTCTTCGACGCCGCGGTCGAGGCCACCGAGGAAGCGGTGCTGACCAGCATGCTCATGGCCCGGACCGTCACTGGCCGCGATGGCAATAGCTCGCCTGGCCTGCCCGCGTCGGGAGTACGCGACCTGCTCGTTGCGGCCGGCCGCATCACCACGGGCCCTCCGTAGCGCTGGCCGGGTGATCAGGGCCGGTGCTACCATCACCAACTTGAATGACGATTCAGAGGCGACGGCCAATGTCCATGGAAGTGGCGGCGTGAAAATGCAGGCTCCGCGCGCGCAGCGCATCCCGTCAGTCCGCGAGCTGCACGGGCAGCGGGACGTCGACGACTACGCCTGGATGCGTGATCACGACTCTGCGGCGTTCCTGGCCTACCTCGGGACCGAGCGCGCGTACTACGACGCCCAGACTGCCCACCTGGCCGAGCTGACGGACAGTTTGTTCGGCGAGGCGGTGGCCCGTACGCCGCGTTCGGCGGAGGACTCGGTCAGCTGGACGCGACGTGGATACCGCTACTGGTACCGGACGCCCCAGGAGGCGGAGAACCGTCAGCTATTCCGCGCACCGGCTGGCCAGGCCGGGCCGACCGAGGCTGGGCCGACCGAGACTGGGCCGACCGAGGCTGGGCCAACCGAGGCTGCGCCGACACTGCTGCTCGACGAGAACGTGCTCGCCGCGGCGACCGGGTACGTTGACGTTCCGGTCGCCGAGCCAAGTCCGGATGACCGGCTGCTTGCCTGGTCGGTCGATACCTCGGGCGCGGAGATCTACCAGCTCCGGTTCACCGAGATCGAAACCGCGCGCGAGCTGCCCGAGGTCATCGAGCGGACGTATCCGGGCGGTGGCTGGTCCAGCGATAGCGCGCACTTCTTCTACCTTGTGCCCGACGAGCTGAACCGGCCGTATCAGGTCTGGCGGCACGCCATGGGCACGCCAGCGTCCGGCGACGAGCTGGTCTACGAAGAAACCGACGAGCGCTTCGGACTGACGGTAACCGCTTCACGCAGCGGCGAGCTGATCGTCATCACCGCTGAGTCGCGTGACACCACCGATGTGCGGCTCATCCCGGCCAGCCGGCCGCGCAGCCCGGCAGCGCTGGTCGAGCCGCGTCGGCGCGGGGTCGAGTACCGGGTGGACCATGCCGCCGATCCGGCTGGCGGTGCCAATGACAGCGGGGCCGGCGACCTGCTCATCGTGACCGACGACGGAGCTCCCGAGTTCACGCTGATGCGCGCTCCGGTCGACGCACCGGGCCGGGCGAACTGGACAGCAGTGCCCTGCCCGGCGATCGCGCCAGCCAGGGCCGACACGCGGCTGATCGGCTGCGATGTGTTCGCGGGTCACCTGCTGCTTACGCTCCGCCGCGACGGCGCGCCGCTGCTGGCGATCACCGATCCGGGTGGCGGTGCCGTTCGCGAGATCCGCCCGGCGCTGACAGCCGGCGCCATCTCGGTACAACACGCGACTGACTACCGCGCAGGATCGGTGATCATCGCGGAGGAATCGCTGATCGAGCCGCCACGCTGGTCCGAGCTGGATCTGGCGACAGGCGGGCGTCAGGAAGTCAAGCGGGCCGAAGTGCCGGGTTTCGACGCGACGCTCTATCGCACGACGCAGATCGACGCGAGAGCCGGCGACGGCGCAAGCGTCCCCGTTACCCTCGCTTATCGGTTTGATACTCCGCTGGATGGCACGGCGGCGTGCTTGCTCTACGGGTACGGCGCCTACGAGGCCTGCCTGGATGCGGAGTTTGACCGCGGTCTGCCGTCCCTGCTGGACCGCGGCGTCGTCTACGCGGTCGCGCACGTGCGGGGCGGCGGTGAGCGCGGCCGGCACTGGTGGCAGCAGGGCAGACTGCGAGCCAAGCCAAGGACGTTCAGCGACTTCATTGAGGTGGCGGACTGGCTGGCGGGTGATGCGCCGGGCGCGACGCCCCTGGTCGACGGGCGCCGGATCGTGTCGCGCGGGCTGTCGGCCGGCGGGCTGCTCCAGGGTGCTATCTACTCGCGCGCACCCGGCCGGTGGCGTGCCGTCGTGGCCGAGGTCCCGTTCGTGGACTGCGTCACCACCATGCTGGATCCGTCGATCCCGCTGACCATCACCGAGTGGGACGAGTGGGGCGATCCCCGCGACGCCGCGGATTTCGACTGTCTGCGGTCGTACTCGCCGTACGACAATCCCCCTGCCGGAGCGCGGCCCGACTTGCTCGTCACCGGAGCTGTGCACGACCCGCGAGTGCTGGTCCACGAGCCGGCCAAGTGGGTGGCGCGGCTGCGTGAGACCGACACCGCCGGTGGCCGGGTCCTATTCCGGGTGGAGCTTGGCGTCGGAGCGCACACTGGGCCATCGGGCCGGTTCGCGCACCTGCGCTACGAGGCCGAAGTGCAGGCTTTCATCCTGGCCGCCACGACGTGACTAGGCGAGGCCGGAAGCTAGCTGCGCTTCCGGCCTCGCCCTTAGTCCCTGCGGACCTGGCCCGCCCTAGCCACCAAAGGCGGCCGCGAGCTTAGCCAGGTTGGGGTAGCCCAGGCCGCTGCCCTCGTTGTAGATCACGCCTGGAGTGCCGGTGTAGTAGAGGTTGTCGCTGCCGGTACCACTCTGCTCGAGCGGCGTGAACGGCGAATTCGGTCCGGTGGCGAACGAGTAGATCGCCGGGTTCCACAAGCCGACTCGGTGACCCAGGTAGGAGTCGATGACGGCGGTGGAGCCGTTCAGCTGTGGAGCGACGAAACTCGTGCCTCCCCAGCCGCCCTGCAAGATCGGGCTTCCGGCCGGGACGGCCGACGGCTCATAAAGCAGGTAGCCGGTCTCGGGATCGGCGTCGGTTGAGACGTCAGGGACAGCCCGTCCCGACCCGAAGCCATGCGTGACCGACGGCGTTGGGTTAAAGCTAAACGCGGTCGGCTCGACGATCCCGTTGACAGTCTGCGGGTCGGTGGGAGTCAGGTACTGGACCGCGCTGAACTGCTGTGTGCCAGGTACACCGAGCTGATATATCGGCGTTGGCTCGATTGAGCTGAAGCCGCCGCCGCTGCCGATCACGAAAGACTCGGCCGCACTGGCGAGTGGAATGCCATTGGTGCTTGCTATCGCCGGCCACAAATAATCCCAGCCCCAGGTCCGCTGCGATGGCACCGTGACGGTCGCCGAACCATCCGGCCCGGTCAGCGTGCCGGTCCAGGGAAGGGTGGTCCCGCCCGCCGCGGTGATGAACGGGCTGTCGGGCGAGGCACCCACGGACAGATTCGTCGTCCCGATGTCAGCGGTGGCCGTGTAGGCAGCCCAGTCTCCGGATGCAATGAAGCCGGACTGTCCTTGCGCGGCCATCTCCAGGAATGCCTCGTCGAAAGCCGCCTCGTATCCTGGCGTCTCTGTACCCGAGGCGATGCCGGCCTGGAGATAGGTCTCCGACTCCAGCCAGCTAGCTGACACGCTGCTGGCGATGTTCTGGCTGGCCGCCTGGAAGAAGGCGTCGGCGAAGCCGTAATCGGTGTTGGGTGCCTGGTAGACGATCACGTTGGCGTCGGGGGCCAGGCCACCAGACTGCTCGACGTCGATGTCGGTCTCACCGGTGCCGGCCGCGTCACTCGGCGCACCTGGCCCGCCATCCACGTTGTCGACCGTGACGGTGCGGTTGCTGGCAGGCACGCCAGCAATGTTCTGCCAGAAGTACTGCGGCGCGCCGGGATCGAGCGCAGCGAGGGTGACGATGGCGATGGTCTGACCGGCGCCGGCCGCTCCCTGCCGGTACAGCCGGTTCAGCCCGTAGTTTGCAGCGAAATTCGAAGGCACGTTGCACGCGTCCGGCAACCCCACAAGGGCCAGGCAGCTGTTGGAACTGCCCGCCACTGGCTTTGTCAGGCTCGGATCGACGTGCACTGCCTGGCTACCAAACGGGCCGTAGTTGGTCAGGCCCAGGATCGCCACCAGATTCTGTGCGATGCGGTACGGAAGCTGTGGGGATTGAGTGGTCCCGTGCACGAACTGGGCAGGAATCGCCTGCATGCCTGAGCGCGATGGCAAGGCTGGGACGACGTAGTCATGTTGCTGTACCGACAGAGCGCTATCGAACTCACCGGCCGTCCCGTTGGCCACGACGTCGACGTGGTCGGCGTAGACCTGGGTCGTTATCCCGAAGCCGGCCAGGTAGCTCTGTAGTGCGGAGATGTTGGACTGGGGCTGACCGTATTCCCGAGCGAACTGGCTCACGGAGAGGTAGCTCTTGATTCCCCGCTCCACGCTGACTGCTAGCTGGGCTCGGTTCTGTTCCTTGAGTACAAAGGAAACGGTCTCAGGAGTGCTCGGCGGCGTGGTACCGAATGGCGTGGCACCCGGCAGGGAGGCTGCGCTGATGCCGGGCTGCACTTGCACCATCGTGTTGGGACCTGGACTTGAGGCTACGGCGCTCGACGCCGCGGTCAGCGGCAGCGCGATAGTCGCCGCCCCGAGCGCCAGTCCAGCCAAGAGCGTCAGTTGAATGCGGGGTTTCATGCGTTTTTGGTCTCCTCGCGTGCGAGCGGCGATTAGAGATAAAATCCCGGACATCGCCACATAAGCCGGAAACTTTTCGGCAATACGCTACCCCCGACGCATAGATCGCCTCAATAGCGCACGCGCAGCTATACCGGGCAGCGATTCGCGCAGGATGGCCCGAACGCGCCGGGGCAGGCGAGAAACAATCATCTATGCTTGCTTTGCGGCGAGTCCGCGAACAGGGGGTGAGCTGCTCGTGCCGGATACTCAGCAGCGGGCCGACCAGGCGCCGATCCGGATCGGCAACGCGTCCGGCTTCTATGGCGACCGGTTCGCCGGCATGCGGGAGATGCTCGAGGGCGGCCAGCTGGACGTTCTGACCGGTGACTACCTGGCCGAGCTGACGATGCTGATCCTCGGCCGAGACCGGCTGCGAGATCCGAGTCTCGGCTACGCGCGGACGTTCCTGCGTCAGCTTGAGGGCTGCCTCGGCCTCGCGCTGGACAAGGGCGTCGCGATTGTTGCCAACGCCGGCGGGCTCAACCCGGCCGGCCTCGCCGCAGCGGTCCAGGAGCTGGCGGGCAGGCTCGGCCTGGCGCCGAGGATCGCCTACGTGACCGGGGACGACCTCCTGCCGCGGGCGGCCGAGCTCGGGTACGGCGAGCCTGTCGCCGCGAACGCCTACCTCGGTGGCTGGGGCATCGCGGCGTGTCTGCAGGCGGGCGCCGACGTGGTAGTGACCGGCCGCGTCACCGACGCCTCGCTCGCCGTCGGTCCGGCGGCCGCGCGCTTCGGCTGGGCGCTGGACGACTTCGACGCGCTCGCCGGGGCCATGGCCGCAGGTCACGTGATCGAGTGCGGCGCGCAGGCGACTGGCGGCAACTACTCCTTCTTCACCGAGATCCCCGACCTGACGCACCCGGGCCTGCCCATCGCGGAAATCTACGCCGACGGCTCCAGCGTGATCACCAAGCATCCCGGCACCGGCGGCGCTGTGACCGTCGGGACTGTCACGGCGCAACTGCTGTACGAGGTGGCCGGGCCGCGGTATGCCGGGCCCGACGCCACGCTCCGGCTCGACACTGTCCAGCTCCGCCAGGACGGCAGCGACCGGGTCGCGATCACCGGCGTTCGCGGGGAGCCGCCGCCGCCCACGCTGAAGGTCTCGCTCAACAGTCTCGGCGGGTACCGCAATCAGGTGGAGTTCGTGCTCGCCGGCCTGGACATCGAAGCCAAGGCGGCGCTGGTCCAGCGCCAGCTGACCGGCTCACTGCCGCCTGACGTGCAATGGGAACTCGCCCGCACCGACCACGCCGACGCCAGCACCGAGGAGCAGGCCAGCGCGACGCTGCGCTGCGTGGCGCGCGGCGGCGACGCGAAGGCGATCGGTCGCGCGTTCTCCGGCGCGGCCGTCGAGCTGGCGCTGGCGAGCTACCCGGGCTTTCACATGACGGCGCCGCCGGGCGACGCTCAGCCTTACGGGGTGTTCACTGCCGGGTATGTTGACCGGGCCGAGGTTCGGCAGGCCGCAGTGCTGCCGGACGGCCAGTCTGTACCGGTGCGAGAGCCGACGACGACAGCGGCGCTCGCGCCTGCTGCGGAGCCCGTTGTTCCGCCCTGGACGGAGGCCGGCCCGGTACAGCGCGTCCCGCTCGGCCTCGTGGCCGGCGCGCGCAGCGGCGACAAGGGCGGTGACGCGAACGTGGGGGTATGGGCACGTGATGCGGCGGCCTGGCCGTGGCTTGCCGCGACGCTGACGGAGCAGAAGCTCCGCGAGCTGCTGCCGGAAGCAGCCGGGCTGCCAGTCACGCGATACGTGCTGCCGAACCTGTGCGCCGTCAACTTCGTCATCGGGGGCCTGCTCGGCCAGGGCGTCGCCGCGGCGGCCCGGTTCGATCCGCAGGCCAAGGCGGTCGGCGAGTGGCTGCGGTCCCGCTACCTCGATGTTCCCGAATCCCTGCTCCCGGCGCCAGCCCAGTGACCACGCTCCGGTCCGCGGTCGACGAGAAGTCTGCCGACTACGCGGCGAACACCGCGGCCATGCTGGCCAAGCTCGCCGAGATCGCGGCTGAGCAGGCTAAGGCGATCGCCGGCGGCGGGCCGAAGTACACCGAGCGGCACCGGGGCCGGGGCAAGATGACAGCCCGCGAGCGGATCGAGCTGCTGCTGGACCCCGATACCCCGTTCCTGGAATTGTCGCCGCTTGCGGCGTGGGGGACCGAGTTCGCGGTCGGGGGGAGCGTCGTCACCGGCATCGGCGTGGTCGAGGGCACCGAGTGCCTGATCTCGGCGAGCGACCCAACCGTGCGCGGCGGCACGAGCAACCCGTGGACGGTGCGCAAGTCCTTCCGCGCGCACGACATCGCGCTGGCCAATCGGCTGCCGGTGATCTCGCTGGTCGAGTCGGGCGGCGCCGATCTGCCCACGCAGAAGGACATCTTCATCCCCGGCGGGCGGACGTTCCGCGATCTCACCCGGCTGTCGGCGGCCGGCATCCCGACGATCGCCATCGTCTTCGGCAACTCCACCGCCGGGGGAGCCTACCTGCCCGGCATGTCGGACCACGTCGTGATGATCTCCGGCCGGTCGAAGGTGTTCCTCGGCGGACCGCCGCTGGTCAAGATGGCGACGGGGGAGGAGTCCGACGACGAGTCGCTCGGCGGCGCCGACATGCACGCGCGGACATCCGGCCTCGCCGACTACCTCGCGGCTGATGAGCAGGACGCGATCCGCATCGGCCGGCGGATCGTCGCCAGGCTCAACTGGCGCAAGCAGGGTCCGGCCCCGGCCACGGCGTCGGTGCCGCCGCTGTTCGATCAAGAGCAGCTCATCGGGATCGTTCCGCCGGACCTGCGGATCCCGTTCGACCCGCGCGAGGTGATCGCCCGGGTCGTCGACGGATCGGATTTCGACGAGTTCAAGCCGTCCTACGGTGCCAGCCTGGTCACCGGCTGGGCCGACGTGCACGGCTACCCGGTCGGCATCCTGGCCAACGCCCAGGGCGTGCTGTTCAGCGCCGAGTCGCAGAAGGC
>DATHPF010000144.1:0-2757 GCA_035484155.1 Streptosporangiaceae bacterium
CGGGGCATGCCTGGGTCACTTCTCGAGCAGGTCGAGGTCACGCACGCAGAAACCGTGGTGCGCCCACTCCTCATTCAGCACGACGTGCACGCATTCGAGCACTGACCTGCCCCTGGCGTACGGCGGCCAGCCCTGGCCCGCTGGCACTGGCGCGGTCGCCGACAGCTCATCGGCCGTCACGATCGACAGCCAGCGCTCTAGCTCGGCGCCCTGCACGTCGCGTACGGCCAGCACCTCGGCGAGGCTCGGGGCCGCCGCTCGGTCCAGGCCCTGCTCCTCCTGGTCAGGGACGAACTCGGTCGCCAGCCCGATCGCCGTGAATAGCCTGGTGGATCCCAGGCAGCAGCGACGGAACCACGAGTCGTGCACGAACACCAGATGGCGCAAAGTCTCCACCGCCGACCACTCGCCGCCGACCCGCTGGTGTTCGGAACCTTCGGGCAGACCTCCGAGCCGCTCGAGCGTGGCCGCCCAGTCGGCCCGCAGCTGCTGAGAAGCCTGCAGCAGGTCGACCGGATCGGCCGAGCGGATCAGCAGCCGCACTGGATGGCGGCGGTCGAGCTCGGCCTCGACGTACGACGTCACCTCGACTCCGTTGACCACCAGGTTGCTCACCAGCCCGTCGATGACAGCGTCCTGCATCACCACCCCGATCAGACGGGCGCGAGTCAAGTCGCACTCGCGGAACTCGGCATCAGTCAGGTCCTGGTCCTCGAATCTCGCCATGCCGGGCAGTATCTACCAGCGTTCCGACACCCGCCTGCCGGACTGCGGGGCTGACAGTCCCGGTCGGCCCCGTCGCCGATCCGCGTGCCGTGCACCCCGGGGCGATGACCGGCGTCATCGAGAGAACAGAACTGGTCGTTGTGGCGCGGAAGGCTCTGCCGATGTGGACGCCGGGGTAGCTGCGCGACTGTTGCAGGAGCCTTCTGCCGACTGGTACCGCCCGCCGTAGGCTGGTGCCAATGGTGAGGATCAACGCCCCCGCCGAATAGCAGCCGCAGCAATCGTTCGGCCATCACTGCTACGCCTGCCACGGTCGGCAGGTAGTTACCATTCCAGGGCAGTGGCGGTAATCACCCATCGCTTCGGAGGTCGGCATGTCCCAGGTCCGTGTCCACAACTTCTCGATCTCGCTGGACGGATTCGGGACCGGCGAGGGCATCACGTTCGACGCCCCGTTCGGCCACGCTGGCCATCGCCTGCACGACTGGTATTTCGCGACCCGCTTCTGGCGCTCGATGGTCGGCGATGCCGGTGGCACCGTCGGTGTCGACCATTCATTCGCCGAACGGATTGAGCTCGGGTTCGGTGCGGAGATCATGGGCCGGGGCAAGTTCGGTGCGCAGACCGGCCCGTGGACGGATGTCGGTACCGACGACGAGTGGCGGGGTTGGTGGGGGCCGAACCCGCCATTCCACACGCCGGTGTTCGTGCTGACGCACCACGCGCGGCCGTCGATCGAGATGGAGGGCGGCACCGTGTTTCACTTCGTCGACGCCTCTCCGCAGGAGGCACTCGACCTCGCCCGGGAGGCCGCCGGTGACCTCGACGTGCGCATCGGCGGTGGCCCGACGGTCGTCCGCAACTTCCTCGCCGCCGACCTCATCGACATTCTCCACGTCGTACAGGTGCCGATCCTGCTAGGCCGCGGCGTTCGTCTTTGGGACGGCCTCGAAGGCGTCGAGGAGCACTTCAACCTCGAGGCAGTCTCGTCGCCGAGCGGCGTCACCCACCTGACGTTCACGCGCCGGGAGCCAACGTCAGCGTGAGGCAGGCGGCGTCAGGCTATTGTCCAGCCAGGTCAGTGGCACTAGGTCAGTGGCACTTGCCCAGGGGCGCGGTGCGCGCGCGTGGGGCCGCTACCCTTCGCTTGTGAACCCTGCCAGCGTCCCCGGCACGCCCCGGGCATGGACCCGCAGACTGCTCCGCTGCGGAGTGGCCGCAGGCCCGGCATTCGTGGCCGTGTTCCTACTCGAGGGTGCATTGCGCGACGGCTACCGCCCGCTGCGCCACCCCGTCAGTTCTCTCGCGCTCGGACCCCGCGGCTGGATCCAGGCCGGGAACTTCGCCGTGGCAGGAACGCTGTTCCTGGCTGGAGCTGCAGGCCTGGCGCGCGCCGGTAAGGCCGTACCCAGCAGCCGCGTAGCACCGGCGCTGATCGGCGCCGCAGGCGCGGGGCTTATCGGATCGGCCATCTTCACTACTGATCCGGTCAGCGGCTACCCGCCGGGAACGCCCGACGCGCTCACTGAGCCCAGCCGTACTGGCACCGTGCACAATCTGGCGGCTATCCCAGTGTTCGTCGGCCTGCCTGCCGCCGCACTCGCCTGTGGCTGGCGGTCCTGGCGGGCCGGCCAGAATCGCTTCGCTCTTTACAGCTGCGGCAGCGCCGTGACCATGCTCACGAGCATGCTTTTGGCCGGTGCGGGTTTCGGTCAATCGCGCCGGCTCGTCAACCTCGGCGGGCTCTTCCAGCGCGCCAGCATCATCACTGGCTTCGCCTGGCTCACAGCCCTGTCGGCACAAGCGCTCCGGCGCACGCCGACCGCCGCAGCGGCACGCTACCTGAGGCGCCCACGGCATTTGTAAGCAGCGACCGGCTCAGCGGTAGACGAGCGTCCCATCGTCGAGGTCCGCCGCAGGCAGTATCTCGCGCTCTTGCTCGTGCTCCAGCATGTGGGTCCACGGTTCGCTGTCGCCCTGCTTGAACAGAATGTGCTGTGAGCGCATGACGTAGCCAGCGTTAAAGTTCTC
>DATHPF010000145.1:0-9478 GCA_035484155.1 Streptosporangiaceae bacterium
GCTCGACGACGAGATCGCCCGCGGCACCACGATCATCGAGCTGCTGGACCGGCTGCGGGAGCGGGATGTCCGGTCCGTGCGGATCGCGTGCACCCACGGGCTGTTCAGTGACGGCGCACTCAAGCGGATCGCTTCGCAGCCGCTCGTCCAGGAGATCGTCGCCACCAACACGCTGCCGACTGCCGAAGCCGGGCCGGAGCTCCAGGTGATCTCCATCGCGGGAGCGCTGGCCGAGGCGATCCGGCGCATTCACGAAGGCGAGTCCGTCAGCGCGCTGTTCGGTGCTAGCTAATCACGGGGCTAGCTAATCACGGGGGCTAGCTGATCAGCGACCAGAACACGTCGACATCGAAGTCGCCAGTCGACCGGTCCGGATCGCCGTAGATTTCCCAGTGAGGTCCGGCCAGCCGGTACCCGTTCGCCTTGCTCCACTCGCGCACCGCCTGATGCGTGTCGCCGATCCTGGCGATCTGGCCAGTATGAGTCGCGGTGGCGACGAGGCCGCCCGGCAGCGCTGACGCGACAACCTCGCCGGCCGGCGCGAACGAGCCGCTCACCTGTACGCCGACTTCAACGTTGGGGACGTCGTCCTTGTAGAGCATGACGTTGTGCCCCTGCCGGTAGAGCCCCGCCGGAGCGTCGCCCCGAATAAAGGTCCACACCTTGTCCAGCATCGGCCCCCACAGCTGCGGGAATTCCGCCCACGTCACCGCCGCCGCGACGACCCTGTCGGGGTCGGCTCGACGGTCTGCACGGTCACCCCTGTTGTCATGGCGCGGAGCATACGCCGCGGTCATGAGCCAGATCTGGTGCTGGTGTGATCGGGCCCGGCTGGCGGGTGGCTGCCGTTTGCCCAGACGGCTACCTGGCTGCGGGAGCTGAAGCCGAGCTTGGCCAGGATGTTGGCGACGTGGCGGGCCGCTGTCGCCGGGCTGATGAAGAGCTTCCCGGCGATGTCGCGGTTGCTCAGGCCAGCCCCGAGCAGGGTGACGACCTCCTGCTCGCGGGGGGTCAGGCCGCCTGCCAGCGCGTCCTGACCCGGTCGCGCCGCCGGCCGGCCGGCCGCCGGACCGTCGTCGCCTGCTTCGCCGAGCGCCAGCCGCACCGCGGCCGCCGGTGTCATGGCCGTGCCGTCCTGCCACAGCCGCGTGACCGTGTGCTCGCCCAGGCTCGCGGCCGCATCCAGGAATCGCTGCGTCCTGGCACCGGGCATCGGCGGCAGGTGCGCTTCGGTGCGCAGCGTCGAGATCGCGCCGGCCAGCTGGACGCCGAGCTGCGGGTTGCGCTCCAGGACCGCCAGCCGCGCGACCGCCTCCAGGCCGCGCGCGATGCCGATCCGGCTGCCCGATGCCGAGCTCAGCCGCAGGCTCTCGGTCAGGTGCTGCCGGGCTGAGCGCAGGTCTGACTGGTCGAGTGCGATTCGGCCGAGGCCAGCCAGACAGCGTGCGATCTCCGGCCTGGCGTTGACCTCACGCAGGATGGCCAGCGCTTCCAGGTAGTACACCCGCGCTACCTCGTTCTCAGCGCGCAGCCTGGCCAGGTCGCCGAGGCCCAGCAGCGTCCTGGCCGAGCCCCACAGCTGCTCGATGACGCGCATCACGGCCAGTGCCTCCTCGCCGAGCTGCTGGGCTTCGCGCAGGTTGGCGCGCCGAGCTGCGGCCGCGGCCATGGTGCCCAGCGCGTAGCCCTCGTTCCAGCGATCGCCAGCGGACCTGGCCACCTGGAGTGCTTCCGCCGCTCTCGTCGCCGCCTCGTCATGGCGGCCGGCGTGCAGCGCGATCTCGGTCAGCACGTTGAGCGCTGCCGCCGCGTAGAACTGCTCCCCGGCCGCCCAGCACAACTCGAGTCCCGCCAGGCCGAGTTCCTCAGCGTTTTCCGATCCCATCGCCAGGGCCAGCTGAGCTCGACCGGCCAGCGCCGGTCCGCGCACGGATGCCGGAACCGAGGCAACGTCCGGCAGCTGGAGGAATCTGTCGAACCACGCCGCGCCGATGGCGAAGGCGCCGCGCACGATCCAGACCGGCCGGATCGCCATGCAGATGCGCAATCCGGTCTCAGCGTCGCCGTCGGCGAGGCAGCCGCCGAGAACCTCCCGCAAGTTCGCTGCCTCCAGATCGACGCGGCGGAACAGGTCGACTCTCGCTGACCACGGCGCTGGCACGAGGGCCATCCCGATCGCGGCTAGCCGCTCGCACTCCCGCAGCGCGTACTCGCGCCTGCGGCGCTCCACTGGTGCGGCCTCACCAGACAGCTCAAGCAAGCCGCCGGCGTACTCGCGGACGGTCTCCAGCATCCGGTACCGAGCTTGCCCGAGCGCCTCGGTCTCGACCTCCACCAGCGACTTGTCCGCCAGCGCGGTCAGCAGGTCCACGATGTCGGCGGCGGGCAGGCTGTCGTCGGCGCAGACGCGCTCGGCCATGTCGAGCGACCAGCCGGCGAGCACAGAGAGCCGGCGCAGCAACGTCCGCTCCGGCTCGGAGAGCAGCTCGTAGCTCCAGTCGAACGCCGCGCGCAGCGTCTGCTGCCGGGCAGGCACGGTCCGGTCGGTGCTGGTCAGCAGCGCGAGACGGTGGTCGAGCCGGGCCGCTATCTGCTCAACCGACAGCACCCGGACCCACGCAGCGGCCAGCTCGATAGCAAGCGGCAGGCCGTCGAGGGCCCGGCAGATGGCCGTGACGCTCACGACGTTCACCGGCCCGAGCACGAATCCCGGCGCCGCGGCGGATGCCCGCTCGGTGAAGAGGCGGATCGCGTCGTAGCCCCGGAGCACGTCGAGGCCCTGCTGCTCGTCGGACGGCAGTCCCCGCGGCAGCCCGAGCGGCGGCACCTGCCAGACACTCTCCGCGGCCACTCGCAGCGGCTCGCGGCTGGTGGCGATCACCTGGAGTCCGGGCGAGCTGGCCAGCAGCCGCTGGCACAGGCTCGCGCAGGCCTCGATCAGGTGCTCGCAGTTGTCCAGCACGAGCAGGACACGGCGGTGCCGGAAGGACTCAGCGACCGTGTCGATGAGCGGCCGGCCCGGCTCCTCGTCGACGCCGATGACGGCGGCCAGCAATGGCACCACGTGCTCAGGCTGCCGGAGGTCGCTGAGCTCGACGAACCAGGCTCCGTCCGGATACTCCGCCGCCACGGCGTCCAGCAGCCTGAGCGCCAGGCGCGACTTGCCAATGCCGCCGGCGCCGCACAGAGTCACCGCGCGCATCACGCGCAGCAGTTCGCGCAGCTCGCCGACCTCTGCGGTGCGGCCGACGAAACTGCTGAACTCTTCCGGCCGGTGGCCTGGGTCACGCATGGGCATCTGTTTTCCGGGTTACCGAGCCAGGCGCGTGGTCGCACGCAAGCGCCGCGTACCACGGTAACGCCCGTCGCCGGGTAGACACGACAGACAGCGACCAATCCGCCCAAAATCGACCGAATCAGTGCCGCAGTTTCCCTGACAGCGCGTGATCGCGCAGGCAGAGGTCGTGATCGGCGTCGAGATCGTTACCGACCGCGACCATCGGAGGCCTCTAGCTCGAGCAGGTAGCGCTTACGGTCCAGGCCGCCGCCGTAGCCGGTGAGGCTCCCATCCGAGCCGATGACCCGGTGGCACGGGATGATCAGCGAGATCCGGTTCCTGCCATTGGCCAGGCCCACAGCGCGGCTGGCCGAGCCGACCCGGCTGGCCAGCTCGGCATAAGACCAGGTCTGCCCGTAAGGAATGGTCTGCAGGGCGGACCAGACGCGCTGCTGAAAGGGTGTCCCGGCCGGCGCCAGCGGCAGGTCAAAGGTCGTGAGGTCACCAGCGAAGTAGGCAGCGAGTTGCCGCGCAGCCGACGCGAACGGCTCGTCGGCCGGGTCGCCGGCGACGCCAAGAGTCTCGCTCTCCGGGCGGTGCCGCTGCGAGTCCATGTACAAGCCAGTCACCTGGCCCGCCTCGGCTACTAGCGTGAGCGGGCCGATCGGGCTCGGCAGTAGCACGTGAGTGCGGGTGCGGGCCATGACGATGTCTGCGGTAGCGATGTCTGCGGTGGTGCGCATGAAAGGTCTCCCTAGGTCTGGCTAGCTTGGCAGGCGGTTGATGTCGTGATCGCCTGTTGCCCACAGGTACTGGACTGCGTACGAGCGCCACGGCCGCCAGGCCGTGGCGCGGCTGGTCAGGGCTGCCGGGGTTGCGGGCAGGCCGGCTGCGCGCGCGGCCGCGCGCACGCCCAGGTCGGTGGCCGGGAACGCATCCGGATCGCCGAGCGCTCGCATCGCGATGGTCTCGATCGTCCACGGCCCGAGACCAGGGACCGCGGCGAGCCGGGCCCGGGCCTCGTGCCAGTCGCTGCCGACGCTCAGGTCGATCTGACCAGCCGCCAGCGCCGCCGCCAGCGCGGCGAACGACGCGCGCCGCGATCGCGGCATGGCGAGGTCATCGGCCGTGGCCAGCACCGCTGGCGCCGGGAACAACCGCGTCAGCCCGCCGTCCGGATCCACGACCGGCTCGCCATACGCGGTCGCCAGGCGGCCCGCGTGCGTGCGCGCCGCGGCCGTCGAGATTTGCTGGCCGAGCACCGCGCGGAGGGCGAACTCGGCCGGGTCTGCTGTCCGCGGCACCCGGCGGCCCGGTGCCTTGCGGACCAGCGGAGCCAGCCACTCGTCGGCGCCGAGCTGGTCTGCGATCGCCACCGGGTCGGCGTCGAGATCCAGCATCCGGCGGCACCGGCTGATCGCGCTGGCGAGGTCGCGCAGGTCGGTCAGGCGCAGCTGGCATGCCACGTGGTCGGGCTGCGGCCGCAGGGTGACGATCCCGTGGCCGTGCGGCAGCCGCAGAGTGCGCCGGTAGGCGCCGTCCCGCCACTCCTCGACACCAGGCACCGCGGTGGCGGCCAGGTGACCGAACAGGTTGTCGGGCTGCAACGGCGCCCGGAACGGCAGCCGAAGCGACAGCGCGCCGGCGGCGGCCGCGGGGTGGCCGCGGCTGGCCCGGTCACGGAGCTGGCTGGGGGAGAGGGCGAAGACCTCGCGGACGGTGTCGTTGAACGTCCTGATGCTCGCGAACCCGGCCGCGAACGCGACGTCACCCATCGCCAGCGTGGTCGTCTCGATGAGCAGCCGTGCGGTCTGCGCGCGCTGGGCTCTGGCCAGGGCCAGCGGACCGGCCCCGAGCTCGGCCAGCAACTGGCGCTCGACCTGCCGCACGCTGTAGCCGAGCCGGCTTGCCAGGGCCGGCACTCCGCCGTCGTCCATGACACCGTCGGCGATCAGCCGCATCGCCCTGGCCACGACGTCGGCGCGGACATCCCATTCCGGTGAGCCGGGGCTGGCGTCCGGGCGACAGCGCTTGCAGGCCCGGAATCCTGCCTGCTGGGCCGCGGCGGCGCTGGGGAAGAAGCGCATGTGCTCGGGCTTCGGCGGGACTACCGGGCAGCTTGGCCGGCAGTAGATGCCGGTCGTCAAGACCGCGGTGAAGAACCACCCGTCGAACCTGGCGTCCTTCGACTGGACTGCCCGGACGCAGCGCGACGTATCCTGGTGAATCGGATCCAGCTGAATCGGGTCGTCATGCATGCCTCCAGTCTTGGCCCGGATGCCCCGCAGGGTCTAGCGAGAATGCGACACCAAGCGAGATACTCCGCAGTTGACACGGGTGTTGTCGCGAACTCGCTAGCCGAAGGAGAGCCCGATGGCCCTAGCGGCAGTCAACGGCATTGAGCTGAACTACCGGCTGGAAGGCGATGGCGCAGAAACCATCGTCTTGATCAACGGCCTCGCCGACGACCTGGAGACGTGGGCGTTGCAGATGGACGACTTCCTCGCGGCCGGCTACCGGGTGCTGCGATTCGACAACCGCGGTATCGGCGCGAGCTCGGCCCCGGCAGGCCCTTACTCCAGCGCCATGCTGGCCGCCGACGCCAAGGCCCTGGTCGATTCGCTGGGTGTGCGCGACTTCCACCTGATGGGCGTGTCGATGGGCGGCATGATCGCGCAAGAGTATGCGCTCCGCTATCCGGGCGATCTCCGCTCGGTCACGTTCGGGTGCACTTACGCGGCACCGGGCCCGTTCTGCTCGCGGATGTTCGCCATGTGGGCGGAGCTGGCGCCGGTATTCGGCGTCCCGTTCGTCATGCGCGACGTGACGCTGTGGGCATTTACCGTCCCGTTCTTCGAGCAGCGGCCGGACGAGCTGGCCGAGTTCGAGACGGCCATGCGGTACATGGCGCAGCCAGTGCACGCCTACCTGGCGCAGCTCGCCGTGATCCAGGAGCACGACACCACCACCCGGCTCGGCCAGATTGCCGTGCCGACGCTGGTCCTGGCAGGGGATGAGGACATCCTCATCCCCGTGTCGCTGTCGCGGCGCATCCATGAGGCGATCGGCGGCTCGGAGTGGGCGACCACGAAGGGCGGCCACGCCTGCTGCTGGGAACACCCCGCCGAGTTCAACCAGACGTTCCTCGACTTTGTCCGCCGCCACGGCGGCTAGTCGGCGTCCAGGTACAGGCAGAAGGGATGCCCGGCCGGATCCAGGAGGACGCGCACGTCACCCTGGGGCTGGTAGTCGGCGACCGTCGCGCCGAGCTCGACAGCGTCGGCCACGGCTGCGGCCACGTCGTCGACGGCGATGTCGATGTGCAGCATCATCTGCTGGAGACCGGCTTCCGATGGCCACACCGGCGGGACATAGCCCTCCGACGTGTTGAAGGCCAGGTACGACGACGTGCCGGGCACCTGGATCGCCGCGCCGTACGGATCGTCGTCGTCCTTGGCGATCGGCCAGTCGAGCAGCCGGGAGTAGAAGCCCGCCAGCGCCGGGCCATCCGGCGCCTCTAGTACTACGCCCCACCAATTGGTCTTGGTTCGTCCGCGCATACCAGTCATCATGGCAGCGCCCCGGTCGATCCGAGGTCGCAGCGACACAGGTGATTGCGGCCAGATAATTTCGCATTCGGCAAAGTTGCGTGGTGCGAAAGTTCGACTACGCTGATCCCGTGATCCCCGTCAGTACGGCAGAGGCCGAGCATGAGCCGTCTGGGCTGCGCGAGCGCAAGAAGGCCGCGACCCGGCACGCGCTCGGCGTCGCAGCCATGCGGCTCGCGATGGAGCGCGGCCTGGACAACGTCCTCGTCGAGGACATCGCCGAGGCGGCCGGGGTATCGGCACGGACGTTCAATAACTACTTCGCCAGCAAGTACGAGGCTATCTGCGCGCTGGGCTTCGACCGGGCCATGCGGATCGGGATGACGCTCAGCGAACGGCCTGCAGGCGAGCCGATCTGGCAGGCCATTACCAGTGCCGTGATGTCGGAGTACGGCACCGCAGACCGGGCCCTGGATGAGGAGTGGATGGCCGGGGTGCGGCTGGTGACGAGCACGCCGGCACTGCGCGGCGAGTACCTCAAGGTGCAGGCCATGACCCAGTACTCGCTAGCCGAGGCGATCGCCGTGCGCCTCGGCGCTAATCCAGCGGCCAGCATGTTCCCCCGGATCCTTGCTGCGGCCGTGACCGCGGCCATCGAGGCCAGCCTGGACCGCTGGCTGCACTCCGACCCACCGGTGCCGCTCGCTCCGCTCGTGCGGCGGGCCTTGCGCCAGCTCGCCGACGGCATGAGCCAGGTACTGCCGCCAGTGCCAGCGGTGGCTGACTCCGGTTAAGCCGCGGCGGACCTGCGTCCTACCCCGTTCCCTTTTTAAATCCCCCGGAGACCTCCCGTGCTGATCCGACTGATGCGCAGCTACTTGCGGCCCTACCGCAAGCCGCTCGCGCTCGTCTTGCTTCTCCAGCTGGCGCAGACGCTGGCGACGCTGTACCTGCCGACGCTCAACGCCGACATCATCGACAAGGGCGTGATCTTCCACAACACGCACTACATCCTGACGACCGGGGGGGTGATGCTGGCCATCACGCTGGTGCAGATCCTGTGCGCCGTCGGCGCGGTGTACTTCGGGGCGCGGGTCGCGATGGCGCTTGGCCGCGACCTCCGGCACGGCATCTTCAGCCGGGTGCAGCAATTCTCCGACCGTGAGGTCAATCACTTCGGCACGGCATCCCTCATCACCCGGACCACGAACGACGTCCAGCAGGTCCAGATGCTGGCGATCATGACGTTTACCTTGCTGCTCGCCGCGCCCATCACGTGCGTGGGCGGCATCGTGCTGGCACTCAACCAGGATGTGCGGCTGTCGTCGCTGCTGCTGGTCGCGGTCCCGTTGCTTGGCGTGATTGTGCTGCTCATCATCTCCCGGATGCGCCCGCTGTTCCGGGCGATGCAGGAGCGCCTGGACGGCATCAATCGGGTGCTGCGCGAGCAGATCGCCGGCGTGCGGGTGATCCGGGCGTTTGTTCGTGACCCGCAGGAGCGTGACAGGTTCGCGGGTGCGAGCACCCAGCTGTTCGACGTCCAGCTTGGCGCGGGCAAGCTGATGGCGCTGATGTTCCCGTCGGTGATGCTCGTGCTCAACCTGTCCACCACGGCGGTGGTGTGGTTCGGCGGCCACCTGATCGCCGACGGCAGCATGCAGATCGGCTCGCTGACCGCGTTCATCACCTACATCGCGCAGATCCTGATGTCGGTCATGATGGCGACGTTCATGTTCATGCTGGTGCCGCGCGCGGAGGTGAGCGCCGAGCGGATCATGGAAGTGATTAACACCGAGCCCGGCGTCGCGGCGCCGCTACGGCCCCGGCCAGCCGGCAGCGCGCCGGGCCGGCTGGAGCTGCGGAATGTGGAGTTCAGGTATCCGGGCGCGGAGCAGCCCGTCCTCCACGACATCAGCCTGACCGCGCTGCCTGGCCAGACGACTGCGATCATCGGCGGGACCGGCAGCGGCAAGACCACGCTCGCCAACCTCATCCCGCGGCTCATCGACGTGACGGCTGGATCACTCGAGGTTGGCGGCGTCGACGTGCGCGAGCTTGAGCCGGCGGCGCTGTCGGGTGCGATCGGGCTGGTGCCGCAGAAGCCGTACCTGTTCTCCGGCACGGTGGCCAGCAACCTGCGCTATGGCAACCAGGCCGCCACCGACGAGGACCTGTGGAAGGCGCTGGAGATCGCCCAGGCACGCGACTTCGTCGAGCGGATGCCCGACGGGCTGCACTCGCGGATCGCCCAGGGCGGTACGAACGTGTCGGGAGGTCAGCGGCAGCGCCTGGCGATCGCCCGGGCGCTGGTCCACAAGCCGCAGATCTACGTCTTCGACGACTCGTTCTCCGCGCTTGACTACGCCACCGACGCGCGGCTGCGCTCGGCGCTCGCCACCGACGTAGCAGGCGCGACGATGATCATCGTGGCGCAGCGCGTCAGCACGATCCGGCAGGCCGACCAGATCCTGGTTCTGGACGCTGGCCGGATCGTCGCGTCCGGCACGCATATCGAGCTGATGGACAACTCGCAGATGTATCGGGAAATTGTCTTGTCTCAGCTGACCGAGCAGGAGGCCGCGGCGTGAGCGCCGAATCGAACGCAGAGCAGGCGCCAGGCGCGAGCTTCAGCCCGGGCCAGGCTGGCACGGGC
>DATHPF010000146.1:0-2141 GCA_035484155.1 Streptosporangiaceae bacterium
CTCAGCGAGGACACGAACTGAGCCACGTCGTCTTCCCGCATCGGTGTCGACAGGCAGCCAGTACCGCGCAGCGTGATGTAGATCCCGTCAGCGAGCATACGCATCCGGATGTCCTCCCACATTTCGGTCGGCGCCTCCTTCCAAGCCCGGTACGTTCGGATCGGCTCGGCCATCATCGTGATGTTGAACATCGAGCCCGAGCCATTAACCCATACGGGCAGGCTGGCCTCAGCGAACGTCGCAGCGATCTGTGTGCGGGCCAGTTCGCCGAGGAAACCGAGCCGCGCAATCTCCGCCGGCCCGAAGTCGCGCATTGCCGCCAGGCCCGCTGCCAGCGACGCGGAAAACGCATTAAAGGTACCTGTCTGCGGCACGGCTGCCGAAAATCCGTCGAGCCAGGACATGATCTGCGCTGAAGCCCCGAAGCAGGCCAGCGGCATCCCGCCGCCCATGATCTTGCCCAGCGCAACGAGGTCGGGAACGACGCCGTGCAGCTCCTGGGCACCGCCCGCGCTGAGCCGCATGCTCTGGATCTCGTCCAGGATGAACAGCGCCCCGTGCTGGCGGGCAAGCTCCGCGCACCAGGATAGGAACCCTGGATCAGCCGTGACCAGGCCGGCGTTGCCTAGAAACGGTTCCACAATGACTGCCGCAATCTCCTCGCCGTGCGCTGCGAATGCCGCGCGCACACTGTCCCGGTCGTTATACACACAGACCAGGGTCGGCACGCTGTCAAGTCCGGCGCTGTTGGGCAGGCCAGCGCCGAACTCACCCTCCCGCATCGGCGGCGAGCTGATGCTCTGCTGCATCTCATCGCTGCTGCCGTGGAAGCCCCCTTCGAACTTGACGATCCGCGGTCGGCCGGTGAAGGCCTTGGCCACGCGCAGCGCATAGGAGACAGCCTCCGATCCCGACAGCGCGAAGCGGATCTGCTGGGCAGCCGGGAACCGCGCCTTCAGAAACTCGGCGTACTCACGCTCCAGCGCGGTGGGCGCGCCCAAGGCGCCTCCCCGGCCGAGCTCAGCAGCCGCCGCTTGCACGCTCGGCGGATAGGCGTGGCCGTGGATCAGGCTCGTGTAGTTATTGACAAGGTCGAGGTAGCGGTTGCCGTCGATGTCCCAGAGGTATTGGCTTGCGCCCCGCTCCGCGTAGATCGGATAGGGCTCATACACCAGCGTCTGCCGGGACACTCCGGTGGGCAGCAGTTCCCTGGCCGAGGCAAAGGCTGACTGGGAGCCGGAGGTAACCCGCTCATACTCATGCAGACTGGCCGTCCTCGTGAGGGCATCAGTCATCGAGCGCCTCCTACTTCTTGCCCCGCAGGACGACGGCTATCTGTCGTACCAGCTCGCTCAAGCCATTAACAAACAACCTGACCCTAGCCATCTAACCTGTCATATCAGTAGATGAGCTCCAGCGGGAAGCACGCTGTTTTTAAACGATCTTGGTCGGGCGAGCGTGGCCTTGCCCCGCCGTGGCACCTTGATCCGGACCCTGGCCGGAGTGTCAGGCAGTGAATGCCGCCATCCGGATCGAGACGAGCAGCCCGGGCAGCTCGACGCCAAGCTTGGCGACGTAGCGGGTCGGTGGGTGGGACGGGAACCATCGCGCGTATTCCTCGTTCAGGCCGTTGAAGTCGGCGGGGTCGGTGAGCAGTATTCCCACCTCGATGACGTCGTCCAGGGTGGCACCGGCGGCCTGGAGTATGGCCCGGCAATTCGTCAGCGCTTGTCGGGTCTGATCTTGGATCGTGTCCCCAGCAAGGCTGCCCGTGCTCGGGTCGATGCCGACGATGCCCGAAACAAGGAGGTGCGGCCCGGCCTTGACTGCCTGGCTGTAGAGCGGTGAACTCGGCGCGTTCGCGGTCGTGATGATCTGGCGCGGCATGACAGTTCTCCCTGTTTCGGCCTGCATTTAATGCGCCACGGCAGGATCGCAGGTCCCGCTTCCCGGCGCTCTTGTCCAGTTCCTTGTCTGTCACAAGGGTCTCCTTAGTCATCAGAGACCCCAGATGTCAACGATGTGCGTCAGTTCTAGAGCAGCAACCGGCAGCAACCGGATCGCGGCCTGCTCAAGTTTTCTGGCATCTGGTCCTAGCCGATCGTGGCCAGGGACTCCGCGACAGCGGCGGCGAAGAGATC
>DATHPF010000147.1:0-2510 GCA_035484155.1 Streptosporangiaceae bacterium
CATCACCATCGCCACGGCGGCCTGACTGCGCCCAAAAGCAGAACGGATTCCAGAAAGCAGGTCACCAGGAGTGCCACAGGCAGGGCCGGCCATTCCGTCGACTGCGGCGCAGCACGGCCGGCATGACCGGATCCTCGCCGCTGCGACGGTCATGCTGGCCGCCGGCGGCGAGGACGCCCTGCAGATGAAGGACCTGTCACAGCGGGCCGGCGTCTCGGTCGCGACGCTGTACCGGTATTTCCCGGCCAAGGATCACGTGATGCTGGGCATCCTGCTGAGCCGGTACTCCTCGGCCCTCGCCCGGGTCACTGCGGAACTTCCTCCTGGCGCGACGGCGCGCGACCGGGTGACCAGCCATCTGCTCCGCGAGTTCCGCGCCGAGCAGCGGGAGCCGCGGCTGACTGCAGCGCTGAGCCGGGTCATCAGCGAGACAAGGCGCAGCTACAGCGAGATCATCGAGCAGGTCGAGCACCTGCACCTGCAGATGCTCGAGCACGTGGCAGGCGGCGGCGCGCCGATCAGCGCGCAGCAGCGGCAACTGCTGCCGGTAGTGCAGGCAATTTTCGGCGCCGCGACCCGGCGCTGGCTGGCCGGAGTCTGCTCGCCAGCCCAGGCCAGGTTCGAGATCCGGGTCGGCTGTAGGCTGCTCGATCTGCCGGACGCGGCAGTCGCCGAGGAGTCGCTGCTCGCCGGCCCGGCAGCCTAGCAACCCGTCTGGGGACATCATGGTGAAAATCGACGCGGACGCGTTGGCGGCTATCGCGACGCGGTTCGCCGCGCGCGGCGGGCAGCCGGGGCTGGCGTACGGCGTGATAGCGAACGGGCAGCTCGTGCACTCCGGCGGTCACGGCGAGCGCTGGCTCGGCGGGCCGCCGCCAGACGTCGGCACCGTGTTCCGGATCGCGTCGATGACGAAGAGCTTCACCGCGACGCTCGTGCTGATGCTGCGAGATCGGGGAGCACTGCGCCTTGACGATCACGCGGTCGGCTACGTGCCCGTGCTGGCCGGAGTCGAGATGCCGTCCGCCGACAGTCCTCCCATCACCATCCGGAATCTGCTGACAATGACGGCCGGCTTCCCCACCGATGATCCCTGGGGCGATCGCCAGCAGGGCCTGGACCCGGCGGTCTTTGCCCAGTTGCTTGCCGACGGCACGGTGCGGTGCGCCTGGGCGCCAGGGACCAGGTTCGAGTACTCCAATCTCGGCTACGCCGTCCTCGGCAAGGTCATCGAGTCGGTCACCGGCCTGGACTACGCCAGCGCTATCCGGACCGAGGTGCTCGGTCCGCTCGGGCTGACGCAGACAGGCTACGAAGCCTCGAACTTCGATCCCGCGCAGCTCGCCCGCGGGTACCGCCGTGACGGCGCCGACTGGCGGGAACTCGCGCCCGATCCGCACGGCGCGTTCGCGCCCATGGGCGGGATCTTCAGCACCGTTGCTGACCTGGCCCGCTGGGTCGCCGGGTTCGCCGAGGCCTTCCCGCCTCGAAGCGCGCCCGCCGCGGACGCCGATCACCCGCTCAGCCGGGCCACCCGCCGGGAGATGCAGCTCGGCCAGGTGGCGATCACGGAGCCGGCTTCCGGCACGGTCGCGCAGTTCAGCGGCCCGGCCTCGATCAGCTACGGCTTCGGCCTGTTTGCCGAGGACGATCCTGCGTTCGGCACCATCGTGCAGCACAGCGGCGGCTATCCCGGCTACGGCAGCCAGATGCGCTGGCATCCGGCGACCGGGCTCGGCACGGTCGTGCTGGCCAACGGCACGTATGCGCACGCGGGCGCGCTCGCGGCGGAGTTGCTGTCGGCGCTCCTGACGGCAGAAGACAAGGAGGACCCGGAACGGGCTCGTTCCCGCCTTCGCGGTCCCTTCCCCGGCGGCCATCCGTGGCCGGAGACCCTGGCGGTCCGTGACACGGTCGACAACCTGATACTCGACTGGACCGACGAGGTGGCCGCGCGCATCTTCGCTCCCAACATCGATCTGGACCGGCCGCTCGCGGAGCGTCAGGCGGACATCGCCATGCTGCGGGAGCGGATCGGCGTGTTCGCCGCCGACCCCGGTCGTACTGTCGAGTGCGACTCGCCTGCGCACTGCCGCTGGTGGCTGGCCGGCCCTGGCGGCACTGTGACGGTGCAGCTCAAGCTGGCTCCGCTGCGGCAGTTGCTCGTGCAGCAGCTGACCATCGCGGTGCCGCCCGCCAGCGGGTCAGCCCTGCATGAGGCGCTGGATCAGCTCGTCGCGGCGGTCAACGCCGCGGCGCCGGCCTGGCCTGCGGGCCTGACCTGCGCGGACGGCTTCGACGCTGGCCGCGCCGGGCGGCAGCTGCGCATGGCCGCTGCCTGGGCCGGTCAGTGCGCGGTCGACTGCTACCTGGCCGGGAACGGCAGCACGAGCGCGACCGTGCGAGTGGCCGGCCCGACCGGGCAGGTCGTGCTCGCGGTGGAGATCAGCGAGTCTGGCCAAATTCAGCGGGCGGAGGTCACGCTCGTCGGCTGATGCCGCACTGGCGCC
>DATHPF010000148.1:0-1950 GCA_035484155.1 Streptosporangiaceae bacterium
TAGAAGGCAGCTGCTCTGTCCGGCTGAGCTACGGGCGCTCGGAGATCATTGTGGCCGGCGAATATCACGCCTCGGCCACATGCAGGTCGCAGTGTGTTGCGCCTCCGACCCCCGCGGACAGCCAAGTCTACGAACAAGGCGTCGGTCGTGACCACTTCGCCGGTCTCAGCCGTAGCGCGTCGAGGCCGAACAACTGCATCCGCAGCCCGCGCCAACCGCACCGCGCAGGCCGACGCCGAAGCCTGCCCCGCTGTAGCCGGCCAGCCCGTCTGGGCTGACCTGGCGGGCTTCTCCTCGCGCCGGTGCCAGTTTCTCGCACTGCAGGGCGCGCTCCTGGATGCAGCGCTCATCGCCATCGCCCATGTGCCTCACCCGTCCCGTTATCCCCTCCGGTGTGCCGTCCGCGGAGATCTGCGCGGCCGATCCAGTCGATTGGGCGGTTTTCAGGCGACCGCCGGCCACGGCGGACCGTCCCGCAGAACGTTGAGGAGTGCCACTCCCGATTGCCTGCCGCTCGGGTGCTGGTCGTCGCGACGCCACCGGTACGCTGCGACCATCGCCAGTACGAGCCCGCGGCACTCGCCGACCAGATTCTGGTCGGCGTCCCGATAGCGGTCGCTCACCACCTTTGGCACCCAGGCAAGGTCGTACTCGACGGGCCCGTAGGCGGTGTTCTCGAAGTCCATGAACAGCAGCCCATTCGTCGTGTTGAGCACGTTCCACCGGTGGGGCTCGCCGTGCAGCAATTGCCCGGGTATGCGCCGGTTCACGATCGACCGCTTCAGATCGCGCAGCGTGCTGGCCAGAACCGCCCGGTCCGTATCCGCGAGGCCGGGAGTGATGTCACGGCTCGCAACGTCTTGTTGCACAGCGGCGACGCGATCCAGCACGTGCGGCGCCGTGAAATCGATCTGCCGCAGGCCGGCATAAAGACGCTCAAGCGCCTGCGCGTAGTCCGCCGGCACAAGCATCCGAGACTCCACGGATTCGAAATAGGTCCACATGGAGATCTTGAAGCCGTCACGCGCGAAGACACGTGGCTCGACCCGGGCGTCGAGCCCGGCAACCGGGCTACCTGTCTGCGCCAGCCGTTTCACGAGTTCAACTTCTCGCTCTGCGCTCATGTGATGGCCCGCGTGATGCGTGATGGGCGTGACCCGGACGACGATGTCGCATGGCGTCAGGCGGACGACAAGCCGGTTGGAGTCGTTGAGAACGACTGCGTTATCGACTGCCAAGCCGGCCGCTGAGGCGGTCGACATCGCTGCCGCCACCGCACGCCGCCTCTCCGCTGCTTGCATCTCCCGGTGCCTTCTCCCCGTTGGCTAGTAGCAGGTATCCCGCCGACGCGACGGCGGCTCCCTAGATAGCGGGCTGGCCAGCCAGCGTGCTCCGATCGCCAACTACAGTGCTCCGTCACAATGCCCGATCACGCGATTTCTGCCGACCACCTACCTGGCGCCGCCTAATCAAGGTCTACGAGTACCGTCGGGCGCTTAGTCCGATTCATCAAAGCTTGCGCGACGGTACTCTTTCCCACCCCTGAAGGTCCCCTTATGATAATAAGCTTTGCCGCATCCCGGTCCATGTTTGGCTTACCCGGCCGGGACCGTGTCTCGCAAGAAAGCGGTCAAGATCGCCGACAATTCCGGTGGCCGTTCGAGCGTCGGCAAATGCCCGGCCCAGGGCAGCTCGACCGCCCGCGCGCCGGGCAGCAGCGCGGCCAGCCTGGCCGCGATCAGCCGGAAGTCCGGCAGGTCCAGGCCCCCGGACACGACCAGGCTGGGCGCGGTGATCGCGCCCAGGTCAACGGCAACGTCGGCGGACTCGTACTCCTCAGTTGCGGCCAGCTGAACCTCGAAGGCGCGGCGCTGCATCAGCCGTACCCGCTCCCGGGTCGCCTCGCTGGCCTGCGGACCGAGCCAGGTCGCCACGTTCAGCTCGACCGCC
>DATHPF010000149.1:0-19924 GCA_035484155.1 Streptosporangiaceae bacterium
AGCGTCGCAGGACGGGCTGGGACGGATCCACCCATTTTTGCCCGACCGGCCCGATCCCGCTGACCGCGATGATGGCCGGCTCGGTAGCGTCCGGCCGGGCACCGTCGTAATGCGGCGTCTCAGCCACGCAGGTAGGCACCGTCCTGGTCCTCACCGCCCCCCAGGACGGCCTCCGCGACGCTATCCGCCGGGGCCTGAGCTGGCACCCGCCACGAAATACCCTTCGGCAGGACGATGATCGTCTGGGCTGGATCGAGCTTGGACACCGGCAGTCCTCCGATCCTCGGACGAGCTGTTTCTACCCCTCCGACGGCAAAGCTGACGCGGGCCTGAGGTCGGCGTCCTGTCCGGCTATGCGGATACCACCCGGGTTGGGTGAAGCGCCGCGGCCGCCTCAGTGGGGACTCTGGGATTTGCGCGGCGCTTAAGGCGCAGAAGGTACTTAGCCCTTCGTACCGGCAGGTTCAAGACAAGGAGCCTCGCATGTCTGTCACGTCCGAGAAGTCAGCCATCCGGCCGTTCACTGTCGAGACCTCCGAGCAGGAACTCCAGGCCCTCCGGCAGCGAGTCGCGGCTACTCGGTGGCCGGACAAGGAGACCGTCCCGGATCATTCCCAGGGCGTCCAGCTGGACACGATTCAGGAACTCGCCCGCTACTGGGCCTCGGACTACGACATACGCCGGAGCGAGGCGAGGCTGAACGCCCTGCCGCAGTTCAAGACCGAGATCGACGGGCTGGACATTCACTTCATCCAGGTCCGCTCCGACCATGACAATGCACTGCCGCTCATCCTGACGCACGGGTGGCCCGGCTCCGTCATCGAGCTGCTGAAGGTCATCGATCCGCTGACCAACCCCACGGCACACGGCGGCAGCGCGTCGGACGCTTTTCACGTAGTGATTCCGTCGATGCCGGGCTACGGGTACTCAGACAAGCCGCGGGCAGCGGGCTGGGGCCCCGACCATATAGCCACTTCCTGGGTCCAGCTGATGAAGCGCCTCGGATACGACCAGTTCGTGGCGCAAGGCGGCGACTGGGGAGCGATCATCACCGATGTGATGGGTGCGCAAGCGCCCCCTGAACTCCTCGGCATCCATTCCAACATGCCGGGAGTAGTTCCGCCGGACGTTGCACAGGCGCTACCAGTTCCCGGCCAGCTCGCGCCGGGCGGTCCGCCGCCCCCCGGCTACTCCGCCGACGAAAAGCGAGCATTCGAGCAGATCAGCACCTTCTACACCAAGGGTGCCGGTTACGGCGTAGAGATGGGGACGCAGCCGCAGACGCTGTACGGGGTGGCGGACTCGCCGGTCGGCCTGGCCGCGTGGATGATCAAACACGACGCCTACAGTTACGGCGAAATCACGCAAGCCTTTGACGGCGAGCCTGTCGGCGAGCTCACGCGTGACGAAATCCTCGACAACGTGACGCTCTACTGGCTGACGAACACGGGCGTCTCATCAGGCCGGCTGTACTGGGACAACAAGTTCGGGTTCTTCGACGCCAAGAACGTCTCCGTCCCGGCTGGCGTGAGCGTCTTCCCCGGCGAGATCTACCAGGCCCCGCGGAGCTGGGCCGAGCGGGCCTACCCCAACCTCATCCACTACAACGAGCTCGATCGGGGCGGGCACTTCGCGGCCTGGGAACAGCCACAGCTCCTGTCCGAGGAAGTTCGCGCCACGTTCCGGACGCTGCGCTAGATGACGACCTCGCAGCTGCGGGCAATGCCCTCACTCGGCGGGGCAACTGAGTGGCTCAACTCCGAGCCACTCAGTCCCGCTGGGCTGCGCGGCCAGGTAGTCCTCGTCAATTTTTGGACTCTGACCTGCATTAACTGGCTGCGCACAGAGCCCTACGTCCGCGCCTGGTCGCGCGCCTACCGCACCGACGGGCTCGTCGTGATCGGCGTGCACACGCCCGAGTTCTCGTTCGAGCACGAGGTCGACCGGGTGCGCCTGGCAATTCGCGACCGTTCGATCGACTACCCGGTCGCTCTCGACAACGACTACGCGATCTGGACAGCGTTCGACAACCACTACTGGCCCGCCTTGTACTTCGTCGACGCGGACGGGGTCGTCCGCGACCACCACTTCGGCGAGGGGAGCTACCAGGAATCGGAACGGCTCATCCAGCGCCTGCTGGGCATCAGCCGCGCGCCCGTCTCGGTGACCGGCACCGGCGTGGAAGCCGAAGCCGACTGGGATCACCTGCGCACCCCTGAGACCTACCTCGGTTACCAGCGCGCCGAGAATTTCGCATCGTCGCGGGAAACGGCCTTCGACCAGGTCCGTACCCACGAGCTTCCGGCGCGACTGGGGCTCAACCAGTGGGGCCTGGCCGGCGAGTGGAAGGTCGGGCGGGAGAACGTCGTCCTGGAGGAGGCTGGCGGCAGCGTCGCGTTCCGGTTCCAGGCGCGTGACGCCCACCTGGTGTTGTCAGCAGGAGCCGGGCAGCCGATTCCCTTCCGCGTGCTCCTCGATGGCCAGCAGCCCGGCTCATCGCACGGTGCAGACATTGATACAGATGGGAACGGGCTGTTGCGCGACGGTCGCCTCTACCAGCTCGTGCGACAAGACGCCGGTGTCAAGGAGCGCACGCTGGAGATCTCCTTCCACCGGCCAGGAGCCGAGGCGTACGTGTTCACCTTCGGCTAGCCCGGCGGCACTGCCCGCGCGCCCGCCGCTAGAGTAGCCGTCGTGGCAGCGGACGAACGGGTACTTCGCGGGTCATCTTTCGGCGGAGTGGCGGCCGCGTACGCCGAGCACAGGCCGGATTACGCGGTGGACGCGGTGCGGTGGGCCCTCGAGCCCGCGCCTGGCCCGCGCGTGCTTGACCTCGGCGCCGGCACCGGAAAGCTGACCGCCACGCTGGTCGCGCTCGGCGCCGACGTCACCGCGGTAGAGCCGGACCCGGCGATGCGCGCCGAGTTGCAACGGATGCTGCCCGAAGTACGCGCGATGGCCGGCAGCGCCGAGGCCATCCCGCTGCCGGATGCCTCCGTCGACGCCGTCCTCGCTGGCCAGGCGCTGCACTGGTTCGACATGGCGGTGGCAGGTCCGGAGATGGCGCGCGTCCTTGTTCCCGGCGGCATCCTGGCAGGCCTGTGGAACGTCAACGACGATCGGGTGGACTGGGTGGCCGAGGTCGAGCGGATCAGCGAGGGCTCGGCCAGTCTCACTTTCAGCGGCTGGAACGCCCATTCGGCCGACATCCGGCTGGCCGCTATGGACTTGCCTGGGCTGTTCAGCCCGCCGGAACGGGCCGAGTTCCCGCACGAGTTGCGCCGCACCGCCGAATCGCTGCTCGCGACCATCGCGACGCACTCCAAGCTGCTCGTCATGGACGACGAGGCGAGGACCGCCCTGCTCGGCCGCATCGCCGGCTACCTGGCGCGCGCGCCGGAGACCGCCGCGGGCGAGTTCACCCTGCCCATGCTGACTGGCGTCCTGCGCGCGCGCCGCGAGTAATCGGCGTCCTCCGGTCACGTCAGCAGGCGTCGGGTCCGCCAGGTCGCCACTCCGCCTAGACCAGCCGCGGCGATCAGCAGCACTGCTGTCTCTATCCACTGCAGCGGCCAGAAGTTGCTGGCCGGCTGGTACTCGACCACCTGGGTGAGGTGGTGGCTGGCGATCCACGCATCGCACTGCGCTGGACTGCCCTTGGCGCACACGGACGACGGCGTTCCTGGTAGGTAAAAGGTTTTGCCGTTGGGCGTCACGCTGTAGCTGCTGAGGACCCAGGCACCTGGCAGGTGCGGCGTTCCCGGCTGATTGACGGCAACCCCGACCGCGCCAGAGCTCGACACCATCATGCTGTTCAGGCTCTCGATCGTTACCGGCGCCGTGGCGCGCACTGGCGTCAGGAGATGCGGCCGGATGAGGTTGGGCCACAGGAACTGCAGCAGGACCACGACGACGATCGTGATGGCCATCGCGGCAATGCTGCGGCGTATCAGGATCCCGGTGACGACGCCGATCACGAACGCGAGCGCCGCCCAGGCGGCCGGGACGACGCCCTGGGCAATGAACAGCAGCGGTGTCATCCGGGCGAACTCGCTGAGGTTGTTCGGGAAGCCGCCGGCTGCGTTGATCGGCCCGGCCCACCAGCTGAACAGCAGGCTGATCAGGCCGGAGGTCGCAATCGCGGCCAGTCCGACCAGCGCCAGCTTGACCGCCATCCATCGGGTCCTGGTCACGTCCTGGTTCCAGGCCAGCCGGTAAGTGCCGGCCTCCAGTTCGCGGGCGACGAGCGGTGCGCCCCAGAACGCGCCGATGAGGGCCGGCAGGACCACCAGGATGACGATGCCCGCGAAGAAGAGCGCCGGATAGACCTGGTCCGCCTTCATGGACTTGATGAAGGTCGTCGCCATGCTCAGGCAGTGCGGGCCACTGCCGCATCCGCCCAGGCCGCTCTTGTTGTACAGGTCCGCCAGGCGCGGACCGGTGTATCCGTACGCGACGGCGAGCACGGCGATCGTTGCGAGTGCCGTGATCGCCTGGGCCCGGAACTGGCGATACGTGAGCCAGGTCATCGTGCTGCCTCCATTACTGCGCCAGCCGCGGCGCCTTCGCTGGCCCGGCTCATGTAGCCCAGGACCACGTCTTCCAGGTTCGGCCTGGAGATTGTCCAGGCCGGGTGCTGCGGAGCGGCCGCGGCCCGGACGAGGACCGTCGTCTGGCCGAGGTTTCGAGTGGTGCTGACGATCTCCGCGTCGCCGGGCAGGCCGCCGCGGTCCACGGAGGGACCGGTGATCAGGTGGTGACTGGCGAGTACTTCGGTCACCGGGCCGGCGACCTGGATCCTGGACGCCACCAGCACGACGAGGTAGTCGCAGATTCGCTCCAGGTCGGACACCAGATGCGAGGACATGACGACGGACAGCTGCGGGCCGGCGGTCGCCTCGGCCAGGCTCGCCAGGAACTCCCGCCGGGCGAGTGGGTCCAGGCTGGCCACCGGCTCGTCCAGGATCAGCAGGTCGGGCCGCCGGGCCAGGGCCATGGTCAGGGCCAGCTGGGCGCGCTGCCCGCCTGACATGCGCCCGGCCTTGCGCCGGGGGTCCAGCTTGAGGTCCCGGACACGGCTGGCCGCAAGCTCGGCGTCCCAGCGCGCGTTCATGCGCTGGCCAAGCTTCAGGTGATCGGCTACCGACAGCCCGGCGTACAGCGGGGTCTCCTGAGCCACGAAGCCGACCTTGCGCAGCTGCGCGGTGCCGTGACCGGGAACGCCGCCGAGCACCTGGATGCGACCGGCAGTAGGCCGCAGCATGCCGGTAGCCAGGCCGAGGAGCGTGGTCTTGCCGGCTCCGTTCGGACCGACAAGAGCGGTAACGCTCCCGACGGGAATAGCCAGCGAACAGTCCTGAAGCGCCCAGTGGGAGCCGTATGCACGGCTGAGGTTCCAGGCCTCGATGGCGGCGCTCACCGCGGGCCTAGTCTGCAGGTTCATGGCTAATCTCACTTTCGGTGCGATAGCGGGATGGCCGGGCTATCCGGTCGCCGTTACGCTAAGTGAGCGCACTGCGACGGCGACATACGGCTGGACGGCGTCCTGACGGTGTATCTAGGTACACCCGCACCCCGGGGCTCAGCGTCACTGTGCTGAGCCCGGCCGACCCGGCACACTGAAGTGAGCCCCGCAACCCGAGCTAGAGGACGATCTGATGAGCGGCACGGCGAGTCCGGTGGCGGCCAGTGCGTCGCGGCGCGGGCTCTGGCCGGTCGCGCGCCAGTCACTGGCCGGGCTCTGGCATTCCCTGACGTTCTCGGCCCTGCTACTGCTGGGCCTCGGCCCGGTGCTCGCCGTCGTGACGGCGATTCTCTGGACCTGGGACGAGATCATGATGCTCGCCGGCCTGCGGATGGGCGGCCCGTACCTGACTAGTACCGGCGCGGGACCGGTTGTCGTGATCCTGTGCTCGCTGCTGTATCTGCGCTGGCTGGCGAACCTGACCAGACGGCTGGCGAACCGGTGGTGCGGCACGCTGGTCCGCCAGCCCTACCGGCCCGCGCCACAGCAGTCCGGGATCCGGCGACAACTGCGATGGCTCGTCACCGACCCGGCAACGTGGCGCGATCTGCTGTGGCTGACCGTGAACGCCGTCGCTGGCACGCTTCTCGTCGTCGTTCCGGTCGCCATGGTGGTGTACGGCATCGCCTTCGCGGTCCTGCCAGCCGTCGGGGTGCCGGTCGCCCACCTGCCTTATGTCGGCATCATCACCGCGAAGGGTCCGGGCGCTGGCCTGATTGGACTGGCGCTGATCGTCGCGGGACTGTGGCTGGCGCCGCGGCTGCTGCCCAGCTACGGGTCGGTCGCCCGCCTCCTGCTGGGTCCCACCCGCGGCAGCGAGCTTTCCGTGCAGGTCGAGCGCCTGGTGCGGACCCGATCGGACACGATTGACGCCGGCGCGGCCGAGCTGCGCCGGATCGAGCGCGACCTGCACGACGGCGCGCAGGCGCGGCTCGTCGCGATGGGCATGACGCTGGACGCCATCGACCGCCAGCTAGACGCCGACCCTGCGGTGGCCAGGGCGCTGCTGGCCGAGGCGAAGGATTCTTCGGTGAAGGCGCTGTCGGAGCTCAGGGACCTGGTCCGCGGGATTCACCCGCCGGTCCTCGCCGACCGCGGGCTAGTGGACGCGGTGCGAGCGCTCGCCCTGGACAGCCCGTTGCGCGTTCACATCGCCTCGGAACTGCACGGCCGCCCGCCCGCGCCGGTAGAGTCCGCCGTCTACTTCGCGGTGAGCGAGCTGCTCGCCAACGCGTCCAAGCATGCGGGGCCCTGCGAGGCCTGGATCGACTTCCGGCACTCGGGCGCCATGCTCCGGATCAGCGTCACCGATGACGGCCGCGGCGCCGCCGACCCGGAGCACGGCACTGGCCTGCGCGGGATCGAGAAGCGGCTGGCCGCATTCGACGGGGTCCTGGCCGTGTCCAGCCCGCCCGGCGGCCCCACACTGGTAAATCTGGAGATCCCGTGCGAGTTGTCATAGCCGAGGACCTCTTCCTGCTGCGTGACGGCCTCACCCGATTGCTCGAAGCCCACGGGTTCGAGGTCACCGCGGCCGTCGAGACCGGCGAGGACCTGCTCGCCGCGGTGCTCGCGGACAAGCCGGATGTCGCCATCGTCGATGTCCGGCTGCCGCCCACCTTTACTGACGAGGGGCTGCGGGCTGCTCTCGCGGCCCGGCGCGAGCTGCCGGACCTGCCGGTCCTTGTCCTGTCCCAGTACGTCGAGCAGCTCTACGCGCGAGAACTGCTCGCGGGGGGCAGCGGCGGCATCGGATACCTGCTGAAGGACCGCGTGCTGGACGGCGCCCAGTTCGCCGACGCTGTCAGGCGGGTCGCGTCCGGCGGCACGGCGATGGATCCTGAGGTCGTGTCCCGGCTGCTGGCCAGCAACGCGGGTGACAGCGCGGTCGCGGCGCTGAGCCCGCGCGAGCGTGAAGTACTCGGCCTGATGGCCGAGGGCCGGTCGAACTCGGCCATCGCGCAGCAGCTCGTGATCACCGAGCGCGCGGTGGCCAAGCACACCGCGTCGATCTTCATGCGCCTCGGCCTGCAGCCCTCCGATGATGACAACCGCCGGGTCCTGGCTGTCATCGCCTATCTCGACCGCTAGCCTGCCCTGGTGCGCCTGGTATCCCTGCTCCCGTCGGCGACCGAGATCGTGTACGCGCTGGGCCTCGGCGACGACCTGGTCGGGGTCACCTTCGAATGCGACGAGCCGCCGCAGGCACGGCGCGACAAGACAGTAGTCGTGGCCGGCCGCGACACCCGAGGTATGACTCCCGGCGAGATCGACTCGTATGTCCGCGCGCAGATAGCAGCCGGCCGCGATCTGTACACCCTGCACTCCCACGCGCTCGCTGACCTGGAGCCCGAGCTGATCCTGACCCAGGATCTGTGCCGGATCTGCGCGCTGCCGTCGGGCCAGGTTGCGGATGCCCTGGACTACCTGGGCTGCCAGGCCGACGTGCTGTCGCTGGACCCGCATTCGCTCGAGGAGGTGCTGGATTCCATCCTGGCCGTAGGGGAACGGACCGGCGTGCCGGAGCGCGCATCGGCCCTCACCGCCGGGCTGCGGTCCCGGCTGGACGTCATATCGGCCAAGGTGACCGGACGATCCCGCCCCAGGGTTGCAGTGATCGAGTGGGTAGATCCGCCGTTTACCGCCGGGCACTGGATACCCGACCTGGTGACCACCGCGGGCGGCGAACCGGTCGCGGCCCGGCCCGGTCAGCGGTCAGTCGCAACGAACTGGGCGGCTATACAGGCGGCCGTACCGGAACTGATCATTGTCGCGCCCTGCGGGTATCACCTGCCGGGCGCCGTCGAGCAGGCGCAGACGGTAGCCCGCGCATTCCCTGGCGTGCCTGTCTGGGCCATCGACGCCGACGGCCTGGTGGTCCGGCCGGGTCCGCGCCTCGCCGACGGCGTCGAAGCGATCGCGGCAATCCTGCACCCTGATGCCGTCCCCGCCGCCCGGGCCGGCACGATAGCGCGCGTCAGGCCGCCCAGCTAGGTGCACCAGGAGCGATGAGGAGGACTACCCGTGCGGCTGTACCTGTCGTCGTTCCGGACGGGTGATCACCCGGAGCATCTGGCGGCTCTGGTCGGGGACAGCAGCCGCCGCGCCGTGGTGATCGCCAACGCGATGGACGATGCGCCAGCCGACATTCGGCAGGCGGGTGTCGAGCGGGAACTCGATGCGCTCGGTGCCCTCGGATTCGACGCAGCCGAGCTGGACCTGCGCGACTACTTCGATGCGGAGGAGCGGCTTCGCGGTGAGCTGGCCGGAGTCGCGCTGGCGTGGCTGCGTGGCGGCAACGTTTTCATGCTCCGTTACGCGTTGCGCCGCAGTGGCGGCGACACGGTGTTCTGCAGTCTGCTGGCCGAGGACGCGCTGGTATACGCCGGGTACAGCGCCGGGCCTTGCGTCTTGTCCCCGAGCCTGCGGGGACTCGAAACGGTCGATGACGCGGATGCTGTCCTGCGCATCTACGGGTCCGAGCCGGTGTGGGAGGGCCTGGCGGTCCTCGATAAGGCATTCGTTCCGCACTGCAAGTCGCCGGGTCATCCTGAGTCAAGCGCGCTCGACCTCGTTGCCGAGCACTACCGATCCGAGGGAGTCCCGCATATCACGCTGCAGGACGGTCAGGCGCTCCTCATCGACGGCGTCAGCGAAGCGATGGTGTAACCGTCAGGATCCGTAGCGGAAGGTGGCCGTGCAGCCGCCGTCGACGGTCACGATTGAACCGGTCATGAATGACGCTTCGTCAGACGCAAGGAAGGTGGCGACCCGGGCGACTTCCTGAGCCTGCGCCTGCCGGCCGATGGGCTGCAAGGCGGCGGCCGCTTCCCGCCGTGCCTCGGCGGCGGCGCGCTCGATCGGCGGCAGCGATCCTCTTCGGCCGCCCATGTCTGTGTCGATGTACCCAGGGCAGATGGCGTTGACGCGAAGACCATCAGCGCTGTAGTCGACGGCCAGCTGCCGGGTGAGGTTGACGATGCCACCCTTGGAGGCACAGTACGAAGGTGCCAGCGGCGCGCCGATGATGCCGTAGGTGGAGGCTATGTTGACCATGGCGCTCCGCGGCCGCCGCATGAGGTGCGGGATCGCCGCCCTTGCACACAGGAACGTCCCGCGCAGGTTGACAGCGATCGTCCGGTCCCAGGCGTCGATGTCGAGCTCGTGGAGGCGGCTCGACCCGCCGGAGATGCCGGCGTCGTTGACGAGCACGTCGAGTTGTCCGAAGTCGGCGATGGCGCCGTTGACCAGCGCGGTGACCTGTTCGGCCACGGCCACGTCGCAGGACATGAAGGACGCCTGACCGCCCGCGCTGCGGATCTCAGCAACGGTTCGCTGCCCGCCATCGACGTTCGTGTCGCCGATGGCGACGGTCGCCCCGGCGGCCGCCATGTCCAGGGCGATAGCCCGCCCGATACCTGTGGCCCCGCCAGTCAGCAGCACCACGCGGTCGTTCAGCGACGGCATAAGTCCCTGCCTCCTCGTCAGCTATGAACTCGCCGGAGGCTAGCACGACCAGATCGCCCGTCAGCTGGGCGCGCGGGACGAGGTGCGGTTGAAACCTTGTGCCCGGATGCTGTAGTCATTTACGGATCCAGCTGGAACGGTAGGGCCAGGTGTGCGAAGGGATGCGGAGATGAGCATGCAGTCGGTGACCCGACCAAGCCCCCGTGGCAGGGTCGAGACAGTGCTGGACCAGATGGCCGGGCCGTGGTGGATGTTCCTCGTCACCGGGATCGGCTGGCTGGTCATCTCGCTGATCGTGTTGCGGTTCCGGCTCGCCTCGGTGGTCGCCGTCGGCGTGCTCATGGGCGTGGTCTTCCTGGCCGGCTGGTTCAGCGAGCTTCTCATCGCCTCGATCAGATTGCGGTGGCGCTGGGCGCATCTGCTGATGGCGATCCTGTTCTTGTTCGCGGCCTGCTGGTCATTCGCGAGCCCGTTCGGGGCGTTCTGGGCCCTGGCCGCGATCTTCGGCCTGCTGCTCGTCTTCCGCGGCAGCCTCGACCTGGTCACCTCGATCTCCTCGCGGGAGATCAACCCCGCCTGGTGGCTGGGCATGATCGGGGGCGTACTAGAGATCCTGCTCGGCTTCTGGGTCTCCCAGCAGGAGTTCCCCGCGCGGGCGCTGCTGTTGCTGATCTGGGTTGGCTTCTTCGCGCTGTTCCGCGGCTTCTCCGACATCCTGCTGGCGTTCGAGGTGCACAGCCAGCGCAAGTAGCCGCCGTCAGAGCCGGCATCGCGGAGCCGGCAGCACGGGGCCGGCGACGCGGGGCCGGACAGAGCTCGCACCGTAGACTGCCGGACATTCGGTTCTTCACGCATGGTCATCGGAGATGGGCAATGAGTGAGCAATTGAGTCCTGAAGAAGTCGTGCGGCGGTTCTTTGACTGTTACACCAACGGCCGCCCGGAGGAGTTCGAGCAGGTCGTGGCGCCCGACTATGTCGACTACGGTCACACGCCGCCGGGGCGGGGGCCCGCCGGGGCGCGCGACGATTACGACAACGCGATCAAGACGGCCGGCGGGGTCATCCGGTACGTGATTGACGCACTGGTCCCCGACGGCGATACGGTGGCGGCCGCGTGGACGGGCACGATGCCCAGCGGCGCCGAATTCAAGGGCCTGTCTCTCTACCGGGTCTCCGGCGGGCTGCTCCGCTCCACCCGGCACGCCCTGATCGGGGACCTGCCCGTCTGAGAATGACGGACTCGGCCCGCAGGTGCATCGCTGAAATCAGGCCTTGGACGGCCGCGTATCGATCCAGTTGACCATCAGCCGACGCTCAGCGAAGAGCCACTGCCCATCCTGCTTGACGAATTCATCAAGATAACGGATGGACGCGACCATCAGCGTTCGCTGCCCGTCCTCGGCAACCGCAAGGTGATGGGCCAGGCAGTAGCTCTCGCCGGTGGCCCGGTTCCCGTCGAGTGAGATCGTGCTCTGCCCGTTGAAGTGCATGGTGGCGACGTACTGGTTGAGGTCGTCGAACACCGGGGCGAGAGACTGTCGTCCGTGCAACTCCTGTGACGGTTCCTCGGACGTCAGGTCATAGAACACCAGGAAGCGCGTGTCCTCGGTGAACAGGGCCAGCTGTCCCGTGGCATCGCGCCTATCGGCGCAGTGGGCGTAGGCGTCAACCAACTCTCGGATGGCCAGGCGGTCGGCGGCTTCCGGCGGCGAAATGGTCGCATGGGATGTCATGGTCAGTCCTTTCGGGCCGAGCCTGCGGCTGACACCAGCGACGCGCCGAAGGTCCAGCGAACTTTGCTATCCGATCTTGGCTTTGATCAGGTCGGCCAGCTCCAGCGTGGCCTGGTGGCACGCCGCGGACGAGCGCGTGAACTGCGGGAACCCATGGGTGAGGTCAGGATTGTGCAGGTAGGTCAGGTCGTTGCCGGCAGCCGCCAGTTTCTGTGCGTAAGCGTGACCGACGTCGCGGAGTGGATCAAAGCCGTTGGTCACCACGATCGCGGGCGGAAGGGCAGCGTGGGAGTCCGCATTCAGCGGCGTGATGTAGGGCTGGCGGACGTCGTCAGTATTTTTCACCAGGTTGCGGACCATCTCAAAGATGCCGTTGGACTCGAGGTACAGTCCGGTGCGGTTTTCGCTGGCAGCTAGGGTGTCGGCGGGGAACGCCGCCTCCGGAAACAGCGGCACCTGGACTGCGAGGCGGGGACCTTGCTCATCGCGGAGCTTCAAGGCGATCACGCAGGTCATGTTGCCGCCAGCGGAGTCACCGCCGACGCCGATCTTTTCCGGGTCTATCCCCTGCTCGTCAGCGTGGTCGAACAGCCAGCGGACAACGTACTCAATTTCCTCGATCTGGGTGGGGTACTTCGCTTCGGGCGCGAGCTGGTATTCGACGGCGTAGGTCACGATTCCGGCGCGCTCGGCGATCAACCGCATCGGCACTTCGAACTCATCCAGGGTGCCGTAGGTGAACCCGCCGCCGTGGATGTAGACCAGTGCCGCGGCCGGTGTGCTGGTCGGCTCGTGCGGAGTGTGCCGCCGGACGGCGATCGATCCATGGGGCCCCGGCAGGACCAGGGTCTCCACGCCGCCGATCGGCGGCCACGGCCCGACGCCGAGCTGGGCGTGATCGCGACGGCCCTGCGCGATCGGGACGTCAGCGCCTAGCTTCGGCCCGCTGGGCAGCCACGCTTCCAGCTCGGGATCCAAGGTGCCCCGGCCTACCGAGGCCGGGATGTTCGTGGCGTCGTAGATAGGCATTGTCAGGTGCTGCCCGTGTGTCTGGGCATCAAAACGCAGGCGCTGGTCCGGCCCGAATCCGTCGGCGACTCGTCACCTAACGGCAGTTTGAGCGCGTGCCAGCGTGAAGTCGGCATGCGTGCCAGGGGTGAGCTCACGGGTCTGTCCGCGGACGAGGATATTGATTGGCGGCGCTTTGCCAGGGCGGGACGTGACCGACATCAGGTCCTGGGCCAGGGCAACTTCGACCCGGTGGCCGCGGTAGTGGACGCTGAAGCGGATGTGCTTGACTTCGGCTGGCAGCGCGGGGTCGAACCTGAGTGTCTCGCCCTCGGCGCGCATCCCGGTGAAGCAGCGAAGCACAATGTCGATGGTGCCGGCCATGGCTCCGAGGTGGATGCCTTCGGCGGTGGTTCCGCCCTGGACGTCGCTGACATCGCTCTCCAGGGCCGCGATGTAGGAGCGCCACGCCTGCGGCGGGTCCAGCCGGCACAGGACCCAGGCGCTGACGACGCCGCTGAGGGTCGAGCCGTCGGTGGTGCGGTCGAGGTAGTAGTGCACGGTTTGCGTTAGCTGTTCGGCCGTGACGTCATAGCCGAGGTTGCGCAGAAGCTCGCGCAGCTCATTGCGGGACAGCAGGAACAGCAACATCAAGACGTCGGCCTGCTTGGACACCTTGTACCGGTTGGTGCTGTCGCCTTCGGCCTCGAGCACGCGGTCAAGGCGCTTGATATTGCCGTATCGGGCGCGGTAGGCCTCCCAGTCGAACTCCTGGAGCCGGTCGTACCCCTCGAATTGCGCGAGGACGCCGTCATCATGGATCACCACGCGCATCTTGCTGGTGATGTCGCGCCAGCGACTCAGCTCGTCGGCACTAAGCCCGAGCTCGGCGATCACTTCGCGGCGATAGTGCGGCGGCAGCTCATCGAGAGCCTGCGTAGCCCGCAGCAGCACCCACACTGCCATCACGTTGGTGTAGGTGTTGTTATCCACTCCGGGCCGGTCGGCGCCCGGGTACGCGTCGTGATACTCGTCCGGTCCCATGACACCGAGGATCTCGAACCGGTCCAGATCCGGGTTGTAGGTCGCCAGGCTCGCCCAGAAGCGCGCGATCTCGATCAGCGTCTCGGCTCCGCCGAAGCGGAGGTACTGGGTGTTGCCGGTGACCAGGTAGTGCTGCCACACGTCATAGGCGACCGAAATGCTCACGTGCCGCTGGAGATGCGAGTTATCGGGCAGCCAGCGCCCGGAATGGGGGTTCAGGTGCAGCAGCTGGGTCTCCTCGCGCCCATCACTGCCGCTTTGCCACGGATACATCGCGCCGCGGTACCCCGCCGCGGCCGCCGCGGCGCGCGCCGCATCGAGGCGTGCCTGCCGGTAGTCGAGTAGCGCGCTGGCCAGCCACGGCCGCTGGAAGTTCAGGAACGGGAAGGCGAACATCTCGTCCCAGAAGACATGACCGCGGTATGCCTCGCCATGCCAGCCGCGGGCGGGAACGCCCACGTCCAGGTTGATCGAGTTCGGGGACACGGTCTGCAGCAGCTGGAAGATATGCAGGTGAAGGATGGTCTGGACCCAGTCGCTCGCGGTGTCCAACTGGATGTCGAAACGGCTCCACATCTCGTCCCATGCCGCCGAGTGCCGTGCCCGCAGCTCCGCGAACTCCGGGGCTCGGTGCGCCGTCTGCCTAGCCTGCAGCAGGCTCTCGGAGATCGCCCGGTCCCGCGAGGTGTACAGCGCGGCGACCTTCTCCATAGTCACCGGCCGGTCCTGGTCAAGCTGAACGGCCAGCGCATGCGCGACGAAGCCCGGCTCGCGAATCAGGCGTCGCTCGGCCGTACCAGCCGTCCCGCCCGACCGGATCCTGGTCCTGGCGGCGATCCCGATCCGAACGTGCGACTGCACGGTCTCGGCCTGCAGCTCGATGGTCTCCTCGCCGGCCTCGTCAGCATGGAGCACAGCCAGGTGTTGCCCGTCCAGGTCGCGGTAGCGCTTCACTCCGGAGTTGGTGACCCGTCCGTCCAGGCCGGACCACACCTCCATCGTGCCTGACCAGTTCTCGGCCGTGAACACCGTCTCCAGCCCGGCCAAGTGCGGATCCTTCATGCTGACGAAGCTGCGCTGCTCCATGCTGGTGCGGCGGCCATCCGGGTCCTGCCAGCGCAAGGTGCGGATGAGCACGCCGGCACGCAGGTCAAGGTCAAGCCGGTGCTGAAGGACTTCGGCAGCCCGCATGTCGAACCATGGTCCGTCTGCTAGCCGGAACCGGAAGGACAGCCAGTTCGGCACGTTGACCAGGTCCTCGTTTTCGACACTGCGGCCGGCCACCTCGCTCCGCAGCCGGTTATACAGGCCAGCGACGTACGTGCCCGGGTAGTTGACGTCGTCGGCCGTCGCCTCGGGCAGGGCGCCGCGGGTCACGAAATACCCGTTGCCGAGCGCGCACAACGCCTCGCGCAGCCCCTGGCTCTCCTGGTCGAAGCCCTCGTAGGCAAACGACCACGTGCCTGGCGGTTGCTCTCGCTGCCGCGGCACCCGGTCTGCCGGGGCATTGCGGCGCTCGAGGGCGCCCGCGCGCAGAGCATCACGGGAGACATCGTCGAGCGTCGTCACGACGAGGTCCGCGCCCGCCTGTGCCAGCATCGCCTCGTCCCCGAGCCGGGCCACGCCGAGACCTGCCATCCCGCCGCCCTTGGCCGCCTGGATGCCGGAGACAGCATCCTCTACCACGAAGCACCTGCCGGGCGGCGCGCCGAGCTCCTCGGCTGCCGTCAGGAAGATCATCGGGTCTGGCTTGCCGCGAGGGAAGTCGCGTCCGGAAATATCCGCGTCAAACAGGTCGAGGAGCGTCATGCCCGGCCGGATGAACGAGTAGTCGAGCCGCTGCTCGGCAGCGAAGGTATCCAGCCGGATCTGCCGCAGGAACAGGTTGGCGTTCTTCGATGACGACGCCGCCGCGACCGGGATGCCGGCGGCCTTCACCGCCAGGATGAAGCGCAGCGCGTCAGCGAAAGCGACAAACTGACCCGCCTCGATCAGCTTGATCACGTGCTCTTGCTTCACGGCCGCGTACTGCTCTGCCCTGCGGGCCACGTCAGGCACGTGAAAATGCTCGAGCGCAGCGCGGGCCCCCGCGAGCCGCGGCATCCCCGCCATCACTTGCTGGTAGTCGGCCTTCGTGAAGCGTTCAGGCGAATAGGTCGTTTTGTCGCGGATATCGCGCCAGTCGCCTTCCATCAGCTCCTGGAGAGCCTCACGCCACGCTCGCTCATGCGGCGAGTCCACCAGCACGCCGTCGACATCGAAGATCCCGCCCTGGAACTCCATAACCGTGGCTACCCCCGTCCCGCGGTCGAGCGACTGCGGCGCTCCTGACGGCCTTGCGACCGCCGGTCCGTTCATACCCAGTGGCAACAGCCACGCTCACCGTCACCGGCCACGACGACTGAGGATCATCTCCAATCGGGGAATCGGCCGCGGCTTCGGGGCGTTTGGCGGAAAGATTCGACACAGCCGGCTCGGCCGATTCTTTCGGGATCATGGAAGGCGGTGCCACCTACGGCAGCTACGACTGCAACTTGTACCCGGCCAACGGAACAGCCTGGGTCGCTTCGAGCACGCTTAGCGCAATTCGGGCCGGCGACGCGCGATGATCGCTGTCGGTTGTGGTTTGCTGGCTGGCGTGTCTGACGATGATCCGGTGACCGGGCGGCGGATGCTGACCGGTTCCGCGTACGCCGACGACCGGCACATCCGGTCACGCATGAGCATCTACGCGTATGCCGAGACAGCGGCCGACCCGCGGTGGCGCACCTCGGTGATCCCGTGGGACGGGACGCAGATCGTAGCGGATGTGGGGTGCGGCAACGGGTTCGACCTCCGCCAGATCGTGCCGCAAGGCAGGTCCCGGTACGCCATCGGCCTGGACTTGTCCGCCGGGATGCTGCACTCATTAGAGGACCTGCGCCGGTCCGGCCGCCTGTCGCTGGTCCAGGCCGATGCGCAGCGTCTGCCGCTGTCCGACCGGACGGTCGATGTGGCCATGGCGATGCACATGCTGTATCACGTCCCCGATGTCCCGGCCGCGGTCCGGGAACTGCGCCGGATCACCAAGCCGGACGGAACCGTGTTGGCATCCACGAACAGCTCTATCCACCTGGCCGAGATTTACGAGCTCCTGGACGCGGCGGTCTCCAGCCAGCTTGGCCGCCCGGTCCGGGCGATGCCTGCCGACAGCTTCACCACGCAGACCGGTTACGGCATACTGGGCCAGGAATTCTCCAACGTCACCCTGCGCACCCTTGACCTGTCCCTCTCGATCCCCACCGCGCAGCCGGTGATCACCTACGTCGCCAGCATCCGCGAGCCCATCCTTGCCTGGATCGCCGAGCCGCTCGACTTCGACGCGGTGCTCGACGACATCGGCGGGCACGTCGAACGTGTCATCCAGGCCCAGGGCAGCTTCCGGGCCTCCACCCACATGGGCGTATTCATCTGCCGAAGATGACCCCATCTAGTCACGTGGGTGTTACTGCCAGCAGCGAGAAGGCAGCGCCCTGGTTGTCGGCGACGGTGCTCATCCGGCCGTACGGGTGGTCTACCGGCTCGCGGATTACCGAGCCGCCGTTGGCTTGCACGCGGGCGACCGAGGCATCGGTGTCCGCCGTGCCGAAGTACAACCGCCAGGCGGCCGGGGTATTGGCCGGCACCCCGGCGTGAAGGTCGCCGATGCCCCCGACGTCCCTGCCCTCGACCTTGAAGGTCGCGTAACTGAAGCCGTTCCCGCTCATGTCGGCGTACTCGTAGCCGAAGACGGCCGCGTAGAACGCTTTGCTGCCCTCGAAGTCGCGGCTCAACTGCTCGTTCCAGCGCATCGCCCTGGGCTCGTTCACAATTTGCGCACCGGGGAACTCACGGGCCTGCCAGATGCCGAACGCGGCACCGGCCGGGTCGACGGCGACCGCCATCCGCCCGGCATCCATGACGTCCATCGTGTCCATGACCAGCTTGCCGCCGGCGCGCTTGATTTTGGCCGCGGTCGCGTCGGCGTCCGATGTCGCCAGGTAGCTCATCCACATCGTGGGTGCCTCTGCTGGACCCATCTTCGGGCCGACGCCGGCGACGCTCCGGCCATTGAGCTCCGCTACTGAGTATCCGCCGGTGTCCGGTCCGCCGGGCTGAATCGTCCAGCCGAAGACGTCGCTGTAAAACGTCGCGGCTTTCGCTATGTCCGGCGCACCCACGTCCGCCCAGCACGGCATACCGTCTGGCCATGGAGTGTCACGCGTAGTCATGCCCAGTCCCAATTCTTCGGCGGTCGGGTCCGCGCTGGGTTGCCCATGTACACGGGTTCCCCGGTGTACACCGGCAAAACCAGCCCGCAGGCAGGTCACCTGTCAGGAGTAATAGTCGTTAAGGACTTCCTGAACGGTAAAGACGGCGTTGTCATACATAACCTGGTTGAGGCCGTCCCTGTAGTAGTCCAGGTGGCCCATGGCCATCGACAGGGCACGGGCCCGGCCCCGTAGCCAGGTGGCATCGTCGACACCGGTAGCGCACTTGAAAGCCGGCCGGACACTGGCCGGCAGCAGCATCCACGCCACGATCAGGTCCCGGGAGGGATCGCCGAGCCCGGCGGAGTCGAAGTCAATCACGGCGGCCAGGCGCCCGTTCCTGGTGATGAGGTTTCCGGGCATCAGGTCCGCGTGTATCCAGACATCCGGGCCCTCCCAGGCCGGCAGCCGCAACGCCTGGTCCCAGATGGCCGTGGCGGCGTCGTTGTCGATCACTCCGCGCACGTTGTCGATAGTTCTGAGGGTGAACTCGTGAAAGGTGGATAGCGGCTCTCCCCCGTCGGCTGGTATCCCGTCGGCCAGGTCGACGCTCCACAGCGCACGCAGGAAGACGGCCAGGTCGGTGGCGAGCAGGTCCGGTGCGGCCAGCTTGCCTTCGACCGGAACGTCGCCGTCAATCCAGCGCAGCACGCCCCAGGTGCTCGGATAGCCGACTGCGGGTTGTCCCAGGCCGACCAGCTCAGGGACTTCGACGGGCAGCAACCCCGCTAGCCGTGGCAGTACGCCTTGCTCGAGTATCGTTCCGATGCCGCCGGTGCCGGGCACGCGCGGCAGCCGGATTACTAAGTGGTCGCCCAGACGGTAGTTCACGCACCAGGTCCCTTGCGTTCCGACCGGCCCCACGGGCAAGCCTGCCCATCGGGGGAATTGCTCGGCAATCAGCCTGGCAGCGAGATCAACCGAGATGTCGATCTCGACACCCTGGAACTTCCGCGTGTACATGTGCGTCCCAGCTCGGACCGATCCTTATACGGGGTCGATGCCTCGGCTCACGATCCACGCGTGCTTGCCTACCTGCCGGCCGCGCGCGAACCCGTACTGCTCGAACAGCTCGACCGTTGCGCTGAACAGGAATCGGCCCTGAGCTTCCCGGCCGGCGGTGGTCTCGGAGATCGCTTCGACCAGGCCACCGCCAGCGGCAGCGATCTGCGTCAGCGCCCCCTCGAGCCCCACTCGTGCGATCCCCTGGCCGCGATGGCGCCTGTCGACAAATATGCAGGTGATCCGCCAGCGGGCGGCAGGCGGCGGGTCCTTGCGGTACTCACGGCGGTGCCTGAGCTCGAGCTCGGCCGTGCTGCCGTACTGGCACCAGCCCTGCGCGAGTCCGTGCTCGTCGAATACCAGCGCGGCATGGGCGTCACCCGCCCGCACGAGCTGCTCTTTGAGCGCGCGGTTGTCGCTGATCTCGCGCTCGTGGTACGCCGTGTGGAAGGCGACGCACCAGCAGCCTCCGTAGATCCCGTTGTTGCGCTCGACCAGCTCGGCGAACGCGTCCCAGGTGGATGCGTCCAGCGCCCGACTCGTGAAGCGTTCCTCCGGGGCTCTTCCGGCGCTGAAGAGGACTTCCATGGCAACAACTGCTCCTTCCCGGATGCACCCGTCGGGCTTTGACCATAGGCGCATTACCGGACGATCAGCATCCGGTTAATCACACGGCACCCGGCGGCCACAGTTGACCGGGCGATGCCGCATGGGTACGCTACTCAAGTAACTAACCACCTAACCGGGGGAACCGTGCCGTCGCTGGACGAGGGGACGCCGCTGTTCGTGCAGATCGCCGAGCAGCTGGCCGACGACATCGTCGACGGCGTGCTTGCCGAGGGGGCGCGTGCGCCGT
>DATHPF010000150.1:0-32546 GCA_035484155.1 Streptosporangiaceae bacterium
CGCTTCGAGGCCTACGGCTGGCACGTGCTGCGCGTCCCCGATGTCAACGATCTCGTCGCGCTCGATGCGGCGATCCGTGCCGCGCAGGCCGAGACCGACCGCCCATCACTCATTATCTGCCGCACGCACATCGGGTACGGCAGCCCCAACAAGGTGGATTCCGCCAAGGCGCACGGCGAGGCGCTCGGCGCCGCCGAGATCGAGGGCGCCCGCGCCGCGCTGGGCTGGACCGCGCCGCCCTTCGTGATCCCCGAGCCCATCCTGGAGGCGTGGCGCGCCGCCGGCCGGCGCAGCGTGGCTGCGCGGGAAGCGTGGGAGCGCCGTCTCGCCGCGTCCCCGCAGCGTGAGGCCTTCAAGGCGCGCCTGTCCAACGACCTTCCCGACGAGGTCTTCGAACGTCTGTCTGCGTTCAAGACGAAGATGTCGACGGAGGCGCCCAAGCTGGCGACGAGAAAATCCTCGGAAATGGCGCTCGGCGAGATCAATGCCGCGACGGACAAGACCGTCGGCGGCTCGGCGGATCTCACGCACAGCAACTTCACCATAACGCCCGGAATGGGCTCCGTTGGACCGGACGACGCGTCGGGCCGGTACATCCACTATGGGGTGCGCGAGCACGCCATGGCTGCGGTGATGAACGGACTGGCCCTGCATGGCGGCTTCGTCCCCTACGGGGGCACCTTCCTCACCTTTGCGGACTATGCGCGTGGCGCGATCCGCCTGTCGGCGCTGATGGGGCTACGCGTCGTCTATGTCATGACGCACGACTCCATTGGCCTGGGCGAAGACGGCCCGACGCACCAGCCGGTCGAGCATCTGTGGGCGCTGCGCGCCATCCCCGGCCTCGACGTGGTCAGGCCCGCTGACGCCAACGAAGTGACCGTCGCCTGGCGGACCATCCTGGATCGCACCGATCACCCGGCTGCCCTGTCCCTCAGCAGGCAGAATCTGCCGGTGTTCGATCGCGCTGTTCTGGGCAGCGCGGACGGCACCGCCAGGGGCGGCTACGTGCTCGCCGACGCTGACGGCGCTCAGCCCGATGTCATTCTCATCGGTACCGGCAGCGAGGTACAGCTTGCGCTCGCGGCCAGCAAGCTGCTCGCTGCTGACGGGATCAAGGCCCGGGTCGTGTCCATGCCCTGCGTCGAGTGGTTCAGTGAGCAAGACGCCTCCTACCGGGACCAGGTGCTGCCGCCGCACATTCAGGCCAGGGTTAGCGTCGAGGCGGGCATCGCCCTCGGCTGGCATCAGTTCGTCGGCACCGCTGGCCGCTGCGTCAGCCTGGAACACTTCGGCGCGTCGGCGGACTATAAGAAGCTGTACGCAGAATTCGGCATCACGGCTGACAGCGTGGCCGAGGCAGCCAGGGACTGCCTCGCCAATGTTCGGCCCGGCGAAATACATCGGTAACCCAGCCCGGCAACAGTAGGTAGTGGGCATGCGATGCGAGGAGCGATTGATATGACTGCACAGCAAAACCCGCTGGCCCAGCTCACCGAGATGGGTGTCTCCATCTGGCTCGACGACATCAGCAGGGACCGGCTGTCCACCGGCAACCTGGCTGCCCTGGTACGCGACGCGTACGTGCGCGGAGTGACGTCCAATCCGACGATCTTCGCGAAGGCACTGTCGAGCGGCTCGGCTTACGCCGAGCAAGTCCACGATCTCGCCATCCGCGGCGTCACGGTCGACGAGGCGTCACGCGCGATCACCACCTACGACATCCGGTGGGCATGTGACGTGCTCCGGCCGGTATACGACGAGAGCCACGGCGTCGACGGCCGCGTATCGATCGAGGTTGACCCGCGGCTTGCCCACGAGACCGACAAGACCATCGCCGAAGCGCGCAACCTGTGGTGGATGGTGGATCGGCCGAACCTGTTCATCAAGATCCCAGCGACGCTCGAGGGGCTACCCGCGATCACCCAGTGCCTGTCGGAAGGGATCAGCGTCAACGTGACGCTGATCTTCTCGCTCGAGCGCTACGGCCAGGTCATCGACGCGTACATGGCCGGCCTTGAGGCCGCATCGGGCCGGGACGCGGCGAGTATCGCATCCGTCGCGTCGTTCTTCGTCAGCCGGGTCGACACCGAGGTGGACGACAGGCTCGACAAGATCGGCACTCCCGAGGCGCGCGCACTGCGCGGCAAGGCGGCGCTCGCCAACGCACGGCTGGCATACGAGCTGTTCGAGCAGCGGGCGGCGACGCCTCGCTGGGAAGCGCTGGCTGCGCGTGGCGCCCGGCCGCAGCGACCGCTGTGGGCCTCGACCAGCGTGAAGGACCCGTCCTTCGCCGACACCATGTACGTGACGGAGCTGGCCGCGCCAGGGACTGTCAACACGATGCCCGAGGCGACCATCCATGCCACCGCCGATCACGCCAAGCTGCATGGCGACGCGATCGACGGCACGTACGACGAGTCGCGCCAGGTATTCGAGCAGCTCGAGGCCATCGGCGTGCACTACGACGACGTGGTCGCGGCGCTGGAGCAGCAGGGCGTCGAGAAGTTCGCTGCCTCCTGGACCGAGCTACTCGACAGCATCACCCGCGAGATGAACGCCGGCGGCAGCACCACATGATCCCGAACCCGCTGCGCGATCCGCGCGACCGCCGCATTCCGCGGCTGGCCGGCCCGTGCGTGCTCGTCTTGTTCGGCGTGACCGGGGATCTGGCGAGCAAGAAGCTGCTCCCGGCGATCTACGACCTGGCCAACCGGGGGCTGCTGCCGCCAGGCTTCTCCCTGGTCGGCTTCGCGCGCCGCAACTGGGAGGACGAGGACTTCGCCCGCATCACGCACGATGCGGTCAAGGCGCACGCACGGACGCCGTTCCGCGAGGAAGTGTGGCATCAGCTAGCCGAGGGCATCCGGTTCGTCCCCGGCGAGTTCGCCGACGATGAAGCCTTCGACAACCTGGCGCGGACCGTCGCCGAGCTGGATATCGAGCGCGGGACAGGCGGGAACTACGCCTTCTACCTGTCGGTACCGCCGGACGCGTTCCCGGTCGTCGTGGAGCAGCTGAAGCGATCCGGGTTGTCCAGCCCGCCAGCAACTGAGAGCGGTCACCGGCCCTGGCGGCGCGTGGTCATCGAGAAGCCCTTCGGTCACGACCTGCAGAGCGCGCGGGAGCTCAACGCGATGCTGGACGTGGTGTTCCCCGCCGGGTCGGTCTTCCGGATCGACCACTACCTCGGCAAGGAGACCGTCCAGAACCTGCTGGCCATCCGGTTCTCCAACACGCTGTTCGAGCCGATCTGGAACCGCGGGTACGTAGACCACGTCCAGATCACCATGGCCGAGGACATCGGCATCGGCGGCCGGGCGGGTTACTACGACGGGATCGGCGCCGCCAGGGACGTGATCCAGAACCATCTGCTCCAGCTGCTCGCGCTGACTGCCATGGAGGAGCCGCTCTCGTTCGCGGCCGAGTCCCTGCGGGCGGAGAAGGAGAAGGTGCTGGCCGCCGTCCAGATCCCCGTAGACATGGCCGCTTACACCGCACGGGGACAGTACTCCGAAGGCTGGCAGGGCGGAATCCCGGTACGCGGGTTCCTGGAAGAGGATGGCATCCCGCCCGACTCCGCCACCGAGACCTACGCGGCGATCCGGCTGACGATCGACAACAGGCGCTGGGCTGGCGTGCCGTTCTACCTGCGTACAGGCAAGCGGCTGCCGACCAGGATGACCGAGATCGCGGTCATCTTCCAGCGCGCGCCGCACCTGCCCTTCGATGCCACCGACACCGAGGAGCTCGGCCAGAACGCCCTGGTTATCCGGGTGCAGCCGGACGAGGGCGTGACCCTGCGCTTCGGCTCGAAGGTGCCGGGGTCGGCGATGGAGGTCCGGGACGTCAACATGGACTTCGCCTACGGCGAATCGTTCACCGAGTCCTCGCCGGAGGCCTACGAGCGGCTCCTTCTCGACGTGCTGATCGGCGATCCGCCGCTCTTCCCGCGGCAGGAGGAGGTCGAGCTGTCGTGGGAGATCCTCGATCCGATCGAGGACTTCTGGGCCAAGCATGACAAGCCCGAGCAGTACCCGGCAGGCACAGCAGGGCCGGCCAGCGCCGACGCGATGCTAGCCCGCGACGGCCGCGCCTGGCGTCGCCTCTAGATGAGGATCACCACGACATGCTGACCGACCTCACCGATACCACCACCAGCGACATCCGCGCGGCCCTGGCCAAGACACGAGACCAGATGGGCGGGCCCGCGACGGGCGTCGTACTCAACCTGATCATCATGACCGACGAGTCCGGTCAGCACGACGCCGTGCGGGCCGCAAGCCAGGCAGGCCGCGAGCATCCATGCCGCGTCCTGGCGGTGATCGCCCGCGAGTCCAGGGCCACCTCCCGGCTCGACGCCGAGATCAGGTCCGGCGAGGGCACGCCGGGGCAGACCGTCCTGCTGCGGTTGTACGGGCCGATGAGCGAGCATGCCGACTCGGTCATCATGCCGCTGCTGGTCCCCGACACGCCGGTCGTCACCTGGTGGCACGGGCTGCTGCCGGCCGTCCCGTCAGCACAGCCGCTCGGCTTGCTTGCTCAGCGCCGGGTCACCGACGCGGCCCGCGCAAAAGCACCGACCGAGGCACTGGCCGCGCTCAGCGCCGGCTACAAGCCAGGTGACACAGACCTGAGCTGGACCAGGGCGACGCCGTGGCGGTCGTTGCTGGCAGCGACCGTCGACCAGGAGGATCACGAGATCATCGGCGGAGTTGTCGCCGCCGAGGAGCACAATCCGACGGCCGACCTCGTCACCGCGTGGCTCAGCAGCAGGCTTCGCGTGCGGTTCGGCCGCGAGACTTCCAGGGGCCCTGGCCTTACCGAGGTCCGCCTGCAGACGACCGCGGGTGATGTCGTCATCAGCCGGCCAGACGGGCGAGTGGCGACCCTGACGCGACCCGGCCAGCCGGACCGGCACGTGGCACTCCAGCGACGGGACACCGCCGATCTGCTAGCCGAGGAGCTGCGCCGTCTGGACCCAGACGAGATCTATGGCGAGGCGCTTGCATTCGTGGCCGGGATCCCCGCAACGACCGGATAACCCCACTAAGATCCTTTCGTGCCACCGGAGTCAGGCGAGCTCGAGGATCACGTGATTCTCTGCGGCGCCAACGCGCTCGCGGCGCGCATGGCAGAGGAGCTCACCGCCCGTTACGGGTTAGCCGTCACCGCGATCGTGCCGTCCGCGGCAAGTGAGCACGGTGCCCGGCTGGCCGCGATGCCCGGCGTGCGTGTCCTTGAGCGGCCGGAACTGACAGCCGACGTGTTCGCCGACGCGGGCCTGTCCGCTGCTCGCGGTCTCGCCATCGTCCATCAAGACGACCTCGGCAACTTTCACGCCGCGCTGCGGGCGCAGGAGATCAGCCCGCGCATACGCCTGGTCATCGCCATCTTCAACGCCGGCCTCGGCGAGCGTATCCGGGCCTTCTTCAGCGATTGCGCCGTCCTGTCCCAGGCGCAGATGGCGGCCCCCTCGCTGGTCGCCGCCGCGCTCGGCGAGCCAGCCCCGAGCCACGTGCAGATGGCCAACCGCACCATGTACGTCGCCAGGCGGCAAGACGTCGGGGCCGATCAGATCATCTGCGGGCTGGCCGCGAGCAGCGACGCCGACGCACCCAACCTGCTGCCGCCAGCGGACCCGGCCGCCGGGCTGGTGCTCGCCGTCGCTGACGGTACAAAGCGCAATCCGCTATCACGCCAGCGCCGTCGCCGGCTGACCGCGCCGCTGCGGCTGCTGCGCCAGATCGTCGGCACCAAGCTCGGACTGGTCTTCGTCGCACTCGTCGCGGTCATCGTCACCGGCTTCGCGTTCCTGGTCGGCCCGGCTGGCTTCGCTACGCTCACCGCGCTGTACCTGACCTTGCTCGACGCCGCCGGCGCGGCCGTGACCGGTCCCGGCGTGCCGTCGCCGGAAAAAGTCGCACAGTTCCTGCTGACCTTCGCCGGCCTCGCTTTCCTGCCACTCGTGACGGCCGTCATCGTCGGATCACGCATTCCCGGCGCGGCCGCGGCCACCAGGCCGCCGGTCAGTAACCACGTGATCGTGGCTGGTCTCGGCGCGGTCGGTACGCGCATCCTCGGTCAGTTGCACGATCTCGGCATCGACGTAGTCGGCGTCGACAAGAATGCCGAGGCGACCGGGACGCCCCTCGCCAAGCGCCTCGGCATCCGCGTCGTCATCGGCGAGACACATCGGGAAGAGACGCTGCGGGCTGCTGGCATCGCGAGCTGCCAGGCGCTGGTCTCGGTCACCGACAGCGACATCGCGAACCTTGAGACTGCGCTCAACGCCAGAGCACTCGCCGCTGGCCCGCGTATCGTCGTGCGCCTGGACGACGACGACCTCGCGGCACGCGTTCAGGCCACCATCGGCAATACCGTCTCGCGGTCGACGTCGTATCTGGCCGCGCCGGCGTTTGCCGCCGCTGTGCTCGATCATCAGGTACTGCGCACCATCGCCGTGGGCCGGCACGTGCTGCTGCTGGCCGAGGTCGCCGCTGAGGACGGCGGCGGCCTGGTCGGGCAGCCGATCGCCGCCGTGCATCAGCCGGGACTACTCCGGGCCATCGCATTGCGCGAGCTCGGCAGTGATGGTGTGGACTGGTCGCCAGCGCCTGACTACCTGATTCGCATTGGCGATCACGTCCTGCTGCTGGCCACGCGGGCAGGGTTGTCCGGCTTGCTCCGCCGCGACGGCGCCGCTCCGGCCAGCGCTCACGGGATATAAGTGGCACCGGCTGAAAATGGGACTCCCTAAAATGCGCCACTGGAGTTACGCTCAGGGCAGATCTTCCACCTGGTTCTGGTGAGCCACGTGTGAAGACTCAGGAAGGTCAGTGAATGGCCATGCTGTTAGCGGTAGCAACGGACTACCGGACCTGCCAAGCCGGGCTTGCTCGCCCCGGCAGCAGATACGCATGGCTTGCAGTTCGCGACCGCACCATCCATCACGTCTGCCTTGACCCAGCAGCGTGCTCGTGGTCAGGGCAGGCAAGCCCCTCAGGAGGAATTAGTTGAGCACCACCGATGAAGCTCCCCTAGCTCCCGCAGCTCCCGCAGCTGTTGCTCAGGGCACCGGCATTGCCGACCCTGCGCCGCTCGGGCTCGCAGCGTTCGCGCTGACCACGTTCCTGCTGTCCGCGGTGAATGCTGGCTGGGCGAAGAACACCTCAGGCGCCGACTGGCTGGGTTACGCCTTCGCTTATGGCGGCCTCATCCAGCTGCTGGCCGGCATGTGGGAATTCCGAAACAGGAACGTGTTCGGCGCTACGGCGTTCTCCACCTACGGCGGCTTCTGGATCGGCCTCGGCTTGTGGGCGGAACTGGTGCACGCGCCTACAGGTGCGAAGGACGTGGGCTGGATCCTGCTCGCCTTCGCCATCTTCAACACCTACATGCTGCTGTTCGCCACGCAGCTGAACATCGCCGTGTTCCTGGTCTTCCTCACCCTGGAGCTGACCGAGATCTTCCTGTTCATCGGGATCCTCGGCGGCAACTCCACGATGTCGAAGATAGGCGGCGTCGTCGGCATCGTGACAGCCTTCGTCGCCTGGTACACCTCGGCGGCTGGGGTGATCAACGGGATGAAGGGCAAGCAGGTCTTCCCGGTCGGCGGGCCGCTCTTTAACCTCGGCGGCTAGCCAGTTAACCTCGGCGGCCAGCCAGCCGCCGGCGAGAGATCATCGCGTGAGCCCGGGAACCTGACGTTCCCGGGCTCACGCGTGTATCTCGTCACACCGTCCTCGACCAGTACCACAGGGTGCCCCCCGATACCGTAGAGAAATGGATCTCCAGGAGCGTCGCCAGCTGGACGTCGCTGAACACATGCACCGGGTCCGGGTCAAGGCGAGGCCGTGGCGGTCCCTGTTCGCGCTAGTGATCGCCATCGCCGGTGCCGTAGCGGCCGAGGGCTGGGGCGTCCACAGCTATCACGCACTGACCGTCGCCGGCACCGACCAGACCAAGAAGCTCGTTTTCATCGCTGGCGCGCTCGCGTTCTTTGTATTCGGGCTGATCGCGGTTTTCGGCCTGTCCGGGGCGGCCCAGCGCTCCCTCCAGCAGCTGATCGGCGCGGCGCACGCCGGTGTCGTCAGGTACGTCCTGCTGGTGGCCGGGGTCTTCGCCATCCTCGCGATCTCCCTGGAAGTCCTCGGCATCAGTCCGCGCCAGCTGCTCGTCGGCGGGGCGGTGGCCGGCGTACTGCTCGGGATTGCGGCGCAGCAATCGCTGTCCAACGTCTTCGCCGGGCTGGTCCTGCTGTTCGCCAGCCCGTTCCGGGTCGGCGACCGGGTGCGCTTCCGGGCCGGCGCGCTGTCCGGCCAGCTCGAGGGCGTCGTCACCGACCTGAGCCTTACCTATGTGCGCCTGGAGACCGAGGAGGGCCGCGTGCTCCTGCCTAACTCCCAGGCTCTGAACGCCGCCGTGTTGCTGATGCCTGACGCGCCGCATGCCAATGAGCCGGCTCCCTGACGGGCGCCGGCCACCGGTCCAGCCAGTTAGTGGTTGGCCTCGTACTTGGCGATCACATTCGCCGGGATCCGGCCGCGTTCGCTGACTTCCATCCCGCTGTGCTTCGCCCAGGCCCGAATATCGGCACTGCGCTGACGGTGCGCGGTGGTCCGCCGCTTCGGCTTCCCTACCCGGCTGGTCACCTTCCGTGCTTTCTCGGCGAACCTGCTGAGCACCTCGTCGAACTTCTGGCTGTGCTTCTCGCACAGGTCGATCTCGTAATCCCGGCCATCAAGGCTGAACGCCCGAGTCATATGCTCGCCCTCGGGAATTTCTCGTGAGTCGTAGTCGCACGCGAACGTGACGGAGATCTTCTGAGCCACTTTGGGTATCCCCCTTTCCCCCGCCGAAAGCTATGCCCCGTCGCGTCGCCGCTCTAACGGCACCAACACGACGTTCTGAACTGCATATTTTGGCAGCCGCCCAATCCCGCATTCCCGCTCCGGGCTACCGATCTGTCGCCGCGGCGGCGGGCATTCGGTTTCTACCCTTGCCTGCCGCCCGGCCGGGCCGCCGAATGTGGAGTGCCGGACCGAGGATCGGCCGGTAACCGATACTCGGGATCGTCTGAATAGCCGGCCTGAGATGAGCCCGGCTGAGGGCTGACATAAGGCGGCACAAAGCGCTGCTGGCCGTATCCGGTCTCATCCGCGACCGAGTGCTGCCCAGTCGCGTCCGCCTGGTAGCGGTCATCGTCGCGCCAGCGCGCCGGGCGCGGGGCTCCTGGCATCTGCTCGTAGTCGGGCCGGCCGTAGCCGTCAGCCCCGTAGCCCTCAGTCCCGTAGCCGTCAGCCCCGTAGCCATCCGCCCGGTGACCAGGATCGCGGTAGGCACCATCGCCGTAGCCGGGATCACCGCCGGTGTATCCGGCCCGGTAGTCGCCTGGCCCGTAGTCGCTGTCGCCTGGCCCGTAGTCCCCGGCCCCGTGGTCGGGCAGCCCGTACTCATCGCCAGACCCGTGCTCGCCAGGCCTGTAGTCGCCGGCCCGGTCGCCGCCAGCCCTATGCCCGCCAGCCCTATGCCCCCCGGCGCTGTGCCCACCCGGACCGCGCTCGTCAGCGCCGTAGCCGGGCCGCCGGTTCCGCTCGGTGCCATGCGCACTGCGGTCGTACTCGCCGGGCCCGTAATCCGCGCGCCCGTAATCCGTGGGGGCGTCATGATCGGCCGGGTACCCGCCCTCATAATCGCCATAGGCCGGCTCGGCATAGCCCGGCCCGCCCGCATCGACCGCACGGCGCCCGTAGTCATGGTGCCCGTGGTCATGGTGCCCGTGCTCGTCGCCACCGACCGGACCGCGCTGCAAGATCTCGATCATCCTGGGCAGATCATCGATCGGCAGCCGGAACGTGCCAGTGCACATACCGCCCTGCCAGATGCTGAAGACGGCCACCCCGGTGTCGGCATACCAGCTCAGCCGCATGCTCCGAGAATTGCCCCTGACGTCGAAAAACACCTCGCCGAGGCGAGGCAGCGGCGCTGCGTCGGACGCGGACATGAAGCTATGGTGGCCCGAACTATGAGATCTGTCCAGTTAATGATCACTTAGTGTGACGCGCCCCACGCCCCGATCGGGCGGCGTATTCATGATCTCGGCTGCGCGCCGACTGGGTAAGATGGCATGATTGTACGGCGGCCCGCGCGCTTGGATTGCCAGGCATACGCTTGCATTGCCAGGCACGGCAGCGCCGCGGCCATGCGGCAGCTCTCGCCGGGAACACCACGCCACTGCGGCGCGTTGCATCATGCGACGGGGCAATTGCCGCAACCGCGCGAGAGCTCCTTCGTCTAGAGAACCCTACCTCGCTCTGAGGGGTCCGCTGGACGGGAGCACGCTGGCACGACGGGGCTTGAACCTCTCGGGCACGCACTGACCGACTGTTTGACTGACACTGTTTGACCGACTTACACGCAACGACTACGTCGAGTACTGACACCGTGGCCACCGACGACCACGGTCACCTGGCTGAGGAGAGCTATTCATGTCTGAGGTACGCCGTCAAGCCGCCCTGATGCAACGGCCGAACTGGGGCTGGCAGGATGAGGCTGCGTGCCGGGGCCGTGATGTCGTGCTCTTCTTCGGGCCCGACGGGGAGCGGCAGCCGGAGCGCGAGATCCGGGAGCGCAAGGCCAAGGCTGTTTGCGCGGCCTGCCCGGTCCGAGCCGAGTGCCTCACCTACGCGGTGAGCCGGCCGGAGAAGTACGGCACCTGGGGTGGCCTCAACGAGGACGAGCGGTCATCCGAGCGCCGTCGCCGGATGCGCCGGGCCAACGCGGCCTGAGCCGGCCGACTGCGGACACGCCGATGGTCTGCGCAGGATGCCGGGCCCAGCGACACGAGGAGTGCCGCGGTGGCACCTGGTGTGACTGCCAGCATCAGCCGCCGCCGAAGTCCGAGACTCGCCTTGGCTGGATCCGGCAGGGTTAAGCAGCTCAGTTACGCCGCAGGCCCGGAATACCCGCGGCGTGACCATGGTTGCCCACCGCAGGCAGGGCACTTCGCTTCGAGCGGCAGGCAGGAATCGTGACGCTGGGGACGGCGCATGATCCTTGTGACTTACGCGACAAGAGCGTGCACTGGCTTACGTTTGGCCCTACTGTGGACTGGAATAGCCGATCTCTGCGGCTAGCCGTGTGCCGCAGCCGGGCCAGCTAAGCTGCCAGACGAATGGACCGCCGCGAGGAGGAGCCCAGCGACATGGAGAGGCTAGCCGCGGATGCGGCTGATGCACTAGCGGGGGCCCCGGCCGACGAGGTGATCGCGTGGGCCGTGCGGACATTCGGCCGCCGGATCTGCATTACCTCGTCAATGAGCGACGCCGTGCTGGTCAACCTTGTCGCCAAGCACCTGCCGGGGATTGACGTGCTGTTCCTGGACACCGGCTACCACTTCCCGGAGACCGTGGGCACCAGGGACGCCGTGGCCGCCGTATACCCCGTGAACGTCATCAACGTGACGCCTCCCACCACGGTGGCCGAGCAGGACGCCGAGCTTGGCCCGCGCCTGTACAGCCGTAACCCGGACCTCTGCTGCTACCTGCGCAAGGTGGTGCCGCTGGAGGAAGCCCTCGGCCCCTACGACGCATGGTTCACCGGAGTGCGCCGCGAGGAGACAGAGGCCCGCAGCGACACCAAGGTCGTCCAGTGGGATGCCAGGCGCGAGATGATCAAGGTCAACCCGATCGTCGAGTGGACCCAGCAGCAGGTCGACGACTACATCGTCGCCAATAACATCCTCATCAACCCGCTTGTCTATGACGGCTACCCGTCGATCGGCTGCCGTACCTGCACTTCCAGGGTGGCCGAGGGAGCAGACCCGCGCAGCGGCCGCTGGGCCGGCACCGCCAAGAGCGAGTGCGGCATCCACACGTCGTAATGGCGGACGCGACGCACGAGGTCTTCAATCAGGTCTCGGCGCTGGCCGAGTTCGACGTCGCTGACGACGCAGCGTTGCTGGCTGCGCTGCACCGGGAGGGCGGCGGCTGGGCTGAGCCCGAGGTGCACGAGCTCGGGGTGCTGGCCGGCTCCGCGCAGACTCAGGAGCACGCCCGGCTCGCAAACGTTAGCAAGCCGGTCCTGCGGACCCATGACGCTCGCGGTTACCGCGTCGACGAGGTCGACTTCCATCCGTCCTGGCACCACCTCATGACCACCGCGGTTAACCACGGCCTGCATGCCGCGCCGTGGGCCGATGCAAGGCCCGGTGCGCACGTCGCTCGGGCGGCCAAGTTCATGGTCTGGACGCAGGCCGAGGCCGGGCACGGCTGCCCGATCTCCATGACCTATGCGTGCGTGCCCGCGCTGCGGCACGCGCCCAGCCTGGCGGCCAGCTACGAGCCCCTGCTCACCGCCGCGGTCTACGATCCGGGCCTGCGCGCGCCTGCCACCAAGGCCGGGCTGCTCGCGGGGATGGCAATGACCGAGAAGCAAGGTGGCTCGGACGTGCGGGCCAACACGACCCGCGCAGTGCCCGCCGGTGACGGCAGCTACCTGCTGACCGGGCACAAGTGGTTCTGCTCAGCGCCCATGTGCGACATGTTCCTCGTGCTCGCCCAGGCGCCGGAGGGCCTGTCGTGCTTCTTGCTCCCCCGTGTCCGGCCCGACGGCAGCCGGAACGCCATGTACATCCAGCGACTCAAGGACAAGCTCGGCAACACCTCCAACGCCTCCAGCGAGGTCGAGTACGACGAGGCGGTCGCCTGGCTGGTCGGCGAGCCGGGGCGTGGCGTCGCGACGATCATCGAGATGGTGACCGCGACCAGGCTCGACTGCGTGCTGGGCAGCTCGGCGGCGATCCGGCAGGCCTGCGTGCTCGCGGCGAACTACGCCAGCCTGCGCACCTCATTCGGCACCCGGCTGATCGACCACCCGGCCATGACCGCCGTCATCGCCGACCTGACCCTGGAGTCCGAAGCCGCAACCACGCTCGCGCTCCGGCTGGCGGGTGCGGCAGACCGGGCCGCCCGCGGCGACGGCGCCGAGGCCGCGCTGCTGCGGGTAGCCCTGCCAGCGGCCAAGTACTGGATCTGCAAGCGCACGCCAATGGTCACGGCGGAGGCACTGGAGTGCCTGGGCGGCAACGGCTACGTCGAGGACTACTCCCCTATGCCGCGCCTGCTGCGGGACGCACCGCTGAACTCCGTCTGGGAAGGCTCGGGCAACGTCACGGCGCTGGACGTGCTGCGCGCGCTGGCCCGCACGCCTCACTCGGCCGACGCCCTGCTGGCCGAGATTGACCTGGCCGCCGGGGACCCGCGCGTCGCGGCAGCGGCCGCAAGCCTGCGGCAGAGCCTCAAGGAGGCGGCAGCGGACAGCCAGGCCGCCCAGCAACACGCCCGGCGGCTAGCCGGCCAGCTCACCGTCACGCTGCAAGCGGCCCTGCTGGTACGGCACGCGCCCGCACCGGTCGCCGACGCGTTCTGCGCCAGCAGGCTCGGTACCGGCAAACACAGGGCTGGGCCAGGGACGCCGTTCGGCAGCCTGCCGGACGGAACCGACCTCCCGGCCATCCTGGTTCGGTCTGCTGTTACCAGCAGGTAAGGTCAGTCGAATGCAGATCTGGCCGGGCGCCGCGTACCCGCTTGGCGCTACCTGGGATGGCTCTGGCACCAACTTCGCCCTGTTCTCCGAGGTCGCTGACCGGGTTCAGCTGTGCCTGTTCGACGGTGCGGGGACCGAGACGCGGCTGGATCTCACTGAGGTCGACGGCTTCGTGTGGCATGGCTACCTGCCGGCAGTCGGTCCAGGCCAGCGCTACGCCTACCGCGTGAGCGGTCCCTACGATCCGAGCCAGGGCCACCGCTGCAATCAGGCCAAGCTGCTGTTGGATCCGTATGGCAAGGCAGTGGACGGAAGCCTGCACTGGGATCAGTCGCTTTTCGACTACCAGCCACAGAACCGGGCCAAGCCCAGTGAGTCCGACAGCGCGCCGTTCATGCCGCGCAGCGTGGTGATCAACCCCTACTTCGACTGGGCCGGCGACCGGCAGCCGCGCACGCCCTACCACCAGACCGTGATCTACGAAGCGCACGTCCGCGGCCTCACCATGCGCCATCCGCAGGTCCCCGCTGAGCTGCGCGGCACCTACTCCGGCCTTGCCTCCCCGGCGATCATCGACCATCTGGCCAAGCTCGGCGTCACCGCCATCGAGCTCATGCCGGTCCACCAGTCCGTGCCTGAGCACCAGCTAGCCGAACGCGGTCTGACCAACTACTGGGGCTACAACACCATCGGCTTCTTCGCGCCGCATAACGTCTACTCGAGCTCGGCGGAGCCGCACGGCCAGGTCGCCGAGTTCAAGTCCATGGTCAAGGCGCTGCATGCGGCCGGCATCGAGGTCATACTCGACGTCGTCTACAACCACACGGCCGAGAGCGGCGCGACCGGACCTACGCTGTCCTTCCGCGGCATCGATAACGCCGCCTACTACCGCCTAGACGACGCCGACCCGTCCGTCTACCTGGACTACACCGGCTGCGGCAACAGCCTTAATGTCCGGCACCCGCACGCGCTTCAGCTGATCATGGACTCACTGCGCTACTGGATCCTGGACATGCACGTCGACGGCTTCCGCTTCGACCTGGCCTCGGCGCTGGCCAGGGAACTGCACGAGGTGGACAGGCTGTCGGCGTTCTTCGAGCTCGTGCAGCAGGACCCGGTCGTCTCCCAGGTGAAGCTCATCGCCGAGCCGTGGGACGTCGGTGACGGCGGCTACCAGGTCGGCAAGTTCCCGCCGCTGTGGACGGAGTGGAACGGCAAGTACCGCGACACTGTCCGCGATTTCTGGCGCGGCCGCCCGGCTTCCGTGCCGGAGTTTGCCTCCCGGCTGAGCGGCTCCAGCGACCTGTACGAGACCAGCGCCCGCCGGCCCGTCGCCTCGATCAACTTCGTGACCTGCCACGACGGGTTCACGCTCACCGACCTGGTGAGCTACAACGACAAGCACAACGAGGCTAACGGCGACGGCAACGCCGACGGCAGCAACGACAACCGGTCCTGGAACTGCGGCACCGAGGGCCCGACCGACGATCCGGCCATCACCTCGCTGCGCGGCCGCCAGGAGCGCAACTTCCTGGCGACGCTGCTGCTGTCCCAGGGCGTGCCGATGCTGCTGGCCGGCGACGAGCTCGGCCGCACGCAGCAGGGCAACAACAACGCCTACTGCCAAGACAACGAGGTGTCGTGGGTCGACTGGCAAGCCGCGGGCAGCCATGCCGACCTGATGGAGTTCGCCAGCAGCCTGATCGCCCTGCGGCGTGAGCACCCAGTCTTCCGGCGGCGCAGGTTCTTCAGCGGCGAACTCGGCGGACAGCGCGACATCAGCTGGCTGACGCCCGCCGGCAACGAGATGACCGGCGCCGACTGGGGGGCCAGCGACACGCGGTCACTCGCGGTGCTGCTCAACGGGGCAGCCATCACCGAGCCAGGGCCGCGCGGCGAGCCCATCACAGACCAGAGCTTCCTGCTGCTGTTCAACGCCAACGATCAGCCGGTGACCTTCACCCTGCCCGCGGCCGGCACCGCGGCCGGCTGGGTGGTCGTGGTCGACACAGCCAGCGCCGATGCGACCGCGCCCGCCGACGACGGTCAGCCGGCAGGCAGCCTGCTCGGCGCGGCCAGCACCAGAGAACTCCCCGGCCACGCTGTCGTGGTCCTGCAGGCTAGCGCTAGCTGACCGCCTTTCCAGCGGCCCGCCGCCGGCCTTCACCGCCTATCTGATTGACTGCTGGCCGTGCGCAAGATCCATCCGGTCCGGGGCGCCGATCTGGAGGTAGTCCCTCGCGCCACGCAAGGCCCGACGCCCGCCGCAGTCACCACGCTCGCTTCCTACTACGGGAACGGGGCCGCTGGCCCGCATGCCCTCCTGCGCGCGAACATGGTGGTGAGCGCCGACGGCGCCGTCTCGGTTGACGGCCGCTCCGGCGGGCTATCTGGCCCGGCCGACCGGATGGTGTTCACGGTGCTGCGGAGCCTCGCCGACCTGATCCTGGTAGGCGCCGGCACTGCACGGGCGGAACGCTACCGGCCGGTGCAGGCGGACGAGATCTGGGCTGGGCTGCGCCCGGCCGGCGCACCGGTTCCGCCGATCGCTGTCGTCTCCGGCCGCCTTAATCTCGATGCGGACAGCCCGCTGCTGGCTGCCGCTGCGCCAGGCGCGCAGACCATCGTGATCACGACGGCGGCGGCCTCGCCCGATCGGCGCGCCGCCATCGCCCGGCGCGCCCGTGTCATCGAGGCGGGCCAGGACCGGCTCGACCTCGTCGCCGCGGTCCGGGCGCTGCACGAGCTCGGGTACGCGCGCATCCTGGCCGAGGGCGGGCCCACGCTGCTCGGCCACCTGGCCGAAGCCGGGTTGCTGGACGAGCTGTGCCTGAGCACGAGCCCGGTGCTGGCGGGCGGCTCGGCCGGCCGGATCCTCACCTCGCCGCCGCTGTGCGCGCAGCTGTCGCTCGCCCACGTGCTTGCCGACGACGGCTTCCTGTTCAGCCGCTATGTGCGCGCCCCAGGTCGTTGATGAACGTGCTGGACGTGGACAGGTTCTTGGGGCTGACCGAAGTTGATCTTATGGGTGGGAAATTACTGTTGCCAGGGGAACAGTAACTCCCCACCCATGAACGCTGACGTGCGCGGCTAGCCGGCAGGCGTGCGCGCCGCGCCGATAGCCTGGAAATCCAAGCACTGACCCAGAGCCAGCACTGCTCCAGAAAGAGGAACAGCATGCCACTGCACGGCAAGGTCGATGAGGCTGGCTTCCACGCCGAGCTGGAGATCAATCCGGTCTATGGCTGTGACGTGGAGAGATCGGTCCCCCGCCACCAGCTTCCCGCCCAATGCATGGATCCGAACACGGCTCTCCAGATCATCAGGGACGAGCTGATGCTCGACGGCAACGCCAGGCTGAACCTCGCGACCTTCGTCACGACGTGGATGGAGCCGCAGGCGGGCGTGCTCATGGCCGACTGCTTCAACAAGAACATGATCGACAAGGACGAGTACCCGATGACAGCTGAGCTGGAGCGACGCTGCGTCAACATTCTGGGCGAGCTATGGCACGCGCCTGGCCCCGCCACCGGCTGCTCGACGACAGGCTCAAGCGAGGCCTGCATGCTCGCCGGACTGGCCCTGCTCTGGCGCTGGCGCGCCCGGCAGGCCTCGGCCAGTGCCACGCCAACCCCGGCCAAGCCGAACCTGGTCATGAGCGCGGGCGTCCAGGTCTGCTGGGAGAAGTACTGTCGCTACTGGCAGGTCGAGCCGCGGCTGGTGCCGATGGAGTCAGGCCGCCTGCACCTGACGGGACCAGAAGCGGCCGCGCACTGCGACGAGAACACCATCGGGGTCGTCGCGATCCTTGGCTCCACCATGGACGGCAGTTACGAGCCAGTCGCCGAGATAGCTGCCGCGCTTGATGATCTCCAGCAGCGGACGGGCCTGGCCATCGACGTCCATGTGGACGCCGCGTCCGGCGGGTTTGTGGCTCCGTTCCTGGTGCCTGATCTGGAGTGGGACTTCAGGCTGTCGCGAGTGGCTTCGATCAACACCTCCGGCCACAAGTACGGCCTGGTGTATCCCGGCGTCGGCTGGATCATCTGGCGCGACGCCGCCGCCCTGCCCGAGGACTTGATCTTCAACGTGAACTACCTCGGCGGCGAGATGCCGACGTTCGCGCTCAACTTCTCCCGGCCCGGCGGCCAGGTCGCGGCGCAGTACTACAACTTCCTGCGGCTCGGCTTCGACGGCTACCGCCAGGTCCAGCAGGCCTGCCAGGACGTCGCGAAGCACCTGGCAGCGGAGATCGCCAGCATGGGCCCGTTCGAGCTGCTCTCAGACGGCAGCGACCTGCCGGTGCTCGCGTTCAAGATGACTGACCCGGAGGCGGCCGGATACAGCGTGTTTGACCTGTCCGAGCGCCTGCGCCAGCGCGGCTGGCTGGTCCCGGCCTACACCTTCCCCGAGAACATGCAGGACACCGCCGTGCTGCGCATCGTGGTGCGGAACGGATTCTCGCGGGACCTGGCTGACGTGCTGCTCAGCGACCTGCGCACCCAGGTGAAGGTGCTTACTGAAGCACCGCAGCCGCCCGTGCCGCTGCTGCCCGGCGGGCAGCGCGACGCGTTCGCGCACTAGTCCCTAGGCACCCTTGCGGAGGCGGTCGAGGGCCTCGGCCAGGATCGCGGCGCCGTCGGTGTCGTTGCGCCGTTCCTTCACGTAGGCCAGGTGCGTCTTGTAGGGCTCGGCGTGCGGGGGCGCAGGCGGATTGGCCTCGTCCTGGCCAGCGGGCAGGCCACAGCGCGGGCAGTCCCAGAACTCGGGGACGGCCGCATCGCAGGCGAAGCTGGGAACCGTCTCGTGCCGGTTGCAGCACCAGAACGAGATGCGGACCCGCGGCGCCGCCTCGCCGCGCTCGGCCTCACCCATCGGCCCAGCACCGACCCGGCTGCCGCGAATGGCGTTGCCACTACTCACTGCTCACCCCTTGCTCACAATGCGGTCACCATGCCGCCGACTACTCATTGTCGTGCTGCGGAACTGCCGTGCTGCCGATCAGGTCTTGTCGAGGATCCCAAGCACGACAATGCAGATGAACCAGATGATGCCTGTGAAGATCGTGATGCGGTCGAGGTTCCGCTCCACGACCGACGACGAGCCAAGCGACGACGAGATGCCGCCGCCGAACAGGTCCGACAGCCCGCCGCCCTTGCCCTTGTGCAGCAGGACGAGCAGCACCATCAGCAGGCTTGTGATGATCAAGATCACGGAGAATGCGACAGTCACTGGTTACTCGTCTCTCATCTGAGGGCCGCGCTCTCATCACGATACCGGCAGATCCTGACGAATTCACCGGCATCGAGGCTCGCGCCGCCGACTAGAGCCCCGTCGACGTCCGGCTCGGCCATGATCGCGGGCATGTTGTCGGGCTTCACTGACCCGCCATACAGGATACGCGTGGTAGTCGCCACTGCGTCCCCCTGAATGGACGAAATCCGGTTCCTGATCGCAGCGCACACCTCCTGCGCGTCCGCCGGCGTGGCGACCTCACCGGTACCGATCGCCCAGACCGGCTCATAGGCCACCACCAGCTGCGACACCTGCTCAGCCGACAAACCGGCCAGCCCGCCGTCGAGCTGGGCCAGCGTATAGGCCAGCTGCTCGCCCGCCTGGCGCACCGCCAGCGGCTCGCCTACGCACAGTACCGGCGTCATCGCGCGCTGGAGCACAGCCCGGACTTTCGCATTGATGAGGGCATCGTCCTCGTGGTGGTATTGCCGCCGCTCCGAGTGGCCGGCCAGGACGAAATCGCAGCCCAGCTTGGCGAGCATCCGGGCTGAGATGTCGCCGGTGTATGGCCCGTCCTCGTGGGCCGACACGTCCTGCGCGCCGTACCGCAGGCGCAGCTTGTCCCCGTCGATCAGGGTCTGAACGCTGCGCAGCGCCGTGAAGGGCGGCATGATCACGATGTCTTCGACGACGAAATCCTTGTCGGTCAGTCCCCAGCCCAGCTTCTGGGTCAGTGCGATGGCCTCGAAGTGATTGTTATGCATCTTCCAGTTGCCGATGATCAACGGCTTCCTGGCGGCCGATACCGTCACGCGAGCGCCTCCAGACCCGGCAGGGCCGTCCCCTCCAGGTACTCCAGGCTGGCGCCGCCGCCCGTCGAGATGTGGCGGAAGGCGTCGTCGGGCAGCCCAAGCCGGCGCACAGCGGCCGCCGAGTCGCCGCCGCCCACCACTGTCAGGCCGGGAAGGCTCCCGATCGCCTCCGCCACGGTCCTGGTGCCAGCCGCGAACGCCGGGAATTCGAAGACCCCGACCGGGCCGTTCCAGAAGACGGTGGCCGCGTCGGCCAGGCTGGCGGCGAACAGCTCCCGCGTAGCCGGCCCCATGTCCAGGCTCTCGCGGTCGGCCGGGAACGCCGTCACCGGATACACCTCGTGCTCGGCGTCAGGCGCGAAATCGACGGCGCCGACGAGGTCGACGGGCAGCACGAGCTCGACGCCGCGCGCAGCCGCATCGGCCATGACCTTCCTGACGTCGTCGAGGCGATCGGCTTCGAGGAGCGAGTTGCCCACCTCGTAACCCTGGGCCTTCAGGAAGGTGTAGGACATGCCGCCGCCGATCAGGATCCGGTCGGCCTTGTCCAGCAGGTTCGCGATGACGGCTAGCTTGTCGGACGGCTTGGCACCGCCGAGCACGACCACGTACGGCCGCGCGGGCACCTGGGTCAGCTGCTCTAGCACCGCGACCTCGGCAAGGACCAGCTCGCCTGCCGCATGCGGCAGCAGCGCCGGCAGGTCGTAGACGCTCGCGTGCTTGCGGTGCAGCGCGCCGAACCCGTCGCCGACGTAGACGTCCGCCAGGGCAGCCAGGCGGGCTGCCAGCCCGGCCCGGACGGCGTCGTCCTTGCTGGTCTCAGCAGGCTCGAACCTGATGTTCTCCAGCATGGCCACATCGCCGTCGGCCAGCCCAGCCGCGATCGCCGCGGCCGAGTCGCCAGCCACGTCCCCGGCCAGCGCGACCGGGACGCCGAGGAGGTCAGCCAGCCGGGCGGCCACCGGCGCGAGGGACGGGCCGCCCGCGGCCCGCTCGGCGTAACTCTCCCCCTTCGGCCGGCCCAGGTGCGCGACGATCAGGACCCGGGCACCGCGCGCCCGCAGTTCGTTGATCGTCGGTAGGCTGGCCCGGATCCGGCCGTCGTCGGTAATCGTAGTGCCGTCCAGTGGCACGTTCAGGTCGGACCGCAGCAGCACCACTTTGCCGGCGACATCGAGCGAGTCGAGGCCCTTCATGACCGGGCGGGCTGGTTCGAGCCGGCGAGTGCAGTACCTACCAGCACAGTCAGGTCGGCGAGCCGGTTGGAGTAGCCCCACTCGTTGTCGTACCAGCCGATGACCTTGACCTGGTCGCCGAAGGCCATGGTGAGCTGAGAGTCGAACGTGCAGGAGTACGGCGTGCCCACGATGTCCGACGACACGATCGGGTCGGCGGTGTAGTGCAGGTAGCCCTTGAGCGGGCCGTCCGCGGCGGCCTGGTAAGCGGCGTTGACCTCATGGACGGTCACCTCCCGCTCCAGCTGCACGACGAGGTCGGTGACCGAGCCGTCCATCACCGGCACCCGCATGGCCAGCCCGTCCAGCTTGCCCGCAAGCTCCGGCAGCACCAGCGCCGTGGCCTTAGCCGCGCCAGTGGTTGTCGGGATGATGTTCTGGGCCGCGGCCCTGGCCCTCCGTAGATCCTTGTGCGGGAAGTCGAGTATGACCTGGTCATTGGTATAGGCGTGGATCGTCGTCATCAGGCCCTTGCGGATCCCGAAGCTGTCGTTCAGGACTTTCGCCATCGGCGCGACGCAGTTGGTCGTGCAGGAGGCGTTGGAGATGATGGCGTGCCGCGCCGGGTCGTAGGAGTCGTCGTTGACGCCCATCACGATCGTGATGTCCTCGCCCTTGGCCGGCGCAGAAATGATCACCTTGCGCGCCCCGCCCGCCAGGTGCTTGCCAGCGTCCTGCGCATTGGTGAACCGGCCGGTGGACTCGATCACCACGTCCACGCCAAGCTCGCCCCACGGCAGCTGCGCCGGGTCCCGCTCGGCAAGCATCTTGATCGAGTGGCGGCCCACCCGGATCACGTCGCCCTCGGCAGTGACCTCGTCGGCAAGAGTGCCGAGCAGCGTGTCGTACTTGAGCAGGTGCGCGCAGGTAACCAGGTCACCGAGGTCGTTCGCCGCGACGATCTCGATGTCGCCGCCGCCGCCCGCGTGCACGGCCCGCCAGAAGTTCCGCCCGATCCGGCCGAACCCATTGATCCCCACTCGGACACTCACTGGAATGCGCTCCTTCTCCAGGCCTGAACTGCCGTCCGAACCCTACCGTGCTAGGGCACCAGCATGTCCGCGGTGAGTGTCGCCTCGGTATTGGGCACGCCGAGTTCCGTGGCGCGACGATCGGCGAGTGCTAGCAGGCGGCGGATCCGGCCCGCGATCGCGTCCTTGGTCAGGGCCGGCTCGGCCAGCTGGCCAAGCTCCTCGAGGCTTGCCTGCCGGTGCTTGATACGCAGCTCGCCAGCGATGATCAGGTGATCGGGCGCCTCCGGCCCGAGGATCTCCAGGGCGCGCTCGACCCGCGCGCCGGCCGCGACGGCCGCCCGCGCGCTGCGGCGCAGGTTGGCATCGTCGAAGTTGGCCAGCCTGTTCGCGGTTGCCCGCACTTCGCGGCGGATCCGCCGCTCCTCCCAGGCCAGCACGCTGTCGTGGGCGCCAAGCCTGGTCAGCAGCGCGCTGATCGAGTCGCCGTCGCGGACCACGACGCGGTCCACGCCCCGGACGTCGCGTGCTTTCGCATGGATCTTGAGCCGCCGGGCGGCGCCAACCATGGCCAGCGCTGCCTCGGGGCCGGGACAGGTCAGTTCGAGCGACATCGACCGGCCCGGCTCCGTGAGCGAGCCGTGCGCCAGGAACGCGCCACGCCACGCGGCCTCGCAGTCGCACGTCGTGCCCGAGACCACCTGGCGCGGCAGCCCGCGGACCGGGCGTCCGTGGTTGTCCACCAGGCCGGACTGCCGGGCGAGGCTATCGCCGTCGGCATGTACGCGCACGACGTAGCGGTTGCCCTTGCGCAGCCCGCCAGGGGCCAGCACCACCAGGTCCGAAGAATGCCCGAATACCTCGGCGATGTCCTTGCGCAAGCGGCGGGCCGCAGCCCCGGTGTCGAGCTCGGCCTCCACCACGATGCGCCCGGCCGCCAGGTGCAGGCCGCCGGCGAATCGCAGGATGGTCGACACCTCGGCCTTGCGGCAGCATGGCTTCAGCACGCTGACCCTGCTGAGCTCATCCTTGACCAGAGCGGTCAGCGCCATCGGCCTCACTCCCCCTCAAATATCTGCGCGAATGCGCCTGCCAGGCGCCGCGGGTCGTGCCGCGGCGACCCGTCACCGACGGCCAGGTCGGCCAGCACGAGACGGGCGCCGAGCAGGCCAGCCGCCTTCTCCAGCTCCGGCGCCGCACCGCGGACCGCCTCGCGGTCAGCCAGCACGACGTCGATCGCCAGATCAGGGGCGTGCTCCGCCAGGACCTCCAGGTGGGCATGCGGCGAGAACCCCTCGGTCTCACCGGGTTGTGGCGCCAGATTCAGCGCTACCAGCCTCCGCGCTCGAGTCCCGACCAGCGCCGCGGCCAGGTCCGGTACCAGCAGGTGCGGCAGCACGCTGGTGAACCACGAGCCAGGCCCGAGCACCACCCAGTCCGCCGCCCCGATCGCTTGCACGGCCTCCGGGCAAGCGGGCGGGTCAGCGGGTATCAGTGATACCGACCGTACCCGTCCTGTCGTCGTCGCGCAGGCCACCTGGCCGACAGCAATAGTCAGCTCGTCCGGCCTGTCCGGATCTGCCCCCTCGACTTCGGCTACCAGGTCCAGCGGGACCGCCGACATCGGCAGCACGCGGCCGTGCGCGCCGAGTAGCCGGCCGACCCAGTCGAGCCCCTGCACGGTGTCGCCGAGCAGTTCCCACAGGGCCACGATGAGCACGTTGCCGACCGCGTGCCCGGCCAGCCCCCCAGCATCCGCGCCAGCGGCTGCGTCCAGGGCAGCGACTGTCTCCCCCCCAGCGATTCCGGCCCCGGCGAACCGGTGCTGTATCACCCGGCTCCAGGTCGTGCCCCAGGCGTCGTCGCCACACAGGGCTGCCAGGGCCATCCGCAGGTCGCCCGGCGGCAAGACGCCGAACTCACGGCGCAGCCGGCCGCTTGAGCCACCGTCGTCGGCCACCGTCACGATTGCGGTGAGGTCCCTGGTGACCCGGCGCAGTCCGGACAGCGAGGCGTGCAGGCCATGCCCGCCGCCGAGGGCCACCACACGGCGGCTCTGCGGCCGCTCCGGCTGATGGTCGTGATCGGGGACCTGCTGATCGGGGAGCTGCACTCGCGCCTACTCGCGGCCCAGGTCGCGATGCGTGACCTGGATGCCGGGCCAGCTCTGTGACAGGCGGGCGGCCATCTCGTCGGCAATCACCACGCTGCGGTGCTTGCCGCCCGTGCAGCCGACGGCCAGCAGCACAAAATGCCGCCCGGTCCGGTCATAGCCGGCCAGCGCGATCTGCACGGCCTGGACGAACGCGGCCACGAAATCCCGTGCGCCCGGCTGGTTCAGGACGTAGTCGATGACGGGCGCATCGCGACCAGTCTGTGGCGCCAGGTCGGGCACCCAGTGCGGATTCGGCAGGAACCGGCAGTCCGCCACCATGTCGGCGTCCACCGGCAGGCCGTACTTGAAGCCGAACGAGACGACGCTGACCCGCAGCGCGGCGTCGGCCTCGGTGGCGAACGCGTCCCGCATCCGGGACCGCAGCTCGTGCACGTTCAGCTCGGTGGTGTCGAGCACCAGGTCCGCCTCGGCGCGCATGCCCTGGAGCAGCTCGCGCTCCGCGGTGATGCCGTCGACTACCCGAGCTCCTTCCTGGAGCGGATGCGGCCGGGAGACACTGTCGAACCTGCGGACCAGCGTCTCGTCAGACGCCTCCAGGAAGACGACGAACGGACGCACACCGCGCGCGTTCAGGTCACCGATCACGGACTTGAGGTCGGTCGTGAACGCGCGGCTGCGGATGTCGACGACCGCTGCCAGCCGCGGCACCGCGCCCCTCGACCGCCTGGCCAGGTCGACCATGGTGGGCAGCAGGTCAGCGGGCAGGTTGTCGGCCACGAACCAGTCGAGATCCTCCAGCGACTTGGCCGCCGTGCTGCGGCCCGCACCCGACAGCCCGGTGATGATGACGATCTCCTGCTGACCGGCGTCCGCCGGTACCGCGTCCTCAGCGCTCACTTGTCGGCCCCCCTGGCCCCGGCGGTGTTGGCCCCTGTAGTGCTGGCTCGTGTAGGGCCTGGTACACCGCTTCCGCAGTCCGCAGGCCGAATCCAGGCAGCGCGGCGATCTCCGCGACGGTCGCCGCGCCGAGCTTGCGCACGGAGCCGAACTGCCGCAGCAGCGTAGCCCGCCGCGCTGGCCCGAGGCCAGGCACGGCGTCCAGTTCGCTGGCTGTCAGCGCGGCCGAGCGCTTGGCCCGGTGGTAGGTGATCGCAAACCGGTGTGCCTCGTCGCGGATGCGCTGGAGCAGGTACAGGCCCTCGCTGCTGCGCGGCATGATGACCGGGCCGTCCTCGCCCGGCAGCCAGACCTCCTCCAGCCGCTTGGCGAGGCCGCAGACCGCGACGTCCACGATCCCGAGCTCCTCGAGCGCAAGGACTGCCGCGCCGACCTGACCCGGGCCGCCGTCGATCACCAGCAGGTTGGGCGGGTAGGCGAACTTCCGCCGGGGCTCGGGGTCGCCGGGCGGCAGCTCATCCGGATCGGCGGTGGCCGTCGCGGCCTGCTCCTCCAGGTACCGGCGGAACCGGCGGGTGATGACCTCGTGGATGGCCGCGATGTCGTCGGTGCCGTCCAGGCCCCTGATCGCGAATCTGCGGTACTCCGACTTACGAGCCAGGCCGTCCTCGAACACGACCATCGACGCGACCACGTGGGTGCCCTGGAGGTTCGATACGTCGTAGCTCTCGATCCGCAGCGGCGCCTCGTCCAGCGCGAGGGATTCCTGGATCTCGCTCAGCGCCACGCTGCGGGTGGTCAGGTCGCTGGCGCGGCGCGTCTTGTGCAGGGCCAGCGACTCGCCGGCGTTGCGGGCCACGGTGTCCATCAGCGCCCTCTTGTCGCCGCGCTGCGGCACCCGGAGGCTGACCCGGCCGCCCCGGCGGTGGCCGAGCCACTCTTCGACGGTGGCCGCGTCCGGCGGCAGGGCCGGCACCAGGACCTCGCGTGGTATCCGGGCCGAGCGGCTGGACCGGGAGCTGTCGTCGGCGACGGGGTCCTCGTCGTAGACCTGGCCGAGGAAGTGCTCGACCAGATCCGGGGTCGTGATGTCCTCGACTTTGTCGACCACCCAGCCGCGCTGGCCGCGCACCCGTCCGCCGCGCACGTAGAAGACCTGGACGGCGGCCTCAAGCTGGTCCTCGGCCAGCGCGATCACGTCGCAGTCGGTGCCGTCCGGCAGCACCACGGCCTGCTTTTCCAGCGCCCGCTCGAGCGCCTGGATGTCGTCCCGCAGGCGCGCGGCGCGCTCGTACTCCTCTGCTGCCGCGGCCCGGCGCATTTCCGCCTCGAGCCGACGGATGAACCGGCCTGTCTGCCCGGCCATGAAATCGCAGAACTCCTCGGCCAGCTGCCGGTGCTCGGCTGCGTCGATCCGGCCCACGCACGGGGCCGAGCACTTGCCGATGTAGCCGAGCAGGCAGGGCCGGCCGATCTGCCCGGCCCGCTTGAAGACGCCGGCCGAGCAGGTGCGCACCGGGAAGACCCGCAGCAGCGTGTCGACGGTGTCGCGGATCGCCCAGGCGTGCGAGTACGGACCGAAGTAGCGGACGCCGCGGCGCTTGGCCCCCCGCATGACCTGGACCCGCGGGAACTCCTCGTTCATCAGCACGGCCAGGTACGGGTAGCTCTTGTCATCGCGGTAGCGGACGTTGAACCTCGGGTCGAACTCCTTGATCCAGGAGTATTCGAGCTGAAGTGCCTCGACCTCGGTCCCCACCACGGTCCAGTCGACCCGGGCGGCCGCGCGCAGCATCGACTGCGTGCGCGGATGCAGGCCAACGAAGTCGGCAAAGTAGGAGTTCAGGCGAGACCGCAGGCTCTTAGCCTTGCCGACGTAGATCACCCGGCCGCGCTCGTCACGGAACCGGTACACGCCAGGCGACTCAGGAATGGAGCCGGGTGCCGGCCGGTAACTTGCCGGATCTGCCACGCCCCAACTCTATGGCTAGTCTCCCGCCTCCGCGTGCGCAGCGCGTAGCAGGTCCAGCACCTCAGACTCCCGGTACCGCCGGTGCCCGCCCAGCGTTCGCACCGACGTCAGCCTGCCATCGCGCGCCCACCGGGTCACTGTCTTGGGGTCGACCCGGAACATGGCGGCTACCTCGGCGGGCGTCAGGAGCCGCTCGGCATCCGGGACCGTCCTGCCGCTCATCCGGCCCACTCACCCATCGGATACCGCCTCTCACGAACTTCTTAATAGCCGTAATACCGAAGAAACACGTCGGCTAACCCTCGGCGGCCCGCGAGTCTTCGGCCGGCGCGAAGAAGACCACGACGGCCAGGTCCTCGCCGATATCAGTGAAGCGATGCACCTCACCAGCGGGCACGTAGATCACCGTGCCCGGCCGCACCTCGGCCCTGTCGCCAGCCGACTCCAGCGTGGCCCGGCCGGCCATGACGACATAGATCTCATCTTCAGTATGCGGTGACTGCCCGTCGGTGCCGCCAGCCGGGATGCTGTATGTCCCCACGCTCAGGTCCGTCACGCGCAGGTGCTCGACCCAGGCGACCCCCTCCCCCGCTGGCGGTACCGTAAACTCCCCTGCTCCGCCGATGACCTGCATCAGCCTGCCTCCTCCGCCGGATTGCGCCACATGAGCCACAGGGTGGGCCCGCCGCCAGGAATGGTGACCTCACCGGTGACCCGGAAACCGTGCCGCTCGTAGAAGGGCACGTTCCGCTCCTTGCTCGACTCCAGGTACGCCGGCAGCCGGTCCGCGTCGCAGCGGGCCAGGCGCGAGCGCAGCAGGTCACTGCCGACGCCGGTGCCCTGCACCGGCGGATCCGTACCAATTCCGGACAGATACCAGTGCGGCCGCTCCGGGTGGAGCCGCACCAGCGCGCCGTAGGTCACGCTCGCCACTGACAGTCGCGACCTGAGCCTGAACACCAGGCCCGGCAGAGCGGCGAGCTGACGCCACAGCGGTGGCCGCCACTCGCCGGGCGCCAGCCAGATCGCGGCGCCGAGCACCTGCCGGCCGCGCACGGCCACCTCGATGCCTTCGGTGCCGTCGCGCCGCGGGTTACTGCTGCGGAGGGCTGCGCCGAAAAAGCCGGGCAGCCGGCGGCGGCGCATCGCGTCGTCGGGGAAGATCCACGTCATCACGGGGTCGTCGTCGAAGGCGCGGGCGAGCGTCGCGACAGTGGCCGCCAGATCCGCGCGCACAAACGGGCGGACCGTAGGCGGCCGCGGTGGCGGAACAGGCACGCTTGTCATGCTGTCACCAGGATCACCTCGAGGGTGCGCGGGCCGTGCACGCCCTCGATCCGCTCCAGTTCGATGTCGCTGGTCGCCGACGGGCCGCTGATCCAGGTGAGCGGCTGGCTGACGGCGTCAGCCAGCCGCTCAACTGCCTCCGGCACGAGGTGGACGACCTGATCCGCGGCGACGATGCACAGGTGATAGTCGGGAACGAGCGAGATCGCGCGACGGCCCTGGTCCGGCGCGCCGTCCAGCACGATCGTGCCGGTCTCGGCGATCGCGACCGCGGCCCTGGTGACCACCGCGTCGAAGCCGTCGAGCTCGGCAGCGGTCAGCCCGCGGTCGACTGTCACGTCGGCGAAGTCCGGCATCGGCACGCCGAGGCCCGGCGGCACGACGACCGTCCGCGCATCGCGCTGAGCCAGGGCTGCGCTTACCTCCGCCGCGAGCGCGGCGGCCGGGGCTCGGCGCACGAGGGCCCGGTAGTCGGTCAGCCGCTCGGCGAGCAGGTCGAGGAGCGCGGCACCGGCCAGTTCGCCGCGGGTCCGGTAGGCCGGGACCGCCTGGCCCACGGGGTGAGTACTCGATAGGGCCGTAGTCGATAGGGCGAGCCGGATCCGCTCGAGCATCTCCGCGCGCGCAGTCATTGCCCGTTCCCGTCCTGATGAGTACTGCGCCACCACTGCCGGAACGTCTGCGCCGGCGGTACCGGCGCATCACGTGCCCTAGTCCAGGCCGCCAGCGGCGGCGGAAGTGTGCTGATCGTGCCGTGCCTGCGCAGCAGGCGCCCGGCCCGCCCGGCGGTCTGCGCCGCGCCGAACCGGCCAGGCGACACCATCACCCAGGACGCAGCCGCCATGGCGATCGCCTCCGCGGACGGTACCTTGTGCTCGCGCGCCACTGTCTCGACATGCTGCGCGCGCAGGTGCACGAGCAGCGACGGGATGTCGATCTTGACCGGGCACGCGTCGTAGCACGCGCCGCACAGCGACGAGGCGAACGGCAGCGAGGCGTTGTCCTCGATGCCGGTGAGCTGCGGCGACAGCACCGCACCGATGGGCCCCGGGTACACCGAGCCGTAGGCGTGGCCGCCGGTCCGCTCGTACACCGGGCAGACGTTCAGGCAGGCCGAGCACCGGATGCAGTGCAGCGCCTCCCGGCCGACCGGGTCGGCCAGCGCGGCCGTCCGCCCGTTGTCCAGCAGCACCAGGTGGAAGGCCTGCGGTCCGTCGCCCGGCGTCACCCCCGTCCACATTGACGTGTACGGGTTCATCCGCTCGCCAGTCGACGAGCGCGGCAGCAGCTGGAGGAACACGCCGAGGTCCGCCCAGGCCGGGATCACCTTCTCGATGCCCATGACGGTGATCAGGGTCTGCGGGAGAGTCAGGCACATCCGGCCGTTCCCCTCCGACTCGACCACGCAGAGCGTGCCGGTCTCCGCGATGCCGAAGTTCGCGCCGCTGATGGCGACGGTCGCGGACAGGAACTTGCGCCGCAGATGCCGCCTGGCCGCCTCGGCCAGCGCCGCCGGCGCGTCGGTCAGGCCGGGGTCGACGTCACCCATCTCGCGCAGGAAGATGTCGCGGATCTCCGACCGGTTGCGGTGGATGGCCGGCACCAGGATGTGCGACGGCCGGTCGTGCCCGAGCTGCACGATCAGCTCGGCCAGGTCCGTCTCGTAGGCGGCGATGCCCGCTGCGCCGAGCGCGTCGTTCAGCCCGATCTCGTCGGTCGCCAGCGACTTGACCTTGACCACCTCGGTGGCTCCGGCCGCCTGCACCAGCGCGGTCACGATCGCGTTCGCCTCGGTCGCATCCCTGGCCCAGTGCACGGTGCCGCCGCGTGCCGTCACCGCTGCCTCCAGCTGGGTCAGGTAACCGCCGAGATCGGCCATGGTGCGCGCCTTGATGGCCTGGCCAGCCGCCCGCAGCTCCTCCCAGTCCGGCAGCTCAGCCACGACGGCCGCGCGCTTGGCCCGGATGTGCGAGGTCGCCTTGGCGAGGTTGCGGCGCAGCTGCGGATCGGCGAGCGCCCGGCGGGCCGCATCCGGGAACGGCTCGTTCTCCCGCAGGTGGCCCACCCCGCGCGGCGCCGTCGGCAAGCCCAGGAACGTGCTCATCGGTCGTCCTCCTGCCGGGCCGCGAGGATCTGCGCCAGGTGCACGGTCCGTACTCCGGCCCGCAGCCGCGACAGCCCGCCGCCGATATGCATCAGGCAGGACGAGTCACCGGCCGTGCAGACTTCGGCCCCGGTGGCGAGCACGTTACGCATCTTGTCGGCCAGCATGGCGGTGCTCGTGTCGGCGTTCTTCACCGCGAACGTGCCCCCGAACCCGCAGCAGACCTCGGCGTCCGGCAGCGGCACCAGCTCGATGCCTGAGACGTGCCGCAGGAGCCGCAGCGGCCGGTCGCCGACGCGCAGCATCCGCAGCGAGTGGCAGGTCGGGTGGTAAGCGACCCGGTGCGGGTAGTGGGCGCCGACGTCCTCCACGCCGAGGACGTCGATGAGGAGCTGGGACAGCTCGTAGGTGCGGCTCGCCACCGCCTCGGCGCGCGTGGCCAGCCGCTCGTCCCCGAGCCGGCGCGCCACCATCGCGTGCTGGTGCGATATCGACCCCACGCAGGATCCGGACGGCGCGACGATCACCTCGTGCGGCTCGAAGGTGTCGACGTAGTGACGGATCAGCGGCAGCGCCGCTCGCTGATAGCCGGTGTTCACGTGCATCTGACCGCAGCACGTCTGCTCCACCGGGAACACCACCTCGTGCCCGAGCCGCTCGAGCAGCGTCACCGTGGCACGGGGGACATCCGGATAGAGGGTGTCGGCCAGGCAGGTGGCAAACAGGGCGATCCGCACGTGGCTACCGTACGCTCTCCCGCATGAGGCCCACTGCGCCGTCCAGCGGTGCCGACAATCCGGCCGCGGTCCTGTACGGGGTGCGCGACCTGCGGCTGGAGCAGCGTCCGGTACCGCGTCCTGGTCCGCGCGAGGTCCTGATCGAGATCCGGTCAGTCGGCGTGTGCGGCTCGGATGTGCACTACTACGAGCACGGGCGCATCGGTGACTTCGTGGTGGCGGCGCCGATGATTCTCGGGCATGAGAGCTCAGGCGTTGTCAGGGCCGGCGGCAGTGAGGTCAGCCGGCTCGCGCCCGGCCAGCGCGTTGCCCTGGAACCCGGCGTGCCGTGCGGCCATTGCCTGCAGTGCCGCAGCGGTCGCTACAACTTGTGCCCAGATGTTCGCTTCTTCGCGACGCCGCCGGTCGACGGGACGCTGACGCGCTACGTCACGCTCAGCGAGGACTACGCCCATCCGCTTCCCGCGGAGCTCAGCGACGACGCCGGAGCCATGATCGAGCCGCTGTCTGTGGCGATCTGGGCCAACCGCAAGGCCGGTACCGCGCCCGGCGCCCGGGTCCTAGTGACCGGCGCCGGCCCGATCGGCGTGCTGTGCGCGCTCGTCGCTCAGGCCAGCGGAGCCCGCAGCGTCACGATTACTGACATCAATGCCACTCGGCTCGCCATGGCCAGCGACCTGGGGATCGAAACAGTCGCGGCGGCGCGCAGCCTGGGCGGCGCGGCGGACATCCTGCTGGAGTGCACGGGTGTGCCGTCGGTCGTGGCCGATGGCATCGGCGCACTGCAGCCCGCGGGCACCGCCGTACTGGTCGGCATGGGCGCCGAGGCAGCCCAGCCGTTGCCGGTGGCGCTGATCCAGGCCAGGGAGCTGACCGTGACGGGCACGTTCCGCTATGCCAACACGTACCCGGCGGCGATCGCGCTCGCGGCTGCCGGCCGCGTGCCGCTGGACGCTCTCATCGGGGCGCGGCTCACCCTCGGCCAGTCTGAGGAAGCCCTGCAGATGGGACGCACCAACCCCGAAGTGATCAAGACGATCATCCGGGTCACCGAGGATCCACATGGATCTTCGGGGCACCACCCCATTCAGGGCGGCGCTGGCCGGCCAGGACCGCGGTGATGTCCTCCAGCCCGACGGTGGCGGCGATGAGCGGGCGGGGATCGATGGCGCCGGAAGCGTAAAGCTCAATCGTCCGGCCGATCGCGTCCGAGCCACCGAGAATGCCGACCGCGGTGACGTCCTTCAGCGCGAGCGCGCGGGTGTCGAGGAGGCTGGGCTCACCCGCGAGCCCGATGTAGACCACCCGCCGGCCGGGTTCGACGAGGTCCACCGCGAGAGCGGGCAGGAGAGCCGCGTTCGAAGCGTCGATGACGGCGTCGTACGGCAGGTCCGGCAGGGTCTCGAGGGTGCAGACGTGGCTGAAGCCGATCGAGGTAGCGAAGTCCAGCGATGTGCTGGTCAGCCCGACCAGGTGTACCTCGGCGCCCAGCGCGACGCCCATGTTCGCCGCGAGCAGGCCGATGGTGCCAGGACCCAGCACTAGCAGCCGGTCGCCCGGCCCCACGGCCGCGCCCTCGACCGAGCGCAGGGCATTGGCGCCCGGCTCGACGAGTGCGCCAAGCGTCGCGTC
>DATHPF010000151.1:0-2515 GCA_035484155.1 Streptosporangiaceae bacterium
TCGACCCTGGCCGGCGTGATGGACGCCTTCTCCATGGCCATCTCGGTGGGCCTGCAGTACGGCATCCCGCTGGACTCGTACGTGGCCAAGTTCACCAACATGCGGTTCGAGCCGGCCGGCCTGACCGACGACCCGGACATCAGGCTCGCCAGCTCGGTGATGGACTACATCTTCCGCCGCCTGGCCCTGGACCACCTGTCCTACGAGGACCGGGCCGCGCTCGGCATCTTGTCCGCGGCCGAGCGCACCGCCGAGGCGGCCGGGCACGACCCCGCCGGGCTGAGCGAGGAGGTGGATCCCGAGGAACTTGCCCAGTCGGCCGCCGTAGAACAGCCAATTTCTGCCGAACGGTCCATGGTGCACCCCCCGGCCCCCGCTCCCGCCGCCCCGCCGGCGCCGAGCCGCTCGGTGCCCGCCGCCCCGCACAGCACCGCCGAGCTGATCGAAGCCCAGCAGGGCCGTACCGCCGACGCGCCGCTCTGCCTGACCTGCGGCACCAAGATGCGCCCGGCCGGCAGCTGCTACGTCTGCGAAGGCTGCGGCTCCACCAGCGGCTGCAGCTAGAACCGGGCGGTATTGCATCAGATGCAACATGCTCACGCTTCCCCGGTCTGAAAGGGCCGGGGAAGCAGGGTAGGCGCCCAGCTCCTTTTACCTGAAAAGGTATCGCGAAAGCGGGAAGCCCGGCCGCGTAGACGGTCGAGCCTCGCCGCTGGAGCGGCCAGCACCGCTCGTGGGCGCAATGCAGGCTGACTCCGCGTCTCAGCATCAATCCGAGACAGAGGTTGACATTACTATCAAGACCGGCCAGGCGCTGGTATCACTCGGTCCGCAACTGTCATCAGCGGTCATGAATCACCCAGCCCAGCAGGCCAGTTTCGGATGTATCGTCGGACTCATAGGCGACCTCCGGGCCTGTGAGCAGCCAGGCGACTTTACGAGTTCCAGCGCCGCCTGTTCGGCCACCTTTACCAGGCCGCGCCGCGGTGCCCGGCTGATCCAGCTGACCGAGCCGTACGTCACGAATCTCGCCCAGCTTCGCGAGCTGATCCGGCTGGCCAAAGACCGCGGCTGCGAGGGGATGGCCCTGCCGCAGGGCCGCGCTCTGGTGGTTTCATCACTACCTGCGTGCCTGAGGCGATGGGGCGCCGATCATGCGGAGCAGGGGCGCGTGCTCGTTGCTACTCGCCAGCAGGTGATCGAACAGGCGGGTATCGGCACGGCGATGCATCACATTAGGGGGGTCAGCGGCGACACCGCGTCTCGGTCGGGGATCATGGCTCCCTGGTCGATTTACCCGTTCTCTCCTGAGGAGTGCGCGGCGTTGATCTGCGACCTGCTGATCTTCGAGACGATCGTGTCCGGCGAGTCCCTGGTGACCAGCATCGAGCAGGCCGGACTGCACGGTGAGCTGCTACTGACGCCCATGGACATCCAGGTCGGTGATGCCCGGGACGTACTCCGGGCACACTGGCGCGAACGGGCCATGACATGGCACGCGCACAGCCTCGGCCTGGTCCTTTATGAGCTGGTCGAGCCGGAAACCTTGGCGAGAGGCACGAGGGAGGCCCTGCAGTCCGACAGGCCGCCGGCGGAACCGGTCATGGTGTACACGCGCGAGGCGCATACGTGGCTGCCAGGGTTGACGAACGACTAGCCTGCGACGGCCGGCACGGCGGCGGCTGCGCTGGTCTCGTCGGCGTACCACGCGTCGTGCTGCGTCTGCTCCACGCCATCGACGCCGTGGCCTTCGGCCCGAGTGGCATCTGGAATGGCCGGGCCGCGTGTAGGGCGTGATCGACACGGTGCGCCGCATCCTCGCTGACCAGCTGGCCTCAGGCCGCCCGGTCGAACCCCGGGGTCAGATTTGGGGCGCTAGGCTCGATTCGGGGTGGCCGGAGGTCAGGAGTCGGTGGGGTGAAACGTCAACTTGAGTTCTTCGCCGCGGACGCGATGGCGTGGCGGGAGGCCCAGCAGCCGGGCACGGAGGAGAAGGTGCTGTCTCAGGATGCCGATGACCCGGCTGTGCTCACGCGGCTCGTACGGTGGGTGCCAGGTCTCGACACCAGCGGTGCCGGCGTGATCACCCACGACTACGTCGAGGAGGTGTACGTGCTGGAAGGCGAGCTCACCGACCTTACGCTCGGGCGGACGTTCCGGGCCGGGCACTACGCGAGCCGTCGGCCCGGCATGCCCCACGGCCCCTACCGCACGCCTGCCGGCTGCACCATGCTCGAAATCCGGTACCGCGTCACCGCACGATGAGCTGGTGGGCTCGGTGGTCACAATGCTGCCCGCACCGGCGGCTAGGAATAATGCCCGCGTCCCTCCTGAGTGCTAACTCCCAGGTATGAGAAGTCGGCCAGATCTCATCCCGATAATCAGCCCGCGGGCTGATGGCCTCGCGTCCGCCGGTCCGTAGCGTGACCAGTGGCTGGCCAGATCGGTAAGCCGCGCGTAACGCATGAACCGTGTGTACGGGGGCGTCCATGCGGCACACAACGGACCTGCCATC
>DATHPF010000152.1:0-1958 GCA_035484155.1 Streptosporangiaceae bacterium
GGAAGCCAGATGCCCTGCAGCCAGATGATCAGCATGAACATCAGGCCGCCCCGGCCCAGGGCGGACAGGAACGTGGAAATGGTGCCGAACGAGAAGGCCTTGATGCGGAACAGGCTGAGCCGGAACATGGGGTAGCGCACCCTGGCTTCGATGACCCCGAACGCGGCCAGGGTGAGGACGCCGACGGTCAGGCACGTGATCACGGTCGGGCTGCTCCAGCCCAGCGGGTGCCCCGCGTAGGGTTGAATCCCGTAGGTCACGCCGACCATGACCAGGACGAGGCCGACGGCGAAGGTCAGGTTCCCCGCCCAGTCGATGGGCTGCTTGGTGCGCTCGCTGAGGTCATGCAGTCGCTTATAGGCCCATATCGTGCCGAAGATGCCGGTGGGCACGGAGATCAGGAACACGAGCCGCCAGTTGATCGGGGCCAGGATCCCGCCGATCACCAGGCCGATGAACGTCCCGCTGATCCCCGCCACGTTGTTGATGCCGAGGGCCAGCCCGCGCTGGTGGGTCGGGAAGGCATCGGTCAAGATGGCGCCGGAGTTTCCGACCAGGAAGGCGCCGCCGACGCCCTGCACGATGCGCCAGACGAGCAGCCAGAGGGCTCCTTCGTGGCCGGTCATCCAGTCGATGGTCAAGAACAGCGACGCCGCGGTATAGATGACGAAGCCGAGGTTGTACATCTTGACCCGGCCGTACATGTCGCCCAGGCGGCCGACGCTGACCACCAGCACGCTGCCGGTGACGAGGTAGCCGAGGATCAGCCACAGCAGGTAGACGCTGTTGCCGGGCACCAGCGGGTCAAGGTGGATGCCCCGGAAGATATCCGGCATCGCGATGATCAGGATCGAGCCGTCGATCGTCGCGAGCAGGACCCCAGCCGTGGTGTTGGTCAGCGCGACCCACTTGTAACCGTCGTCTGGCGGGGTCACCCGAGCCGCCCGACCGGCCGCTTCGGCAGAACGCCTGTCGACGGTCAACGCGGCCCCCTTCGGGGTCTACTGTTCTAAAGTTACCAATGTATAATACTATGAGACCGGCGGCTTTGGCGTCGAACATGGCGTTGGACATCACGGGGGCGCGGCAAGATGCCGGAGCTATAGACGGTCCGGCAGGAGGCAGGAGGCAGACGGCGTGCTCGCGCTACTGACAGACGAACAGGTAATGCTCCAGGACATGGCCAGGGACCTGGGCCGCAAGCTGGGACTGGCCAATCCCGCGGATCTCGAGGGCGCCGACCCAGGCGCCTGCTGGCAGGAGCTGGCGCGGGCCGGCCTGCTCGGTTTCCGGGTCCGGGATGAGTCCGGCCGGCCGGCGGCCAGCGGGGTCGAGGTAGCGGTGGTGAGCGAAGCGATGGGAGCAGCGCTCGTGCCCGTCGCCTACGTGGTCTCCGGAGTCCTGGTCCCCGAACTGCTGGCCGCAGCGGCCGCTCCGGCCTCGCTCCAGGCGGACGTGGCCGAGGGCCGCACCATTATCGGCCTGGCCATGCGCGCTGATCTGACCGGCTTGGCGACCTCCGATGACCTTTCCGATGCCGTGCTCATCGGCACTCCCGGTTACCGGACGGTCCTGGCGCTGGCCGCCGGGTCGGGTGAGGTCATCAGCGTGGCGGTCGATGACCAGAATCTCGAGCGGCTGGACTCAGCAGAGCTGTCCCTTCCGCTGCACCGGCTGCGTGATACCCAGGGACTCACGCTCGCCAGCGTGGGAAGTTCGCCGTCGCCGGGGGCCATGGACCGCTGGCTGGCCCTGGGGCTGAGCGCGCTGGCCGCCGAGATGACCGGCGCCGCCGAGGCCGGCCTGCGCGGGGCCATCGAGTACAGCAAGACGCGCGAGGCGTTCGGCGTTCCGATCGGGACGTTCCAGGCGCTGCAGCACATGGCCGCCGACGCCTACGTGGCCTGCGAGGGCCTGCGCAGCACGAACAACTACGCGTCCTGGTCGGTCGACGAAGA
>DATHPF010000153.1:0-12967 GCA_035484155.1 Streptosporangiaceae bacterium
GTGAATGATCAGGCTCTGAGATCGAGTCGCCCGGTCAAGAAGGTCCGTTGCGGCGGCGAGCAGGCCTGCGGCGCTTGGTACTGCGTCAGGCCCGGTAACGAACGCGGCCTGCAGATCCACAAGGAGCAGGCAGTTCACCGGCGCTGTCGTCACCGCGGCATCGTGTCAGCCTGGCAGACCAGGTCGCAACACAGCTGGCACACGTTCGCGCCAGATCACCGGAGCTGCGCGACGGCCGGATTTGCGAGCGCGGCAGCCACGCCGAGCTGATGGCCGCTGGCGGGCTGTACGCGGAGCTGTTCGAGCTCCAGGCCCGCGCCTACCGATAGCCGCGCCTGCAGATAACCAATTGCGGGCCTTGGCCGGCCGCTGTTCTACTACCACCGGGTCCTGAGATCCCCGTTGAGACCGAGAGGAGAGAGCGAGATGCGAGCAGCGCTCATGTTCATCGATGGCAGATACCGCCAAGCCAAAGGACATGACGCTTCGTGCAATCGCTCAATCTGGGCATCCTGGCGCATGTAGACGCCGGCAAGACCAGCCTCACCGAGCGGCTCCTGTTCGCCGCCGGAGTTATCGACAAGATCGGCCGGGTAGACGACGGCAGCACCCAGACCGACTCGCTGGCGCTCGAACGCCAGCGCGGCATCACGATTAAGGCCGCCGTTGTCTCGTTCGCGGTCGGGGACCTGGTCGTCAACCTGATCGACACGCCCGGTCACCCTGATTTCATCGCCGAGGTCGAGCGCACCCTGGGCGTGCTCGATGGCGCCGTAGTTGTCGTGTCCGCGGTCGAGGGCGTGCAGGCACAAACCCGGATCCTGATGCGGACGCTACGGCGGCTGCAGCTGCCTGCCGTCTTCTTCGTCAACAAGATCGACCGCAGCGGAGCCAGCCCGGACCGCGTCCTGGCCGAGATAGCTAAGCGGCTGACCCCGGCGGTCGCGGCAATGGGCGCCGTCACCGATCCCGGCACACGAGACGCTGCGGTTGTCCAGTTTGGGGCGGCCGATGCAGCGCACGCGGCCAGCCTCGCCGACGTCCTGACACGCCGCGACGACAACCTGCTCGCGGCGTATGTCGACAATCCGCAAGCGCTCTCGTACGCCAGGCTGCGCGCCGAACTGGCCGCGCAGACAGGCCAGGCCCTGGTATATCCGGCTTACTTCGGCTCGGCCGTTACTGGATCCGGCATCGACGCGCTCATGGCCGGAGTCGCCGAGTTCCTGCCAGCGGCGGCCGGCGACGCCCTGGCACCCGCGGCCGGGAAGGTGTTCAAGGTCGACCGCGAGCCCTCCGGAGAGAAGGTTGCCTACGTGCGGATGTTCGCCGGGACGGTTCGGACCAGGGAGCCGGTGCCTTACGGGAACGGCGCCGACGGAAAGATCACTGCGCTAAGTGTCCTGTCCGGCGGCTCCCCGGTCCCGAGTCCGGCCGTGAGCGCCGGGCAGATCGCCCGGGTCTGCGGCCTGCCGGACGTGCAGATCGGCGACACCATAGGCCCGGCCGCAGTGGCGGCGCGGCGGCACTTGTTCGCCCCGCCCACGCTCGAGACCCTGGTGGTCCCGGCGGCGGCCGCGGACCGGCCTGCTCTGCACGCGGCACTCACTCAGCTCGCCGAGCAGGACCCGCTGATCAACTTGCGTCAGGACGACATCGGGCACGAGCTGCGCGTTTCCCTGTACGGCGAGGTGCAGAAGGAGGTCATCCAGGCAACCCTGGCGGCAGAGTTCGGCCTCCAGGTCGGATTCCGCGAGAGCACGACGATCTGCGTCGAGCGCGTCCTGTCGTCGGGCGCGGCGGTCGAGCGAATGGACTGCGGCGGCAATCCATTCCGCGCCACTGTCGGGCTGCGTATTGAGCCTGGTCCGGCTGGCGCCGGCACGTCGTTCCGGCTGGCGGTCGAGCTCGGCTCGATGCCGCTCGCGTTCATCAAGGCGGTCGAGGAGACCGCCCGCGAGACGCTGCGGCAGGGCCTGCACGGCTGGGAGGTCATCGACTGCGTCGTGACGCTCACGCACACCGGTTTCGTTCCGCCGCCGCCCTATGGCTGGAGCAAGTGGTCGAGCTCAGCCGGAGACTTCCGGAATCTGACCCCGCTGGTGCTGATGAGCGCGCTGCGGCAAGCAGGGACGGTTGTCTGCGAGCCCGTCAGCGGCTTCCGGCTCGAGGTCCCGGCTGACTGCCTGCCGCCGGTCCTGACCGTCCTCGGCCGGCTGCGCGCCGGCCTGCAGGCGCCGGAAGTCGCAGGTGACTCGTGCGTCGTAGCCGGCGAGATCCCGGCCGGCCAGGTCGATCCGCTGCAGCGGCAGCTACCGGGCCTGACCCGTGGCGAAGGCACGCTGGAGGCAGAGTTCTCGCGGTACCAGCCAGTCCGGGGCGCTCCCCCGGCCAGGCCGCGGACCGATCACAATCCGCTCGATCGGCGTGAGTACCTGCTGCGCGTCCAGCGCGGCCTGGGCCCGAGATAGCCGGTAAGGGCGAGCACGGCGGATACGGGCTAGCACCGCGGAATAGACCCCGGCGCCGGTTGGCTATGTCGGGCGAAGGCATGTTAACCAGGATCTGTCCTCGGCACGACGGTCCTCGCCCGGCAGTACTCTCCGGGGTTTGGCGTGCCAGCGGCTCGAGATGCGGGATGGTGTGACTGGCGCTGCTGTGATGGGCGCTGCCGTGATGGGCGCTGCCGTGATGGGCGTGGCCCGGCCGTGTCCGCCCTAGGCGAACGCACCCGCCGGATATCTAGTGGACAGACAGGTCTAACGTTAACGTCAGGGTTATACCTGAATGCCAGCGGAACGTGCGCCGGCCGCGAGGCGGAGAGCGTCCGCCGGCGGCATCGCCGGGCCGGTGACGCGGCGGTCGAGGAGACAGGCTGGAGGGAGATGGAGAAGGCAATCCCGCTCGCGCTCCTCGCGAGCCTGTGCACAGCCACGTCCTCGGTGTGCCAGCGGCTCGGGGCCAAGGAGAGCCACCCGACCGGCTTCGACATCTGGCTCCTGTTCCGGCTGGCACGGCGTCCCATCTGGCTGGTAGGCATCGCCAGCATGATCCTCGGCTTCGTATTCCAGGTGTCGGCTCTGCGCTACGGCGCGCTTGCGCTGGTCCAGCCCATCCTCGCGCTGGAACTGCTCTTCGTGTTCGGTTACATGGCGATCCTGGGCTCGCGGACCGTCCGACGGCGCGACTGGCTTGCGGCCGCCGCGATGTGTGCCGGGCTTGGACTTTTCTTGTTCGCCGCATCCCCGTCGGGCGGGCGGCAGCACGCGCCGGCGGCGCTGTGGGTGCTCGCCGGACTGGTGACAATCGGCGTCGTGGTGGCCGGCCTCGCTGCGGCCTTCGGGCTGCGGCACCGCAGGTCGGCGGCGTCGGCAGCGCAGCGCGCTGCGGTACTCGGCGCGGTCACCGGGGTCGCGTGGGGCTTCGTCGCGGCCGTCATCAAGGAGTTCAGCTATCACCTCGGCGGCGGCGCAGGCGCGATCTTCTCTAACTGGTCGCTCTACGTCCTCGTGGGCGCCGGCGCGCTCAGCCTGCTGCTGGCTTCGCACGCGCTCGCCGCTGGCCCGCTCGCGGCGTCACAGCCTGGCTTCACGATCCTGGATCCGCTGGCCGCAAGCCTGCTTGGACTATTCGTATTCGGCGAGCATTTCGACGCCAGTACCGGCGACCTCGCCGTCGAGGCACTCGCACTGGCGCTTCTGGTAGCGGGCGTCACCGCGATCAGCCACAGTCACCTGATCGACGGCGAGGACGACACGCGCACGACCACCGAAGCAGCCGCGGGCGTGCCAGCACCGCGAGCACTAGGCGCTCCGGCGGCTGACTTTGCCGGGAACGGCGACCCTTCCGGCGATCCCCGCGCCGACCCCTATCGGAGTACTGGCTAACGCCGAAGTACTGGCTAGCGCTGTCGCCGTGGTCGCAGGATTCCGGCGATGACCGCGATGCCTTCATCGATCTGGGCCGGGGTGCTGGCTGCGTAACCGAGCACCAGTCCGGGCGGGCCAGGCCGCTGGCGATGCCAGGACAGCGGCTGGGTCTTCACCCCGAGTTCGAGCGCCGCGGCGGCGAGGTCAGTGTCCGATCGGCCCGATCCCAGGTCAGTGCCTGATTCCCAGTCAGTGAACGTCAGCGTCAGGTGCAGCCCCGCGGCAGCGCCGTGCACGCGCGCCTGCGGCAGGTACGCGCGCACCGCACCGATCATCGAATCGCGGCGGCGCACGTGCCGCTTGCGGAGGAGCCGGTGATGCCGCTCCAGGTCGCCGGACGCCATCAGCTCGGCCAGCGCGAGCTGCGGCAGGACGGCGTTGCCGAGGTCGATGTGTCGCTTGGCGGTCACCACGGGCTCGTGCAAGGCCGGCGGGACCAGCAGCCAGCCCACTCGCAGCGCCGGGGCAAGAAGCTTGGAAACGCTCCCCGCGTAACAGACCTGGTCGGGCAGCGCCGCACGCAGGGCAGGCACCGGCGGCCGGTCGTAGCGATGCTCGGCGTCGTAGTCGTCCTCGATGACCAGCCCGCCGTCCATCGCCCACTGGCGAAGGTCGCGGCGTCGCGCACCGTCGAGCACCACGCCCATCGGGAACTGGTGCGCCGGGGTGATCATGACGGCGGCCGCGCCGCTCGCTCGCAACTCGCTGACGCGCAGGCCGCGGTCGTCGACGGCCACGGGTGGCGTGGCGAGACCCCAGCTCTCCAGCTGCTGGCGCGCGCCGAGTGAGCCAGGGTCCTCCACTGCGACCTCGGTCAGGCCTGCCTCGCGCAGCGAGCTGCCCAGCAGCGCCAGCGCCTGGGCGACGCCCGCCGTGATGATCACCTCAGCAGGGGCGACGCGGATGCCGCGATTACGCGCCAGCCAGTTGGCCACCGCCACCCGGAAGGGCGGCGCCCCACGCGGGTCGCCATAGCCGAAGCTGGCGGGCGCCAGCTCGCTCAGCACCGTGCGCTCGGCGCGCAGCCACGCCGAACGCGGGAACGCGGCCAGGTCCGGCACCCCCGGCGTCAGGTCAATCCGGCAGGCGCTAGCTCTCATCGCATCGAAGACGCCGGGGCCTGGATGGCCGCGGGGCGGCTGGCCCTCTGCGCCCGGCATTGGCCACGTCGGCTCGGCTGGTGTGAACTGCGGGCCCAGATCCGGCGAGCCCGGCGTCACGCGGACCGCCTGCGTCACCGCGGCGACCACCCTTGTCCCCGCCCGGCCGTGGCCGGCGACATGCCCCTCCTCGGCAAGCCGCCGGTAGGCCTCGGTGACCACACCGCGCGAGACAGCCAGCTCGCTGGCCAGCACCCTGCTAGCGGGCAGCGCGCTGCCAGCCGGCATCCGGCCGTCCGCGATAGCACCGCGAAGCTGGCTGGTCAGCCAGTCCGCCAAGCCGCCCGCCGGAGCAGAAGCACGGTCGAGCTGAAGGAAGTCCGTTCCCATAATGGACCAGTCCTCTAGACATGCATTGGACCTTTCCATGGGTCCATTACTCCGGCAGAGTCTCATGCGTGAGCACAGTCAGCAACCGCGGCCCGGCGCAGCCGGGACCGCGGGCCATCGCGCCCGGTGCCCTGGGCATGGTCCTCGTCGGCAGCAGCGTGGCCGTCTCGGCCACGCTCACGACGGCGCCCCTGCTGATGGCGCAAGCCATCCGCTACAGCATCGCGGCCGTCGTGCTCGTTGCACTGGCCCGCTGGCGGCGCGTCCCTATCACGATGCCGCGCGGCCGCGAGTGGCTGTGGCTGGCCGGAATCGCCGCGACTGGCCTCGTGCTGTTCAACATCGCCGTCGTGCGCGGCGTCGCGCATGCCCAGCCGGCCATGATCGCCGTCGCCGTGGCGTGCGCGCCGGTGGTGCTCGGTGTGCTCGGGCCGCTGCTGCAAGGGCAGGTGCCGCAGCGCAAGATCGTCGTGGCCGCCATCGTGGTGACGATGGGCGCGGTCCTCGTCGAGGGCGCTGGCCACGGCGACCTGGCGGGCATCGCCTGGGCGGTCGTGGCGCTGGCCACCGAGGCGGCCTTCACGCTGCTGGCTGTCCCGGTGCTCGGGCGGCACGGAGCCTGGGGAGTCTCCGTCCACTCCGTGTGGCTCGGGGCGGCCATGTTCACCGTGCTGGCTCTGATCACCGAGGGCCCGGCAGCCGCCGCACGGCTGTCGACTGCCGAGCTCGGCGCGATCGCCTACCTGGCGGCGGGGGTAACGGTGGTGGCGTTCGTGCTGTGGTACTCGACGGTCGCGGCGCTCGGGCCGGGCCGAGTGGGCCTGCTGACTGGCATCGCGCCGGTAGCGGCTGCGCTCACCGGGATAGTGACGGGCAGCCGAGCACCCAGCCCGGTCATGTGGGCCGGGATCGGCGTGGTGCTCGCCGGGCTCGGGGTCGGCCTGATCGGCGCGCCCAACCGCGGCGAGACGCATCGCCAGTCGCGCAGTCGGACGCGCCGCCGGTCGCGCGGACATGATCTCGGCCTGCCGACATGTCACGATAAGCTGCGGCTGGCTGACAGCCAGGCCGACGCCGGACCGGGAGAGCAACACGATGGGCGACAGCTTCAGCGCTGAGCTGTGGGACAGCACCGCCGATACCTACGCCGCCATCCTGGCGCATCCCTTCGTTCGCGGGCTGACCGATGGGAGCCTGCCCCCGGAGGCGTTCACTTTCTACGTCGTCCAGGACGCGCTGTACCTGCGGTCGTACGCCCAGGCTCTCGCCGCGGTCGCGAGCCGCGCGCCCGACACTGCTGGGACTGAGATGTTCGCCCGGCATGCAGCCGGCATTGTCGACGTCGAGATGAGCCTGCACGAGTCGCTGCTCCCTGACCTCGGCATCGATGCCGCGGCCGTGGCCGCAGCCGAAGAAGCCCCGACGACCCTCGCCTACACGAGTTACCTGCTGGCCGCCGTCCGCGGCGGCTCGTATGCCGAGGGCGTAGGCGCCGTGCTGCCGTGCTACTGGATCTACTGGGAGGTAGGCAAGCACTTGGTCGGCCAGGGCTCGCCCGACCCGCGTTACCAGAAGTGGATCGATACCTACGGCGCGGAGGAGTTCGGCGCCGAAGCGCTGGAGGTCATCGCCGTTGCCGACCAGCTCGGTCCCGGCCTCGGCCCGGCGGAGCGGGACCGCGTGCGACGGCATTTCCGCGCGACGACCCGCTACGAGTGGATGTTCTGGGACATGGGATACCGCCAGGAACAGTGGCCAGTGTGAGCTGAGCTACAGAGATAAGCGCGCGACCGCAGCCCCCGGGATCGCCAGGTCAGCCAACGAATTCGCGCGCTGCCCGCGCGGCCGCGCACGGAGCGCAAAGCGGCACCTGGATGTCACCGAACAACTCCGAGCTGTGCTGACCCGTGACAACCGCGTCGAACGTCTCGCAGATGGATCGATCATCTGGATGGGCATTCCGGCAGAAACACAGGCACGGTCTGCGCCGCAGAGCCTTGTCCGCACGCTCGAATAGCGCCTGGACCTCCGGGCGGCGAAAAACCTCAGCCACCGCATCGGAAGCCGGCCGCACGCGCTCAATCGCGTCGGTGATGGCCTGCCCGACTTTGCGGCCCACCTCGGCCAGGGTGTCGGCTAGCTCGGTGTCTCTGCCGTTGCTCATGAGCCCATCTTCGCATTGACTCGGCCTCAGGGCCAGCCGCGTCGACGCAGGTCAGCTACATGGGCACCTTGATGCCCCGGTTGACAAGCCAGACGTTCGCTGGCCACGACGTCGAGAATCCGATGATCATGCCGATCTGCATGAGAAACCAGAAGGCTGCTGAGCTTGGCGTCAGGAGATGCGGCGCCGGAAACAGCACGAACGTCATGATGGCCATCCAGCCGAAGAGGCCGATCTCGAAAGCGCTCAGCGAGATGAAGTCGGCCTTGGTTGCCGCCTTGAGGCCGTCCTTGATGCCGAGGCCGCGCATCGGAGCGATCGCGAAGTACTGAAAGGCGATGCCGAACGCGAGGGCAAGAATGTAGTCGCCGATGTATTCGGCCCACAGGGTCGCGCCAGCGATACTCAGGCCTAGCCAGAAGATAGCGAACTCGGAGATCACGTCACCGAGGGAACATCCCGAGCCGCAGTGGCTCACCTCGATCGCCATGCTGACCCATCGGGGCTTACCCGGCTCGGCCGGCTCGGCGCTCCCGTTGGCGGCAGCTGGCCATCCGCTAGCGGCGTCGGCAGCTACCAATGCCAGCTGGGACTGGCTTGCCCGCTTCATGGACGTGCGCGCGGTTGTCGTCGCCTGGCGGGCAGCTCGTGCCCAGCGCCAGTAGAACGCGAGCGCGAACGGGCCCAGGTAGAGGGCGGTGATCGGGTAAACCGCGTTCATCACGCCCATCGGCTGGCGGCGGCCGTTGACCGCGATGTCGTACCCGATCGCGGCCGCGCAGGCAAAACATACCGAGAGATAGGTCCACGCAATGACGGTCAGCCAGTCTGGCGCCATCGCACGACCTCCCCGCAGCGTCGGCTGTCACCTTCCGCGGATCCGAGACAAACGCTACCGCCGGCTACCTCGCCAGCGGCGCCGGCGTCCTCGGCGAAGGTCGATATGCCGGATTCACCGGCCATGGCCGGTGTGCGCTCGCGTGGGCTTCGGTCAGTCGGCGACGTAAGCCGCAAGGTGCTCGCCGGTGAGGGTCGAGCGGGCCGCGACAAGATCGGCGGGTGTGCCCTCAAAGACGATCCGGCCACCGTCGTGCCCGGCGCCGGGTCCGAGGTCGATGATCCAGTCGGCGTGCGCCATGACCGCCTGATGATGCTCGATGATCACAACAGACTTGCCGGCGTCGACGAGCCGGTCGAGCAGGCCGAGTAGCTGTTCGACGTCGGCCAGGTGCAGACCCGCGGTCGGCTCGTCGAGCACGTAAACGCCGCCCTTCTCCGCCATGTGGGTAGCGAGCTTGAGCCGCTGCCGTTCGCCGCCGGACAGCGTCGTCAGCGGCTGGCCGAGGGTGAGGTAACCGAGCCCGACATCGGCGAGCCGCCCGAGGATGGCGTGAGCAGCCGGCGTGCGCGCCTCGCCGTCGGCGAAGAACTCCTGCGCCTCGGTCACCTGCATCGCGAGCACCTCGCTGATGTCGCGGCCGCCGAGGTGGTAGTCCAGCACAGATGCCTCGAATCGCTTGCCCTCGCACTCCTCGCAGGTGGTGGACACCCCGGCCATCATCGCCAGGTCCGTGTAGATGACGCCTGCCCCGTTGCAGTTGGGGCACGCACCCTCGGAATTGGCGCTGAACAGCGCCGGCTTCACATCGTTAGCCTTGGCGAACGCATTGCGGATCGGGTCAAGCAGCCCTGTGTACGTCGCCGGGTTGCTCCGTCGCGAGCCGCGGATCGCGCCCTGGTCGATCGTCACGACGCCCTCGCGGCCGGAGACGGAGCCCTGCACGAGCGAGCTCTTGCCGGAGCCGGCGACGCCGGTGATGACGACGAGCACCCCGAGCGGGATATCGATGTCGACGTCGCAGAGGTTGTGCGTCGTCGCGCCGCGGATCTCCAGCGCGCCGGCGGGCTTGCGGACCGTCTCCTTCAGGGCGGCTCGGTCGTCGAGATGACGGCCGGTGAGCGTGTCGCTGGCCCGCAGGTCCTCGACGGTGCCCTCGAACACCACCTCGCCGCCCTCGGTGCCGGCGCGCGGGCCAAGATCGACGACGTGGTCGGCGATCGCGATCGCTTCGGGCTTGTGCTCTACGACGAGCACCGTGTTGCCTTTGTCGCGCAGCTGGAGCAGCAGCTCGTTCATCCGCTGGATGTCGTGTGGGTGCAACCCGATGGTCGGCTCGTCGAAGACGTAGGTGACGTCGGTCAGCGACGAGCTGAGCTGCCGGATCATCTTGGTCCGCTGCGCTTCGCCGCCCGAGAGCGTGCCCGCTGGACGGTCGAGGCTGAGATAGCCGAGCCCGATCTCCACGAACGAGTCAAGGGTCTGGCTGAGCGCGCCGAGCAGCGGTGCCACTGACGGCTCGTCGAGGCCGTCGACCCACTCGGCCAGGTCGCTGATCTGCATAGCGCACGCCTCGGCGATGTTGATGCCCTTGATCCGCGAGGAACGGGCTGCTTCGGTGAGCCGGGTGCCGGCGCACTCCGGGCAGGCAGTGAAGGTCACCGCACGGTCCACGAACTCTCGAATGTGCGGCTGCATCGCCTCCTTGTCCTTGGACAGCATCGACTTCTGGATCCGCGGGATCAGCCCTTCGTAGGTCATGTTGATGCCCGCGATCTTCATCCTGATCGGCTCGTGGCGGAGGAAGTCGTGCAACTCCTTCTTGGTGTACCTGCGGATCGGCTTGTCGGGGTCGACGAAGCCGGACTCGATGTAAAGCCGGGAGTTCCAGCCGCCCCCCTTGTAGCCGGGGACCGTAATCGCGCCCTCCGCGAGGGACTTGGAGTCATCGACGAGCTGGGTCAGGTCGATATCGGTGACCGTGCCCCGGCCCTCGCAGCGCGGGCACATGCCGCCGGTGATGCTGAAGGTGCGCCGCTCCTTCACGGTTTTGCCGCCGCGTTCGAAAGCGACCGCACCCGCCCCGCTGATGGACGCGACGTTGAAGGAGAACGCCTTGGGCGAGCCGATGTGCGGCTGCCCGAGCCGACTGAAGAGGATGCGCAGCATCGCGTTGGCGTCAGTGGCTGTGCCGACCGTGGAGCGGGGGTCGGCGCCCATCCGCTGCTGATCAACGATGATCGCGGTGGTCAGCCCTTCGAGCACATCGACATCGGGCCGCGCCAGCGTCGGCATGAAGCCCTGCACGAAGGCGCTGTATGTCTCGTTGATCATCCGCTGCGACTCCGCGGCGATCGTGCCGAACACGAGGGAGCTCTTGCCCGAGCCGGAGACCCCGGTGAACACCGTCAGACGGCGCTTCGGGATCTCGACGCTGACGTCCTTGAGATTGTTCACGCGGGCGCCGTGCACGCGGATCAGATCGTGGCGGTCGGCAACGGGCTGCGCAGCCGACCGTGTGTCCGGCCTCGTGGCCATGCTCATCGTGTCTCCATCTGTCAGACGGTACCGGCCCTCATCGGTCCTGAAGCAGCCCAAGGACGTTGCCATCCGGGTCGGTGACGGTGGCCACCAGGCGGCCGCCGCCGACGTCGCGTACGGGATCCTTCGCGGTGGCACCTGCCGCGGTCACCTCGGCCAGTTTCGCCTCGATGTCCGGCACGTGCCAGTAGGCCACCGGCGAGGTCATGCCCTGCGATGCACCGCCCGGTACCAGCCCGATGTGCTGGCCGGCGACCTCGTAGCCGACGTAGTAGGACGCGTCGTGCTGCGGCGGCATGCCGAGCAGGGCGGTGTACACCGCCTTGGAGGCCGCCAGGTCGGTCACGGGATGCAGGACGGTCTTGATTCCCTCGGTGGATGAGTCGGTCATGGCTACTCCTAAGTCCTGGGTCATATCGACCCGGTGGGATTGTCACGCTCAACAGGCGAACGAGAACCTCGTGATCCAGCGGAGCCGATCTAGCTGACGTCGTTGCGGTCTTCAAGCCGACGGTTGTCGCGATGGCAGGCTAGGGCTGCGGCCGGGTCGTCGTACGGCAGCCAGCTTGCGTGAGTGGCGAGATCCATGACGATCACGCTAGCTGCGCCGCGCTGAGCGTCGCTTCTCGATTCCTGATCGGTCTGGTGATCTGTTTCGCCACGCAGGATGGAATCCCCGCGGTCCCGCTGGCACCAAGTCTCAGCGGATCCGCTGGTCACCAATGCATCCTATCCAGTCGGCACACTGTGATCATTCCCACGGCGCTCTGCGCGCGGCGGCCAGCCGAGGTCAAAGCAGAGCAACGCGCGCAGGTCGGCTCGCCGGTCCGCCCGGACGCCCGCGGCGCCTGATGCGTCGGCAAGCCGGAGAACTGGCTGCGTGTTGACCCCGTGCTCCCCCGACCTGGCAGGCTGGCAACGTCCCGGACTGTCGGGGCGTTCTGCGGCCGGCTGGCCGGATCCGGGCCTTGATGGGGAGGAACGTGATGGATGACGGGATGGTCGAGGCCTACCTGGCACGTATTGGTGGCACACGGCCACCAGTGCTGGACGCAGCGGCGTTGCGGCGCCTGCACCGGTCACACCTGATGAGTGTGCCGTTCGAGAATCTCAGCATCCACCTGGGTGAGTCAGTTTCGCTTGCCGACGATGATCTAGCGGACAAGATCGTGCGGAGGCGCCGTGGCGGATTCTGCTACGAACTGAATGGCGCGCTGGCTCTGCTGCTCGAGGCACTCGGTGCCACGGTTGTGCGCCTGGCTGCGCGCGTGTACGGCGATGGGCGGCTGGGGCCACCGTTCGACCATCTGGCGCTGGCCGTGCGGCTCCCTGATGGCACCGGTCCCTGGCTGGTTGATGTTGGCTTTGGCGACCACAGCGTCTACCCGCTGGCGCTGGACAGCAGGCGGATGCAGGATGATCCGGCTGGCCAGTTTGTGCTCGCTGACGTCGAGGACGGGGATGTGGATGTGCTGAGAGATGGGCAGCCGCGATACCGGGTTGAAATGCGGGCGCGGTCGCTGACTGACTTCGCCCCTACGTGCTGGTGGCAGGCGACGTCCCCGCTGTCGCATTTCACCCAGGGCACCATCTGCTCGCGGCTCACAGACACTGGCAGGATCTCGATCAGCGGCCGCACCTTGATCCGCACGACCGGAGCGGGGCGCACGGAGCAGGAACTAGCGGATGAGAGTGCCCTGCTGGCGGCCTATGGCGACCATTTCGGCATTACCCTCGACCACGCCCCTGCAGTGCCGCGAGCCGAGCCGAGCGCGTAAATCACGGGTTCGAGGGACGGGTCTCGCTCCAGTCAAGGATCAGGTTGCGCGCCGCGAACAGCCACGCGCCACCGACCTTGACGAACATGTCGTCATAGCGCAGCGAAGCGATCATGATCTGACGCTGACCGTTCGTGGTGAACAGGTGGTGGGCGATCGTGTAGCTCTCGCCGGTCGCCCGGTCACCGTCGAGTGCGACCGTGCTCTGCCCGTTGAAGTGCATGGTG
>DATHPF010000154.1:0-4711 GCA_035484155.1 Streptosporangiaceae bacterium
GAGGAAGGCGTCGCCGAGACCAAGGCCTTGCTGGACCGGTACAACGAGATCGCCGAGCTCATGGCTACCGACTACTCCGACGAGCTGCTCGAGGAGATGGGCAGGCTCCAGGAGCAGCTGGACCACAAGAACGCGTGGGACCTGGAGAGCCAGCTCGAGCAGGCCATGGACGCGCTGCGCTGCCCGCCGCCGGACGCCGACGTGAGCGTGCTTTCTGGTGGCGAGCGCCGCCGGGTAGCGCTGTGCAGGCTGCTGCTGTCCCAGCCGGACTTGCTGCTGCTCGACGAGCCGACCAACCACCTGGACGCCGAGAGCGTGCAGTGGCTGGAGCAGCACCTGGAGAAGTACCCAGGCACGGTGGTCGCGGTGACTCACGACCGGTACTTCCTGGACAACGTGGCCGGCTGGATCCTTGAGCTGGACCGCGGCCGCGCCTACCCCTACGAGGGCAACTACTCGACCTACCTGGAGACCAAGGCAGCCCGGCTCAAGATCGAGGGCCAGAAAGACGCCAAGAAGCGCAAGCGCCTGGAAGACGAGCTGGAGTGGGTCCGCTCCAGCCCGCGCGCACGGCAGGCCAAGAGCCGCGCGCGTCTGCAGCGTTACGAGGAGATGGCCGCCGAAGCCGACCGGGACCGCAAGCTCGACTTCGAGGAGATCCAGATCCCGCCGGGTCCGCGCCTGGGCACGCAGGTCGTCGAGGTCAGCGGCCTGACGAAGGGCTTCGACGACCGCACCCTGATCGAGGACCTGAGCTTCAGCCTGCCCCAGGGCGGCATCGTCGGCGTGATCGGGCCTAACGGCGTCGGCAAGACGACCCTGTTCAAGATGATCATTGGCGAAGAAGAGCCGGACGCCGGGGCCATCAAGGTCGGCCCCACCGTTGAGATCGCCTACGTCGACCAGTCCCGCGGCCGGATCGACCCGGACAAGAACGTCTGGGCCGTCATCTCCGACGGCGAAAGCTACATCACTGCCGGCCGGAGCGAGATTCCCAGCCGGGCGTATGTCGCGGCATTCGGGTTCAAGGGCGGCGATCAGCAAAAGCCGGCTGGCGTGCTATCTGGCGGCGAGCGCAACAGGGTGAACCTCGCGCTCACCCTGAAGCAGGGCGGCAACTTGCTGCTGCTGGATGAGCCCACCAACGACCTGGACGTCGAGACGCTGTCGTCGCTAGAGAACGCCCTGCTGGAGTTCCCCGGCTGCGCCGTGATCACCAGCCACGACCGGTGGTTCCTGGACCGGATCGCCACGCACATCCTCGCCTGGGAGGGTGGGGCTAGCTGGTTCTGGTTCGAGGGGAACTTCGACGCCTACGAAAAAAACAAGGTCGAGCGACTGGGAGCCGACGCAGCCAGGCCGCACCGGGTCACCTACCGCAAGCTGACCAGGGACTAGCCCCCCGATTCAATAGGGCAGCGGGTTCTGTTAGTTATCCCACCGGTAGTCATTCCACTGGGCCCTGATCGGCGTGCAGACCGGCATGCTTTGGGCGCGTATGCTCACCTGAGCCGCCCGGCGGGTGCTTTGTGCCAGCTAGGCCGCGCCCCCGCCCCCGAGCCCGGATGCGAGCACGCATGACCATCGGTGATCCCGTCGCTGCCAGTATCAGCCAGGCCGGCTCCCGCGTACCGGACCGAGCGCGGGTCGTTGTCATTGGCGGCGGCATCATCGGCACGTCGGTCGCCTACCACCTGGCGCACCTCGGGGTGCGCGACGTCGTCCTGCTGGAACGTGACCGGCTGACCTCGGGCACGACCTGGCACGCGGCTGGCCTGATGGCGACGTTCGGCTCCACCTCCCAGACCTCCACCGAGCTGCGCACCTATACCCGTGACCTGTACCTGCGGCTGGAGGCCGAGACCGGCCTGGCTACCGGGATGCGCCAGGTGGGCCTCATCGAGCTGGCAATCGAGCCGGGACGGCTAGAGGAGTACCGCCGCGTATCAGCCTTCAACCGGCACTGCGGAGTCGAGGTGCACGAGATCTCCCCGCACGAGGTGGCCGAGCTATGGCCGCTGGCGCGCACTGACGACGTGCTGGCCGGCTTCTACATCCCGGCAGACGGCCGGGTGAATCCTGTCGACGTCACCATGTCGCTCGCGCGGGGAGCGCGCCAGCAGGGCGTCCAGATCATCGAAGGCGTCGCCGTCACGGGCGTCCTGACCAGCCATGGCACCGTGACCGGGGTCAGGACGGCCCACGGCGACATCGAGGCCGAAGTCGTTGTCAACTGCGCCGGGATGTGGGCCCGCCAGCTTGGCGAGCTGGCTGGGGTCAGCATCCCGCTGCAGGCTGCCGAGCATTACTACCTGCTCACCGAGCCGATCGCTGAGGTCAGCCGCGACTGGCCGGTGCTGGAGGACCCGGCCAATTACGGCTACTTCCGCGAGGAAGGCGGCGGCCTCATGCTGGGTATGTTCGAGCCGGTCTGCGCACCGTGGCATGTCGACGGCATTCCGGCCGACTTTAGCTTCGGCGAGCTACCGCCGGACTGGGACCGGATGGCCCCGTTCCTGGACCGGACCATGTCGCGGATACCGATCGCCTCCCAAGTCGGCATCCGCAAGCTCTTCTGCGGCCCGGAGAGCTTCACGCCGGATCTGGCCCCTGTCGTCGGCGAGGCGCCGGAGTTGCGCAACTACTTCGTGGCGGCCGGCCTGAACTCCATCGGCATCCTGACCGGCGGAGGCATCGGCCGGGTAATGGCGCACTGGATTGTCAATGGCCGCCCAGACGTCGACATCACCGGGATGAACATCGACCGGCTGCACGCCTACCAGGCCAATCCCGAGTACCGCGCGACGCGCACCGTCGAGTCGCTCGGAATGGTCTACGCCACCCATTACCCAGGCCGGTCAATGCGGACCGCTCGCGGTGCGAAGCTGTCGCCCTTCCACCACCGGCTCGCCGGCCAGCGCGCGTTCTTCCGGGATGTGAGCGGCTGGGAGGGCGCTGACTGGTACGCACCCGAGGGTTCCATTCCGGCGGGTGCGGCGCCAGCCGCCGGGGAGCTGTCCTGGGGCCGGCAGGACTGGTACGCCCACTGGGAGGCCGAGCATCATGCCTGCCGCGACGGCGTGATCCTCATGGACATGTCGTTCATGGCCAAGTTCGCCGTCCAGGGCCGGGACGCCGGGCGCGAGCTGGACAGGCTGTCGGCGAACTACGTCGACGGCGAGCCCGGCATGATCACGTACACGCAGTGGCTCAACCCCGACGGCAAGCTCGAGGCCGACCTGACGGTCACCAAGCTGGCCGAGGATGAGTTCTACGTAATCGCGTCGGACACTGCGCACCGGCACGCGCTCACGTGGATGCGCCGCCATTTCGCCGAGAGCGGCGCGCACGCGTTCGTCACCGACGTCACCTCGGCCTACGCCCAGCTCAACGTGCAGGGGCCGCGCTCGCGTGAGCTGCTGGCGGCGGTCACCAAGGCTGATGTCAGTGACGAGGCGTTCGGCTTCCGGGCGGCCAGGCACATCGACATCGGGCTTGCGCGCGTCCTGTGCATCCGAATCACCTACCTCGGGGAGCTCGGCTACGAGCTGCACATCCCGGCCGAGCAGGCCGTGCACGTCTATGACCGGCTGGTCGAGGCTGGCCGCGGCCTCGGGATGCGGCACGCCGGCCTCAAGGCGCTCTCCAGCCTGCGCATGGAGAAGGGCTACCGCGACTACGGACACGACATCGACAACACCGATACGGTCCTCGAGGCCGGCCTCGGCTTCGCGGTCGCGCTCGATAAGCCCGGCGGCTTTATTGGCCGGGACGCGGTCGTGGCCCAGAAGCAAGCCGGACCGCTGGCCAAGCGCATGGTGCAGGTCCTGCTGAGTGACCCTGACCCGCTGATGTTCCACGCCGAGATCGTGCGCCGCGATGGCCGCGAGGTCGGCTACATCAGGGCCGCCTCTTACGGGTGGACGCTCGGGGGCGCCGTCGGCCTTGCCATGATCGAATCCGGCGGCACGCCGATCGATCAGGCCTGGCTCGATGCCGGCGACTGGACCGTGCAGATCGGCGACCGGATTGTCCCTGCCAGGGTGTCGCTACGGCCGTTCTACGATCCGGCCAGCAAGCGCGTCAGGATGTAGCCCGGCCAGCAGCGCGAGCGCTAGCTGACCCGCTGCACGTCGGTCGAGCTGATGACGCCGTTGGTGACCGTGTACGTGCCCTGGTAGGTCTTGACCGTGCCGTTGGTCTGCGTCGCGGCCAGTCTGGCCGTGACGACGTTGCCGCTGGTCGACAGGATGGTCACGGTGTCGTACGCGGTCCCGGCGAAGCCGGCCCGGAACGTCGCATACGACTCGCTCGCCCCGCCTAGCCGCCACGCCGCCACGTAGCGATGGTGGTTAATGGCCGCGAAGTAGTCGCGGACCGTCAGCGCCGGGTCCTGGCTGGTCGGCGGCACAGTCCGGTAGACCGTCACTGGCGGCAGCGACCGGCCGCCGCGGTGCGACAGCTTGTACGCGATCCCGGCGACGCCAGCCAGTCCTACGACAATGATCAGCAGCGCGAGCGCGACGTTGCGCCCGCGGTGGCGGCCCGGCCGCCGGCCGCCCGCCTGGCCCTGGCCCTGGGTCTGGCCCGGCCGCGGCGGCTGCGTGCCTGGCATCAGGCCATCGCGCCTGGTCGGCGGCGTCCCGGCGGGCCAGGCAGCGTCAACAGCCGGCCGGAATGGCGCCATCGAACCGGGAACGGGGCGGTCTGC
>DATHPF010000155.1:0-12468 GCA_035484155.1 Streptosporangiaceae bacterium
CACACCGAGGCGAGGGTCACCGCCGCGCTGGCCGAAGTGCTGACCAGGACCACCGCGCTCATCGTCGCGCACCGCCCGTCGACGGTCCAGCTGGCCGACCGGGTCGCGCTGCTGCGAGGCGGTGTCATCACCGCGATCGGCCGGCATAGCGAGCTGCTCGCGACCGAGCCCCGCTATCGCTACCTGATGAGCGCGGACACCACCGCGGACAGCTCTGTGGAGACCGGCGATGATGGTCACGCCACGCCCGGCCTGACCGCAGGAGCAAGCCGATGAGCGCGGCCCCCGCGGCCCCCGCGGCCCCGTCACTGCCGCCGCCCGCCACTCCCCCAGAAGCCTGGCGCGGCATCGCCTCCGAGCAAGAAGACGAGATCAGCGGCAGGCTCGGCACGCTGCTACGGCGCCGGTCCCGGCGGCTGCTTGGCTCGCTGCTCGGACCGCACCGGCGCCTGGTACTGGTGATTTTCCTGCTGATCGTCGTGTCGCAGGTGGCCGCGCTGGCCGGGCCGTGGCTGGTGGGCGTGGGCATCGACGCGATCCCCCAGCTGGAGAAGACCCACGACACCGGCCCGCTGGCCCTGATCATCGCTGCCTTCGCGCTAGCGGTGATCGTGCAGGCCGCGACTACCCGCTCCTACATCGCCGGCATCGGCCGGCTGGGCGGGCGGATTGTGCTGGAACTGCGACGGCGGCTGTTCTGGCACTTCCAGGAACTGCCGATCTCCTTCCACGAGCAGTACACCTCCGGCCGGGTCATCTCCCGCCAGGTTTCCGACATGGACTCGATCACTGACCTGTTCGACGAGAGCCTGGCCAACCTGGTCTCGGCCGTGCTCTCGCTGCTGCTGGTCGGCGGCGGCATGCTGCTGCTGGACTGGCGGCTGGCGCTGGTGGTGATGGCCGGCTTCCCGCCGCTGATCTGGCTGTCAGCCTGGTTCCGGCGCGAGTCGGCGATCGCCTACCGGCGTACCCGCACGACCATCGCCTCGGTGATCATCCAGTTCGTGGAGACGTTCGGCGGCATCAAGGCGGTCCAGGCGTTCCGCCGGGAGCGTCGCAACGAGGACATCTTCGGCGAGCTGAACCAGGCCAACGCCGAGGCGAACCTGCGCTCGCAGCGGCTGCTGGCGATCTACTTCCCTGGTGTGACGCTCGTCGGCAACCTGGCCATCGGCGTCGTCCTGCTCTACGGCGGGTTCCGGGTGATCGACCACCAGATGCAGGTCGGCGTGCTCGTCACGTTCCTGCTGTACCTGCAGCGGTTCTTCGACCCGCTGATCGACCTGTCGCAGTTCTACAGCTCGTTCCAGTCTGCGGGCGCGGCCCTGGAGAAGATCTCCGGCGTGCTCGACGAGGAGCCGAAGGTAGGCGAGCCGCCGCACCCGGTGTCGCTGCCCGTCACGGCCGGCCCGGCAACCCGGGGCCGGCGGGTCGTGTTCGACTCGGTCCGCTTCGGCTACCGCAAATCCACGGTGCTGCCCGGTCTCAGCCTGACTATCCCGGCGGGCCAGACGGTGGCACTGGTCGGCGCGACCGGCGCGGGCAAGACCACCATCGCCCGGCTGCTGGCCAGGCTGTATGACCCGCAGGAGGGTCAGGTCACGCTGGACGGAGTCGACGTCCGGCAGCTGTCAGACTCCTCGCTGCGACGCGAAGTGATCCTGATCACGCAGGAGAATTTCCTGTTCTCCGGATCGATAGCGGACAACATCGAGCTCGGCAAGCCGGGGGCGAGCCGGGCCGAGATCGTCGCGGCTGCCAGCGCCATCGGCGCGCACTCGTTCATCGCCGAGCTGCCGGCCGGTTACGACGAGCAGGTCGGCAAGAGCGGCGGCCGGCTGTCGGCCGGCCAGCGTCAGCTCATCTCCTTCGCCCGGGCGTTCCTGGCCGCGCCTGCCGTGCTCGTGCTGGACGAGGCCACGTCACTGCTCGACATCCCGAGTGAGCGGCTGGTACAGAACGCGCTGCAGACAATCCTGGCGGGGCGGACTGCGGTGATCATCGCGCACCGGCTCTCCACGGTCGCGATCGCCGACCGGGTCCTGGTACTGGAGCACGGCCAGATCATCGAGGACGGCTCCCCCGCGGAGCTGATGACCGGTGACGGCCAGTACTCCGCCCTGCACGCCAGCTGGCAGGAAAGCCTGGCCTGATCACGGGCGCTGCCAGGTATCGCTAAGCTATGGCGCGTGAAAAAGGGTCGCGTCAAGGTCAGCGCCACCGCCGAAGCCAGTTACCTGGCCGACGTTGCGCTAGCTGCCAACTTCAGTCAGCTGCTGGGCAAAGCGCAAGCCGCCGAGCGTGCGTTCCGGCAGTCCCAGGCGACCGGAGCGCCAGCCAGTGAGCAGTACCCCCTGGCCGAAGGCCTGGATGCGGCCCTGACCGAGGCCACGAGGGCCGCCTACGCGGCTCAGCGCGCCGAGATCGGCCCGCTCGGCTACGAGGACCGGATCTACTTCCGCAAGGCCAAGGCGACCCAGGCCGTGCATGCCTGGACCGACGAGGCCGAGCGCCTGCTGACACTGCGGGAGACCCACCGGCTCACTGGATTCCCGGCCCGGCGCGAGGTCCAGGCGCTTGACGCGCAGGTTGCTCACCTGCCAGCAGCCGTCCATCCCTGACGCTCGCGTCCGGCGCGCCACATCGCCGTCGGCGTTTATCGCGCTGGGCGTAAATCCGCGCCATACCGGCCACCGGCCATTCAGCTGACAATCAACATACTGTCAGCATTTGGCTACTCTCCGAAGTCACGGCCTAGGTGCACAACGTCAAGCGGACTACATGAAACCTACAAAGCGTGACACGGAAAACCGTCACAACAGGCCATGCCGTACGAGTCACTGACCTGGCACAGTAGGGTGTGATCAAGAGCACAACGAGGAGCAACAGGAGGCACGCGAATGTGCCCGCACACGCCACGGTGTCCGGAGCCGAGTGGACCGGATCGCGAGGCGGCCCGTACTGTCGTCAGTCATCCTGAGCAGGGCTGGAGCCTGCTCTGTAATGGCATTGTCATCTTCGAGGACACCGGTGAATTGCTTCCCGGTGGTACAGCCATAGCCCCGCACCGCCCAACGGACCTAGCCGCCTCCGCGACGAGCATCGACGTGGTACCGGCTGCAAGCTCCCAGATCTCAGCAGCCTGACTAGCGGGCCCCGCAGGTCAGGCCGGAGTCCCTGCCGCCTGGCCCCTGCCGCCTGATCCCTGCCGCGACGTGATGCGGCGGCACTGCTAACTTCCGGCAGCGTCGAGCTGCTCGGCCAGCCACGACCCGACCGCCGCGCCGACCGCGGCCGGATGCCTGGTCAGTGCATGCGTCTCACCGGGCAGCACGATCACGCGCGCCGCATCATCGCGCGCCGGAATCCCGAACGGGTCACGTTCCCCGTTGACCACCAGCACGTCGACGCCCGCCCCGCGCAGCTCGGCAGCCCGGCTCTGCTCGGGACGGCCGGGCGGATGCAGCGGGAACGCCAGCGCGATCACGCACTGCGCGCCCGCCTCGGCGGCAGTCCGGCAGGCGACCCGTGCGCCATTGCTGCGGCCGCCCTGGACGAGCGGCAGGCCAGCAAACTCCCGGCGCAAGCCGGCCACGATCTCGAGCCAGGCGGCGTCCTGCGGACCAGGCGCGCCAGGGGCTCGAGCGCCCCGGACCCGGTAGGGCTGCAGGACACGCGCGACCACGCCGCCCAGGCCGACCGCCGCGTCCCTGACGGCCAGCAGGTCTTTGGTGTCGACACCGCCGCCCGCTCCATGGGTCATCAGGAGCAGGAACGTGGCCGCCCTCGGCCGGTCGATCTCTGCCCTCGCGGCGCCCGCGCCGGTGCTGATCTGCACACTGCTGGTCTGCATCCTGGCAGCGTAGCTCTGGCGCGGTCAGCCGCCACGACTACGGCAGCCTCGCCACGTCAACCGATTCCAGCTGATTCGAGCTGTAGTTGCTCACCAGCAGCGTCCTGCCGCCAGATGCCGTTGCCATGTCGCGCGGGAACTGCCCGGCCGGCAGATAGCCGAGCAGCGCGGGCCGGCCGGCAAGCGTGGCCGACACGTCGACCACGGCCAGGCTCGCCGCGGCGCCCCGGACGTCGAACCGGTCCGAGTCGGCGACCACGATCCGGCTTCCGCCGCGGACGAACGCGAGCTGCACTGGCGCCTCGCCGACCCGCACGTCCGCGAGGAGCGCGTGCGCCGCGTCAGTCCGCAGCCGGCCGGCCGAGAACGCGAGCAATGCGTCGCTGGCCCGGGCGGTGACCCAGACCACGTCGCCGCTGCCGGAGGTAATCACGCGTACCGGATTGCATCCTGCTGGCACGCTGGCGACGACGGCCCCCGCCGGGTCGGTCTCCGCCTGGCGCACGCTGATGACGTCGAGCGTGCCCGCGACATTGAGATCCGGGCCTTCGCTCGTGGCGTAGGCCCACTGGCCGTCTGGCGAGAACGCGACGTCGGTCGGCGTGGGCCCGACCAGTATCGAGCCGACGTAGCCGGCGCCGCCGAGCCCGCCGACCAGCGCATGCCGGAGATTGAACACGGCGATCTGCCCCGCGTCTTCCAGGCTCACGAAGGCGTAGCGACCGTCCGGCGACACGGCGACAGCGATCGCGCCGGTGCCGTTGCCGGCGGTCATGTCGCCGAGAACAGCGTGGGAACTGCCCTTCTCTGCCGCGGCGACGTCGATAACCCAGGCACCGGCGCCGCCATCAGCGCCAAGCAGGTACCGGCCGTCAGGCGTCAGCGCCTCGCCGAAGACAGCACCCGGCACCTCGATCTGCCGGGCTAGCGATGGATCTGACGTCGCCCGGAACAGGCCGACCGAGTCCGCGCCGTTCAGCGAGACGAAGGCCAGCTGGCGGTCCCGCGTGGTCACGACGCCCCACGGGTTGGGCGGAACGGCCACCATCCTGATGTCGTCCGCCAGCTCAGGGGCGGCCTGAACGGCGCTAGTGCAGCCGGGGAGCCAGTCAGTGACGACGCCGACCGGCCTGGCCGGCGCAGCGTTGGTGTGCGCGCCAGGGCTGGATACGGCGGTGCTGGATACGTCAGGGCTCGATACGGCAGTGCTGGATACGGCAGTGCTGGATACGGCAGTGCAGCCGGCCGCGACGATGGCCAGCGCCGCCAGTGCGGCCGCAGCACCAGCAGCCGCCGCTGCCCGCCTCGATGCCGCGGTCGTCATGCCCGGCTAGACGTGAAGCATCTTCTTGAGGAACTGGCCGGTGTAGCTCTCCTCGACTCTCGCCACGTCCTCCGGCGTCCCGGTGGCGATGACGTATCCGCCGCGAGAGCCGCCGTCCGGACCGAGGTCGATGACCCAGTCGGCGGTCTTGATCACGTCGAGGTTGTGCTCGATCACGATCACGGTGTTGCCCGCTTCGACTAGCCGGCCCAGCACGCCAAGCAGCTTGCGGATGTCGTCGAAGTGCAGTCCCGTCGTCGGCTCGTCGAGCACGTAGATGGTCCGCCCGGTCGACCGCCGCTGAAGCTCGGAGGCCAGCTTGACCCGCTGCGCTTCGCCGCCCGACAGCGTCGGCGCGGGCTGGCCCAGCCGCACGTATCCGAGGCCGACGTCGACCAGGGTCTTCAGGTGCCGGTGGATGGACGGCACCGGCTCGAAGAACTCGGCCGCCTCCTCGATCGGCATCTGCAGCACGTCGGCGATGGTCTTGCCCTTGTAGTGCACCTGCAGCGTGTCGGTGTTGTACCGGGCGCCGTGGCAGACCTCGCACGGCACGTACACGTCCGGCAGGAACTGCATCTCGATCTTGATGGTGCCGTCACCCGCGCAGGCCTCGCACCGGCCGCCCTTGACGTTGAAGGAGAACCGGCCGGGCTGGTACCCGCGCACCTTCGCCTCGGTGGTCTGCGCGAACAGCTTCCGCACGCTGTCGAAGACCCCGGTGTAGGTGGCCGGGTTGGACCGCGGCGTCCGGCCGATCGGGCCCTGGTCGACGTGCACGACCTTGTCAAGGTGCTGGATGCCGGTGATCTTGGCGTGCTTGCCTGGCACGATCCTGGTGCCGTGCAGCTCCCTGGCCAGCGCGCTGTACAGGATGTCGTTGACCAGGGTCGACTTGCCTGAGCCCGACACGCCGGTCACGGCGACGAACAGCCCGAGCGGGAACGCGACGTCGATGCCCTTGAGGTTGTGCGCCGCCGCGCCCTTGACGACGATCTCGCGGCTCTTGCTCCGCTTGCGCCGCTTGGCGGGCACCTCGATGGTCTCCCGGCCGGTCAGGTATGCCCCGGTGATCGACTCCTGGCTGGCCAGGAGGTCCTCGAGCGGGCCAGAGACGACGACGTGGCCGCCGTGCTCGCCGGCCCGCGGGCCGATGTCGACGACCCAGTCGGCGGCCCGGATGGTGTCCTCGTCGTGCTCCACGACGATCAGCGTGTTGCCCAGGTCGCGCAGCCGCAACAGGGTCTCGAGCAGGCGGTGGTTGTCACGCTGGTGCAGGCCGATGGACGGCTCGTCCAGCACGTACAGCACGCCGACCAGGCCTGAGCCGATCTGGGTGGCGAGCCTGATCCGCTGCGCTTCGCCGCCAGCCAGCGTGGCCGACGCCCGGTCCAGCGTCAGATAATCCAGGCCGACGTCGAGCAGGAAGCCGAGGCGGGCATTGACTTCCTTGAGTATCCGCCCGGCGATCTGCATGTCGCGGTCCGAGAGCTGGAGCGACAGCAGCAGCTTGGCCAGCTCGCCGATCGGCAGGCCGGTGTAGTCGGAGATCGACCGGTCGTCCACGGTCACTGCAAGCGACACCGGCTTCAGCCGCGCGCCATGGCACGACGGGCACGGCACCTCGCGCATGAACTCCGCGAACCGCTCCCGGCTGTACTCGCTGTCGGCATCGGAATGCCGCCGCTCGATGTACGGGATCGCGCCCTCGAAGTTGGTGTAGTACGACCGCTCCCGGCCGTACCGGTTCTTGTACCGGACGTGCACCTGCTGGTCGTAGCCGTACAGCAGCGCTCGCTGGGCCTTGGCCGGGAGCCGCTCCCAGGGCGTATCGATCGCAAAGCCGAGCGCATCGCCCAGCGCGTCGATCAGGCGCAGAAAGTAATCGCTGACGTGACCGCCGATCCACACCGCGATCGCGCCGTCAGCCAGCGTGCGCGTCGGGTCGGAGACGACGAGCTCCGGGTCGACCTCCATCTTGGTGCCGAGCCCGGTGCAGTCCGGGCAGGCGCCCCACGGCGAGTTGAACGAGAACGACCGCGGCTCAAGATCGTCGAACGACAGGTCGTCGTACAGGCAGGCCAGGTGCTCGGAGTACATCCGCTCCCGGCCCGGGTCGTCGTCAGCGAGGTCGACGAACTCGAGCACGACGACGCCGTTCGCCAGCGCCAGCGCGGTCTCCACCGAGTCGGTCAGCCGCCGGCGCGCCGACTCCTTCACCTCAAGCCGGTCGACGATGACCGCGATGTCGTGCTTCTCGTACTTCTTCAGGGCCGGCAGGTCGCCTGAGATGGCCGTATCCAGCCGGATGACCTGGCCGTCCACCCTGGCCCGGGAGAAGCCCTTGACCTGGAGGTCGCGCAGCAACTCGGTGTACTCGCCCTTGCGGCCGCGCACTACGGGCGCGAGCACCTGGAACCGGGACCCCTCGGACAGCTCGAGTATCTGGTCCACGATCTGCTGCGGCGTCTGCCGCGCGATCGGCCGTCCGCACACCGGGCAGTGCGGCTTGCCCACCCGAGCGAAGAGCAGCCGCAGGTAGTCGTAGACCTCGGTGATCGTGCCCACGGTCGACCGCGGGTTGCGGCCAGCGGCCTTCTGGTCGATGGAGACCGCTGGCGACAGCCCGTCGATGAAGTCGACATCGGGCTTGTCCATCTGGCCGAGGAACTGCCGCGCGTAGGCCGACAGGGACTCCACGTACCGGCGCTGGCCCTCGGCAAAGATCGTGTCGAACGCAAGGCTCGACTTACCCGAGCCAGACAGCCCGGTGAACACGATCATGGCATCGCGCGGTACGTCGAGCGAGACGTTCTTGAGGTTGTGCTCGCGCGCACCACGGACCACGAGACGATCTGCCACTTTGCGCTCAGTTCTCCCGGTATGTAGAGCAGGTGTCGGAGGGGAAAGGCCGCCAGGCCATGCTATCCGGGGGGTCCGACAAAACAGGGGGCTAAAGGCTGCACCCGGTGCGGTCCCCGTAGGCGGCCGAGTCGGGGGAGGGCCGCCCCAGCCGTCTCGTCCCGGCAGCTCCAGTACAACCCAGATAGGCTCGATGCGATTCCCGATGCCGCCGGAAGGAGCCACAGTGCCAGTCGGATCTGACCCGGTCGATCCGGCGGCCGCCGCGGCCGAGCTGACCGTCGCGATTGACGAGGGGACCGGACGCCTGCGGCAGACCGCGGCGCGGCTCTCCGACCAGCAGGCTCGCGAACCATCGCGGCTGCCTGGCTGGAGCCGCGGGCACCTGCTGACCCATGTCGCCAGGAACGCCGACAGCCTCCGCAATCTGCTCATCTGGGCGCGTACCGGCGTCGTCACGCCGCAGTACGCCGACTCCAGCGAGCGCGAGGCCGGCATCGAGGCCGGCGCCGGACGCAGCGCTGCCGAGCTGCTGGCCGATCTGGACGCATCCGCCGCGGCCCTGGCTGCCGAGGCGAACAGCCTCCGGCCGGCCGACTGGGCCGCCGAAGTCAGCGGGCTCCACGGCGCCCCGCATCCGGCCTGGTTCACGCTGCAGCGGCGGCTGACCGAGGTCGAGATCCATCACGTCGACCTCGGCGCCGGATACGGCCCGCAGGACTGGCCGCTACAGTTCACGACCACGTTGCTGCCGGGGGTAGCCAGCGCTTTCGCGGACGACGATGTAGCCGCGGCCCGGCTGCGATGCCTCGATGTGGACCTCGTGCTCCAGATCGGCCCGCTAGCCGTTGCCCCGGCGATCGAGATCAGCGGTCCGGCGCGGTCGATGCTGGGCTGGCTGACCGGCCGCAGTGACGGGGCCGGACTGACGGCGACGCCGGCCGGCCCGCTGCCGAAGCTGCCACCGTGGTAGGTATCAGGTGACCACCGACGGGCGCGCGGAGACGAGGAGAGCATGACTTACACCGGGAACGTGGCCGTAGGCGGCGACGCCGACACCAGGGAACTGCCCGGGCTCACCATCACCAAGGTGGCGGTCGGCCCTATGGACAACAACTCCTACCTGCTCCGCTGCACGCAGACCGGCGATCTTGCCCTCATCGACGCGGCCAACGAAGCCGACACGCTGCTGCGCCTGATTGGGGACGTACCGCTGTCCACCATCATCACGACGCATCAGCACTGGGACCATCACGCCGCCCTGCGGGATGTGCAGCAGGCCACCGGCGCAGCGACGGTGGCGCACCCGGACGACGCACCTGGCCTGCCGATCCCGGTCACCAGGCCGGTGCGGGGCGGCGACACCGTCACGGTCGGCAACGCCACCCTGTCGGTCATCCACCTGCGCGGGCACACGCCGGGCAGCATCGCGCTGGTCTACGACGGCGGCGGTGAGCTGGCCGACCAGCCCCACCTGTTCACCGGCGACTCGCTGTTCCCCGGCGGCCCCGGGAACACCGAGCACGACGCGGAGCGGTTCGCCAGCCTGATGACCGACCTCGAGGAGCGGGTCTTCGCCGTCCTGCCCGATGGCACGTGGGTGTATCCGGGTCATGGCGGCGACACGACGGTCGGCGCCGAGCGACCGCACGTGCCGGAGTGGCGCGCTCGCGGCTGGTAGGCGCGGCCGCTACAGGGCGGCGTAGCAGGCGTCCATCAGCGCCTTGTTGCGCGGATTGCGCCAGCGCGGCCCCATCTGATTCGTCACGTAGCCGATGGCCAGCCGGGCGTCCGGGTCGCAGAAGCCCACCGACCCGCCTGCGCCGAAGTGCCCGAAGCAGCCTGGCCCGTTGCCAAGCTGGCGCTCGGGGTGGGTGAGCTGGAACCCGAGCCCGAACCGGGACGGCCGCGCGAGCACCAGGTCCGGTCCGTACACCTGCTCCCGCGTAGCCGCGGCCAGCGCGGTACTGGACACCACCCGCACGCCGGGCAGGGCTCCCCCGGCCGCCAGTGCGGTGTAGACGCGGGCGATGCCCGCCGCCGTGGCATGCGCGTTGGCTGACGGGATCTGCGCGCTGCGCCAGGCGGCGGTGTTGACGACGCCGGCGCCAGAGAAGTCCGGCGGGTTGGCGTAAGCGTTGAGCGACATCCGTTGGAGAGGAACGGGGTAGCCCTCCGTCGCCGCCGCCTCCGAGTCGCGGTGCGGCCAGCGGAACTCGGCGACCCTGCGGTGCTCGGCGGCCGCCAGGCCGATGTGCACGTCGGCCCCGAGCGGTCCGGCGAGTTCCTGCTGGAGGTACTCGCCCACGCTCCTGCCGGTGACCCGCCAGATCAGCTCGCCGACCAGGTACCCGAACGTGTTGACGTGGTAGCCGTGCCCCGACCCCGGCGGCCACCACGGCTCCTCAGCCGCGAGCAGCGACGTCATGAGCTGCCAGTCAAGTGCGCTGCCCGCCGGCAAGGACTCGCGCAGGGCGGGCAGCCCGGCCTGATGACTCAGCGCCTGGCGAACCGTGACGGCGTCCTTACCGGCCGCACCGAACTCCGGCCAGTAACGGGCCACGGGCGCATCCGGGTCGAGCAGGCCGAGCCCGGCGAGCCTCGCCGCGCATGCTGCGAGCAGTCCCTTGCCGACAGAGAACACGTTCACAAGCGTGTCCGCCGACCACGGCTGACGCTTGTGCGCGTCGGTCCAGCCGCCCCGCAGGTCGGCGACCACTGTGCCGTCGATGGTCACGCAGACGGCGGCCCCGAGCTCACCCCGTTCCCTGAAGTTTCGGTCGAACTCCTCCTGCACAGCGCCAAACTGTCGGTCGCACCACCCGCTGGTCACCGCCTGGCTCATAAGCCGTTGCCTGCCTTCCCGCCGCGGCGACGCCGCGTGCGCATTGTTGAGTAGTCTGCCGGGGATGGCACACCTGCGCGATGTCGCGATCATCGGGGCCGGCCTGCTCGGGCTGGCTGCCGGGCGCGCCCTGGCGGCGCGGGGCCGCGACGTCGTCGTCCTTGAGCAGGCCGAGATCGGTCATCCGGCGGCCGGATCGAAGGGTAGCTGCCGGATCTTCCGGCTCGGCTATCCCGAGCCGGCCTACGTCGCCGCTGCCCGGCAGGCGGGCGAGCTGTGGCGGGAGCTTGAGACCGAGTCGGGGCAGCGCATCTTGCTGCCGACGCCGCAGCTCACGTTCGGGACCGGGCTGCGCGCCGTGCACGACGCCATGCGAGCGGCTGATGCACCGTGCGAGCTGCTGTCGGCCGAGGCGACCGCGGACCGGTTCCCGGCCGTCCGGGTCGACGGCCGAGCCCTGCTCGAGCCGCAGTCCTGCGTGATCGCCGCCGACACGGCGCTGGCGGCGCTGGCCGCCGCGGTGCCGGAGATCAGGACCGGCGTGCGCGTGCTGCGCCTGTCGGACGATGACAGGCACGTCACCGTGCATACCAGCGCGGGCACGGTGACCGCGCGCACCGCCGTGATCACTGCGGGCCCGTGGTCGGGCGCGCTGCTGGCGACCGCCGGCGTGCCCCTGCCGGGCCGGCCTACGCTGGAGCAGGTCGCCTACCTCCAGCCGGCCGGGCCGACCGCCGCGATGCCGATTTTTATCTGCCACGCCGACCGGGCGCCGTACGGGCTGCCGGTGCCGGGGTCGCCGCTCTACAAGATCGGGATCCATCCGAGCGGCCCGGCGACTGACCCAGACGCGCAGGATCAGTCGGCGGATCCGCACCTGCTCAGCAAGCTGTCGGAAGTCGCGAGGCAGTATCTGCCCGGTTACGACCCGGAGCCGGCCGCCGCCGAGCGCTGCGTCTACGACAACACGCCGGACGAGGACTTCGTGGTGGACCGGATCGGCAACGTTGTCGTCGGCAGCGGCACGTCCGGGCATGGCTTCAAGTTCGGGCCGCTGTTCGGCGAGTGGCTTGCCGACCTCGCCGCGGGAACGCCGGGCGGGCCTGCGCCGGAGCTCAGGCAGCGTTTTGCGCTGAGCCGGTTCCGCCGGCCGACCGAGTCCACGGCCCACTGAGGCAGCCCGGTGAGGCAGCCCCGTGAGGCAGCCCGTGACGCGGCCCGGTGAGGCGGCGCAGCCTACTCGGGACTCGGCGCCGGGAACTGGATCTTCAGGCCGTACCGGCCGCTCGGCAGGGGCACCGGCGTCACCGTCGCCTCGTCACCGGCTAGCAGGCTCTGGAGTAGCGCCTCCACCCCCGCGAGCTGACTGGTCTGGTGCCGTGCGTGCGTGGCGGTCAGCCCGACGATCTCGGCCATCCGGTTCGGCACTGAGCTGTCCGCGAACGGGCCTGCGTCGCTGAACCGGCTGATGTCGATCGGGTACTGCGCTGCCAGCGTACCGAGCACCGTCAGCAGTCGCGTATCGACAAGGCCGGCGGTCAGGACCTGGCGAGCGGCGGCGCGCGCGCGCACGTTGCGGTTCGC
>DATHPF010000156.1:0-1793 GCA_035484155.1 Streptosporangiaceae bacterium
TACGCTGACCTGATGACTTCAGCCGGATATCTGCGCTTTCCGCACATCCAAGCCGACCTGGTTACCTTTGTGGCCGACGACGACGTCTGGCTGGCGCCAGCAGCCGGCGGCCGTGCATGGCGGTTCACCGCTGATCAGGCGGCCGTGCAATGGCCGCGCCTGGCGCCAGGTGGTGACCACCTGGCCTACGTGAGCAGCAGGGACGGCGGTCCGGAGATTTACGTCGCGAGCACTGACGACGGCAGCACGCAGCGGCTGACGCACTGGGGTGGGCGGACGGCTAAGGTCTGCGGCTGGACTGGCGACGGCGAGGTGCTCGCCATCAGCCCGGCGGGGCAGCCGTTCCTCGATCACATGCGGGCGCGGGTGCTGGGGACTGGCCTGTCGGGCGCGCTGGGCGCCGAGCGGATTCTGCCGTTCGGCCCGGTCAGTGACATCTCCGCCGGCAACGGCCGGACTGCGCTGCTGACCGGCACCTGGGGCCAGGACATGGCGCACTGGAAGCGTTACCGGGGTGGCACGGCCGGACGACTGTGGGTCGGCGACGGCCTCGACGCAGCGGCGGCAGGCACTTTCCGGCGAGTGCTGGCTGACATCGGCGGCCAGCTTGGCAGTCCGATGATCGTCGGGGACCGGCTGACGTTCCTGTCGGACTACGAGGGCACCGGCAATGTCTACTCAGTCGCCGCCGACGGGACCGGCCTGCGTCGGCACACCGATCATGATGGCTGGTACGCACGCCAGGCCAGTACCGACGGGCGGCGGATCATCTATTCGTGCGGCGGCGAGCTATGGCTGCTGGACCGTCTCGACGCGGATCCGGCGCGGCTGGACATCGTGCTCGGCGCGCCAGCCCGCGGCCGGGCATCACGGCTGATCACGGCGGCCGACCACGTGGGCAGCCTGTCGGTGGACAAGACCGGCCGGGCGAGCGCGGTCGAAGTGCGCGGCACTGTGCACTGGCTGACCCACCGTGACGGCCCGGCCCGCGCGCTCGCGGCCGTTCCCGGCGCACGCGCCCGGTTCCCCCGGGTGCTCGGCACCGATGGCGACGTCGTCTGGGCCACCGATGAAGACGGCACCGACTCGCTCGCCATCGGCGGCGCGCCTGGCTACGCGGCCACCCGCCGCCTGGCTGCCGGGCAGGTAGGCCGGGTGCAGAGCCTGGCCGCCGCGCCGGATGGCTCGGCAGTTGCGGTTGCGGCCCAGGACGGGCATCTGTGGCTGGCTGACGTCGCCTCGGGGGAGGTCCGCGAGCTTGCGGCATCCGCCAATGGCGCTATCAATGGCCTCGCCTGGTCGCCCGACTCCGCCTGGCTGGCCTGGTCCGAGCCAACCGATCACCCGGCCGACCCGGGCGGCCTGGCACTACGCAAGCTCCGGCTGGCCAGACTCGCTGACGGCGAGGTGACGGACGCGACCGACGGCCGGTTCATTGACACCGACCCGGTCTTCAGCCTGGACGGCAAATATCTGGCCTTTCTGTCCCGGCGCAGCTTCGACCCGATTTACGACGCGCACTTCTTCGACCTGTCGTTCCCGTACGGCGCCAGGCCGTTCCTGCTGCCGCTGCAGGCGGCGGCAACATCGCCGTTCGGCCCGGAGCTGGCAGGCCGGCCAGCCAGCGTGGACGAAGGCAAGGAGAAGGCCGGCGACGAAACAGCCGGCAGCTCCCCGGGCGGCGGCAGCTCATCGGGGGACACGAGCGCGGCCGACGGTGATGGCGGCAAGGACAAGGGCGCGGCGGGCACCGCGCCGGTCGTTGTCGATACTGACGGCCTGGCCGGGCGGGT